>JBBIKI010000120.1:0-6569 GCA_037445535.1 Acidobacteriota bacterium | reverse complement strand
CGTGAGCTGGGTTCAGAACGTCGCGAGACAGTTCGGTCCCTATCTGTCGCGGGCGAAGGAAACTTGAGGGGCTCCATCTTTAGTACGAGAGGACCGAGATGGACGTAGCTCTTGTGTACCAGCTGTGCCGCCAGGTGCAGTGCTGGGTAGCGAACTACGATTCGATAAGCGCTGAAGGCATCTAAGCGCGAAGCGTTCCCCAAGATGAGGTTTCCCTACCGAAAGGTCTAAAGGGCCCTGGTAGACGACCAGGTTGATAGGCTGGAGATGTAAGCGTGGCAACACGTTCAGTTGACCAGTACTAATCGCCCGTGAGGCTTGACCTTAAAAATTTCTGCTGTCGGTTACGATATGGCTTGCCCGATCACTGATTGATATAAATCTCGGATTTCCCGGTGGTCTTAGCGTGGAGGTCACACCCGTTCCCATTCCGAACACGGAAGTTAAGCTCCACAGCGCCGATGGTACTGCGTGGGCAACTGCGTGGGAGAGTAGGTCGCCGCCGGGAGTAAAAAGGAAAGGCCCGCCGCAAGGCGGGCTTTTTCGTTTTATGCGAGAATTGAACCATGCAGTGAGCTTTGAGGATTGAAAGTTCGAGGGGGGACCATGACCGTATGGGTTAAGCTCGCGGGACTCGCCATCGTGGCCGGTATTGCCATGCGCTGCGGTACCGGCAATTTCACTCCCCCGGACAAGAGCTTTAGCATTGCCATGCCCGGCGCCGCCAGGGAGCGCATCGGTCTCGCACGAACCTCCCAAGGGAAGGCCCCCTACGAGGAGTATGGGTGCAGGTACAACCAGAGCAGTTACAGCGTAGGTTTTACAACCATCCAGGGCGCCGAAGGCGGTGGAGACGCCATGATTAAGGAGTACACGGCACGGGTTGCTCCTGATGTACAGGGATGTACTTCGGACACCCAGTTTGTGACTGTTGACGGCCATCCCGGGTTAGACTTCAAACAGTACTGCGATTGGGAAAGCACGATCGGGCGCATCGTGATCGTGGGCAATCGCGTCTATGAAATTTCAGTACGAACCCACGACGATCCTGACGATAAGGCGGCCGCCAAGTTCATTGAATCATTCAGGATTTTGCGTTAGGAGACCTCCGTGGACTTCGTCCGTATGAGACCCATAGGTATTATCCCACGGCTGAACGGGGCCTGCGGCAGCGTCGAGAGAAGGCAACGCTAGCATGGTTACCTGGCTGGCGAGCCCATGGCCGGGGCCGGGAGGATTGGAATGCGATGGGAAAAGGTAGTCTTTGGTGCGGTCCTGATGGTTGCACTCTCGGCGTGCCGCGGGGGGCGAAAAGAGGGCTCCGCTACGGAGCTGGTCTCCATAAGAGGAGGCTCGCCCTTTGGAGACGTCCAGGCAAAATACCCAAACGAGCCGGCAGGCTTTCGGTCTCTGATCTGGGGGACGACTCTCGATGCCAGCAAGGGCATGAGGGCGGGAATAAGAGACAACGAGTCGGGGCTTGTGTGGTGTGCTTCAGCGGACGAGCGGCTGCTCCTCAAGGACATTCGCCTGAGGGGCGTCGTGTACGGTTTTTCAGGCCGGAGGGGACTGGTTGCGGGTAAACTTACGTTCGACGGGCAGGATTACACCAAGCTGAACGATTACCTTACGAGCGTGTATGGCCCAGCGACTTCATCAAATGGTCCTGGCTCGAAAATCAAGAAATGGGAGGGTGACGTTACTCTCATCAAGCTCTATGCCGAAAAGCTCGTCTTGGTCCATCAGCCGTTTTTGACCCATTACTCGAACAGCGGGCGAGGATATCCAAATTTCCTTAGCGATATCTATTGATGGGCGGTCTCTTGGGTGAGGCTCCCCGTCGAAGCGAAGGGTGAAGCCTCGGCGGACCGTTCGGCGTGATGGCAATAGGAAGGCCGGCAGTGAAGAGAATCGATGGCTTCTTCCCGTATAAGGTCTTTATGGCCCTGATCGCGTCGGCCATGCTCCTCTGCTTCTCGGCATGCAACCGGACGTGCCCCGTGTGCCAGGGAACGGGGAAGCTCCTTCGGGTGAAATCCTGCACTGCTTGTGCCGGCACGGGCTCCGTGAGACGCAAATGCCCCATGAACCATGAGGCGGGCCGCACCTTCGCGTCCCAATCGTGCCCGTTCTGCGCGGGTGCCGGCGCGCTCAAGTGCAAATACTGCTTAGCCTTTACTTATATGGATCCTGCGGTGTGCGGTTGTCCCCACGGCACGGTGATCAAAGGCACTGCCTGCTGCGTCAAGGGGCAGTTGCAGGCACAGGACTCCAAGGCCGATCAGGCCTTCGGCACCACTAACCCTAACCGGATGTGTCCCAGGTGCTTTGGTACGGGCAGTGTAGTCTGCTCGGCCTGCAATGGGACGGGTAAGAGCCTCATCGAAACCACGTGCAAGCTGTGCATGGGAAGCGGGTGGATTCTTCAGCCCTGCGCCGCATGTGGGGGCGCAGGGGAAATCAAGCGAGTGGATCCGTGCCCGGACTGCAAGGGAACGGGCTATAAGTCGGGGCTCTTTTAGAATGAAGCCACCGCGACATAGGTGAGGGAGGGGGAATGAAGATCTGGCTTGCTGGGCGCGCTGAGCCCTGCGATTATGACCTGCGGCAAATAGTGGAACTCATCGCCTCCAATGACCTTCTGAAGGATACGCCGGTCTACTATGAATCCGCCCAGAAATGGGTCCCGGCGGGGGTCCACCCTGCCACAAGCACCTTCTTTGCCAGCCCAGCCATCCAGACCTCCTCCGCCGAACCGGCACGCCTCTTGGTGCCCGCGCGCCATATCGGTTTCACCCGCGCCGCCTGGGCCGGGTTGACGGCCGCGGGGGGCGGAGGAATTCTGCTCCACATCATCCTCTCCGCAAGCCTTTCGCGCCTTCTTGGTTTTCTGGCGATCGGTGCCTTCCTGTGGGCTATCGCATGGATCGGAACCTTCATGGTGATGCGTAGGAAGTCTACCGGGGATAGAGCGATCCGGTGGGCCGTCGTGGCTGCTGTCACGGCCCTTTTGTGGGCTACGGGTCTGGTGGTCCAGCTTCCCTCCCTGCGCGAGCAATCCTTGAAGCGCGCCTGCGAGAAGGCGTGGATCTCTTTGTGCAGGGAGGTAAATCTTGGGCTGGTTCCCAGGAAGACCTATGGGCCATTCGTCTATGGAAAGTACGGGCCCTATCTGAATCTCATTCACACGATGGCGTTTGACTATGAGAAGGAGATCGCACAGTATCGCGCGGAAATCGGGGCCATCCTGAACGCCAATACCGGATTGGCCGAACTCCTAGATGACCGTGAAAAACTCGCCGCGTTCAGATCAGCGCTTGACAAAATTGGGACTGTCACTACGGCTCACCGCGAAGACATCATGGCGAAACTCGAGACCTACCGGCTACGCTTCGAGGCTCTGCCCTACCCCCCCGAGGTTCGAGCCAAGCTATGCGCCAAATACGCCGAACTGGAAGGGGACGTGGAGCGGATGGTCAACACCTATTTCGGCACCATGGACGCCGAACGGAACGCGCTGGACCAGTGGGCCGCCTTTTTCCTAAATAATCCGCAGGCGTACACACGGGCGAGCACGGGCTTTTCGGCTAACTGCCAAGGAGGGGGAGCTGGCGTTCAAAGGTTTCGAAACCTTCCCTCCATCCACATCCAATTTACCGATCCCGTCTACGCCAAGGAGGCGATGGCGTATACAGATAAAATCATGCAAAGCTTGGACAAGGAGATGGCCATTCAGCGCGCCATGAATGACTACTACTCCGGGAGGGGAGGGCAAATCATCAGCGACATGCAACGCGTGGTCGAGAATGATCTCTGACACCCGCCTGCTGGGCCTGCCTGCCGATGGAGCGCCCCTATCTTGATGCGCCGCCGATGGCCGCTCGAAGGTAGGCTCGGAAGCTGGCCTCTACCTCCTCGTAATACGCAAGCGCCCTTTGAGCATTCTCGTACTCAGTGCAGGCAGCGGCGTAGGTTCGCTGGCGCCGCCATTCGTCTTGGCGGGAGTATGAACCTGGCATGGATGAGTCGCCGCTCGAATCGATGGTAGCCCCAGTTGCGGTCATCTGGGGTTGGTTTGCTTGGGCCTCCTGGCATTTGCGCGCCAGACGAGGGAGCTGGGCTTCCAAATCTCGTTTTCGGCGTCTCATATCCTGGATCTGCTGCTCGTACTGCTGGATCTGCTCCGCCGTCGCATCCCGTCTTGGGACATAGCATTGGGCGGGCAGCAACCCCTCGGGGATGAGCAGAGAGTCCGTCTGCCTGAGCCTTGTCATGTCGTCGTCGGTGTACTTCCGGGCGGCCGATGTGGGGACGCGGGCCTGTTCAGCGGACTCCTGGAGGATGCGCGCGGCTGCTGCGTGCCCTTGAGACGCCGCCAGAGCCTGGGGGCTTTGGCCCTCTGAATCTATGGCGGTGCAGGACGCACCCTTTGAGAGCAGCAGCTTGATCACTTCAAGATGTCCTCCGGCGGCGGCGCAGTGGAGTGGAGTCATCCCGCCGGAATTCGTCGCCTCCAGCGTGGCGCCATGAGCGAGCAGTAGGGCAGCCACGTCGGCCCGGCCGTCATAGGCCGCCGCATGCAGAGGTGTCAGCCCAATGGCATCACGGGCGTTCACATTAGCTCCGCACGCCACCAGCACTTGGGCTATGGCCGTTCGCCCGGCGAAAGCGGCATAGTGAAGCGGAGTCATGCCATCTTGATCTCGCGCCCCTACAGGTGCTCCGGTGCGGCAGAGGGCCTTCACGCCTTCTATGTCTCCGGACCGTACTGCCGCAAACAGATCCTTGGATTTGTTCGGGCCCTGGGGGCGGTTCGGGACAGGAACACCCAGCAGGCAAGTCACGATGAATGCCCAGCACGCCACCCCGATCCCCATTTCTCTTGGTCCGATCATGCAATTCCCTCCAATGTGGCTCGTCGTCCCCTCAAATTTAACGGGTCGATAGGCGATGTTTGACCAGACTATGCGGGAAAATGGCGGGCCGTCAAGGTGAGGGGGGTAGATCCCGGGGGCCGCTCCTGGCGGGAGCGCCGTTCGCCCTTCGGGTATTCGGTGCTGCCCGGCGATTGTGGCCTCCCGCGGCCTATGATCTAATCAAACGGAAGGGACCCAATGATGGCCGCTGTTGCTGACTACCAAGAGGCTTCTCTGGAGGCGCTGGAAGAGGCTCTCCTACATACCACGGCCTACGAATCCTGGCGGGCCATGGATCCGGGCCCTGCGGCCACCGTGGATGAGCGGTACGCGGCCCTTCCGCATACGGACAAGGCGTTCATCCGTGCGGCCTTCCCCTACGGACTCGTTCCGCGGGAGAAAGACCTCAGCCAGGGCCTGCTGCGCGGGGACGTGGAGCTCGTCTCCACGAGCGGCACCACGGAGGAGCGCCTCATTAACGTCTGGAATCAGCCCTGGTGGGACTTTTCGGAGCAGGAGTCGTGGAAGCTGCACGCGGTCACGGCGCGAGTGTGCACGGGTGCGCACCGCGAGGCGATCCTGACGAGTGCGCGAAACGTGGGTCCTGTCAGCGATGGAAGGGAGCTTCCCTTTCAAGAGCGAAGGTTGGGGCGGCTGCTCTACCTGAACGAGCGGTCGTCTCCGCTGCTATGGACCGACCAAACTCTGGTTCGGATCGCGCGCGAGCTTGACGAGTACAGGCCGCACGTTTTGGAATGCAATCCCTCCTACCTCGCCCGGTTTGCCCGTGGCGCTGAGCGGCTAGGGCTCTTCGTGGCCCAGCCGGACATCATCCTGTTCACGTACGAATACCCGTCGCTGTTGCATCGCAGACAAATAGGCCGCATGTTTAGCGCGCCGATGGGTTCATCCTACGGCTCCACGGAGGCGGGGTACATTTTCATGGAGTGCGAGCACGGTGCTCACCACCTCAACGCGGCTGCGTGCAGGGCGGATTTTGTTCCGCTGCCGGGAGCTGAGGCGGGCATCGGATCCCTCCGAGTCACCCCTTTCGCAAACGAATGGACGGCGCTCCTGCGCTTCGACCCGGGCGATCTGGTCCGGATCGAAACCGGGGCATCGTGCCCGTGCGGGAGAAACGGCGCTGTCATCCTCAAATCCCTCGAAGGACGAAAGATATGCCTCACCAGGACACCCGGGGGGCGGCCCGTGACCCACGCGGAGCTCGATGGAATGCTCGCTTCCGAGGAATCCCTAATCACCTACCAACTGGTTCAGGAAGGGAAAGGTAGCTACCTGCTCAAGGCCGTGCTCGATGAACGAGGAAGGAACGGAGCCCTGGACCGCCTGCATGACGGCCTTCTGGGCCTATACGGCACAGAGGCGTTGGTCCGGACGGAGGCCTGCCAGGACTTGGAGCCCGAAGCCTCGGGAAAGTTCCTCCTCGCCAAGGGACCGGACTGGCCCTCCCCGGGACGCGGTGGGCCTCTCTGATGGCCGGGGCGGCCATCACACTCCTGGCCGGATCGCCGGGCGAAAAACGAGGCTGCGGCGACATGGCCCTTCGCCGGGCCATCGCTTCCCTGGGCAAGGCTCATCCCACCCTCGCCTACCTAGGGTGCGCCGCCGGAGAGTCGGTCCCTTTCCGCCTTC
>JBBIKI010000119.1:0-7087 GCA_037445535.1 Acidobacteriota bacterium | reverse complement strand
TGAAGACGCCGCCGTGCTTTCGGGCGTAGAGCCAGTTGATGAGGGCCGTGCGGGCGCCTCCGACGTGGAGGTATCCCGTGGGGGACGGGGCGAAACGGACGCGAACCGACATGGGAGCCTCCGGAAGTGTCCCGCGAGACGGGTGGCAGCCATCGGGAAGCGGCCACGGACCAGAAGCGTGCTGGGAGGAGCACGTCATCGGGCAACGGCACGCCTTCGCATGCCTCGCATAAGGTACCACCGGCGGGCGTTCCTGAAAACCCGGGGTGGCGAAGAAAGGCGTGCGGGCCTAGAGTGGTATGCAGGAGACGGGCCGTGGGACGACACCCTCTGAGATGCGAAGCAGCCGCTCTAATGCTGGTGCTGTTCTGGGTGACTGCGGCACCCGTGCTGGCGGACGGGCCGGCGGCTTCGAGGCCGGCAGGCCTGGAACTGGTGGCCCAAGGACGCTTCGAGGAGGCCCTCCCGGTCCTCGACGAGGAGATCAAGGCGACGCCGCAGGAGGAGGACCTCGGTGCCGCCAAGGCGAGATGTCTCCTCGAACTGGGCCGGTGGCCCGAGGCGTTGGCCGCGGCGCGGGACCTGGCGGCCCGCCTTCCCGCCGGCGAAGAGGCTCGCATCCTCCTGGGCGACACCCTCCTCCTCAATTTCAGGCCGCGAGAGGCGGCGGTTGTCTATGGGACCGTGCCTCCGTCATCGCCGCAGGCATCGGCGGTTCTCGCCAAGCGGGTGGCTGCTCTCGCGGCCTCGGGGGACGACCACGGCGCCCTGGCAGCCTTCGCCAAGGCCCGGGCGGACGGCGTTCCCGTGAGCGACCGAATGCTGGCGTCGGTGGCGCGGTTGCAGGACGATCCCCGGGCCAGGCTGGCGCTGTTGAAGGAGCTGGCCGCGAGGCAGCCCGAGGACGGGGCGCTCAAGGGCGAGGTGAAGGTCTGGGAGGCCTTGGTGGCTCGCAGTCCCGCCGCCGTCACTCCCGCGTACCCTGGCGCGTCCAAGCTCAAGGAGATCGGGCGCGAGCCCTCCGTTCCCGTGCGCCTCGACGGCAAGAAGGGCTACTGGCTGGCCCTGGACACGGGCGGCGATAACGTTCTGGTGAACGAGGACACGGCGCGCAAGCTCCATCTCCCCGTCTTGGCCAAGACGCAGTACCTGGGCTGGGGATACAAGGGGCCGCAGGTGACCACCGTGGTCCTCCTGGACCGCCTGGACGTGGCAGGGCGGACCCTCGCGAACCTACCGGCGGTGGTGAACCAGCGGGACGCCGAATTCTGGACCAACAAGGCGGGGTACGTGGGACTGAGCCCGTTTCTGGACGGCGCGGTGGAGTACGACCGGCGCGGCGGCCATTTCGGCCTCTACCCCTCCGGCACGTCGCCCGAAGCCATCCTGGGCAGGCCGTGCGCGGTCCTCCCCGTCTTATGGTTTCGGGGCATGCCCCTGGTTCCCGTCATGCTCCAGGGGCGAGGGCCCTTCCCCTTCCTCCTGGACACGGGGGCACCTTGGAGCCTGCTGGCGGCCCAACACGTGGGCTCTTTAGGCATCCGGGTCAACTCGGGGAAGTACGGCAACCTGAAGGGCTGGGGGCTGTCGGGTGCCTTTTCGGCGGGGGTGTCGGAGCAAGTGCACATCGGCGTGGCGGGAGTTCAATACGACCGTCCCGTGGCCTTCGTTACGGAAGTCCCGCAAAGCTTTCCCGTCCCCGTGTACGGCATCCTGGGCCGCGACATCCTCGACGATTTCGCCATAATGTTCGATGGTCCCGGCGGCCGCGCCGCCTTCGCCAAATACCCCTGAAGGGCCCATGGCGCTCCCAAAAGGGTGAACTCCCCGGTTTCCCGGGGAGTTCGAGAGGAGGGGGATCCTCATGGAGAGCGAAACACGCGCCCCTTTTACCCGTCCCGTAAGGAGGGAGGGGGACCTCCCCGGCCGCGAGGCCGGGGAGGTCTAGAGGAGGGGGATCCTCTTGGAAAGCAAGGTCACAGCCTCCCTGGAGACGGAGGTGTCAGTGCTCACAGGCCGCCTCGAAGGAGTGTCCACATCCGCACGAGGACGTGGCGTTAGGATTCTGAAATACGAACCCGGAACCCCTCAGGTCGTTAACGTAGTCCACCACCGTGCCCTTGAGGTAGAGCAGGGAGTTCTGGTCGACGTAGATGGGGAGGTCGCCGAAGGTGTAGGTCTCGTCGTTGTCCGCCGCTTTGTCCACCAAGGTGAGGTCGTACTGAAAGCCGCTGCACCCGCCGCCGACCACCGCGATGCGCAGGCCCGAACCGGGCCGCCCTTCCGAGGTGATGAAGGTCTTCACGGCTGCAATGGCTTGATCGGTCATCTGAATCATGGAATCCTCCAAGGCCGCCCGGGCCACCTTAACCAAGGGCCTGTCCGAACGACAGGTCTCCTAGCTAGCAAGTCGAATGCCAACCCCGTTCCCGGCGTGCCGCCGTTCTCGATAGGGGAGATTGAGACCGTCCAAGTTCCTTATACACATGAGGTTATCCACGCTGGCCTTGACGTGGGGAGGTCCCTAGGATTGGGAGTGAAGGGTGTGTCAAGATGGCCGCGTGCCAGGGCGAAACTTGGCGAGGTGTTTCAGCTATTTCGGCCCGTTTCAACTTAGCAACAATTTGGGGGTCTGAGGACCGCCTAGACCCGCGGAGGTCCATCACCTATACTCCAAATCTCAAGGAGGCGAGCCCCATGCCGCATAAGTTCGATCCCGGCCACGTAGACCGGTTGGAGAGCCCCGAGCGCTACGAATCCATGCCGCCCGAGCGGACACTTCGGAACCTGGGCCTGAGACGGGGCATGACCTTCGTGGATGTGGGCGCGGGCACGGGGTTTTTCAGCCTCCCGGCGGCCCAGGTGGTGGGGCCGAAGGGCCGCGTCTACGCCCTCGATGTGGAGCCGGCCATGCTGTCGGGTCTGGCGGGGAAGGCCCCGCCCCCGTGGCTGGAAACCATGCCGTGCCAAGAGTCCAGCCTGCCCCTGCCCCCGGGTACCGGCGACATGGTCTTCACCTGCTTCGTCCTCCACGAGACCCGCGATCCCCTTGCCTTTCTTCGGGACATGGGCCGCGTGGCCAAAGCCTGCGCGCCCGTCGTCATCCTGGAGTGGGCAAAGCGGCGCCAGAAGGAAGGTCCGCCTTTCGGCGACCGCCTGCACCACCACCGGGTGGAGGAGCTGGTCCTTGAAGCGGGGCTGTGCTTCAAATCCGTCGAATTCTTCAACGCCAGCCAGTACGCCGTCCAGGCGTTCAAAAAAGCGGTAGGCTGAGGCGGGGATGAGATGAGGCTGAGACGAGGATGAGACGGAGCCATCAAGTTTTCCTCGGGGTCCTCGCGGCGGTGGCCTGCCTCGTGGCGGCGTCGTGCGGCCACAGGCCCGTGAAATCGGAGGCGGTACCCCCGGCGCTCGAGCCGGTACCGTGGAGGTCGCTGGGCGCCTTTGAGGACGATCTGGCCTTCGAGGGGCTGGCTCAGGCGTGCCGGGCGAGCCTGGCTTATTTCCAGAAGATCCCCCCGGGGACGCCCTTCGGCTTCGGCCGGCGTAAGGCCACGGCCAAGGATCTGGCGGACACGGCCTCCTCTCTCCTTGCGATCTTGGGAGATGACCGCCTGGGGCCCCGAAAGAAACTTGAACAAATCCAGCGCGGCTTCGGCCTTTTCACAAGCACGGGAAGCGACGGGGCCGGGGCGGTCCTCGTGACGGGCTACTACGAGCCGTGGCTCGAAGGCCGCCGCACGCCGGACGAGCGATTCAAGGTGCCCGTCTACCACAGGCCCGAGGACCTCCTCACCGTGGACCTCGGCCTCTTTCCCGCGGCCGGGAGCCAGGCCAAGCTGGGGGCGCGGGTGAAGGGAAACCAGGTGGTGCCTTACTACACGCGCGGCGAGATCGCCGGCGGAGCCTTGGCGGGCAAGGGCCTCGAGCTCCTGTGGCTGGACGACCCGGTGGACCTTTTCTTCCTCCAGGTGCAAGGCTCGGGCAAGGTAACCTTGGAGGACGGCTCCCAGGTCCGCCTCCAGTACGACGCCCAGAACGGCCAGCCCTACCGCAGCCTGGGCAAGGCCCTCATCGAGAAGGGAATCCTCGCTCCCGGCGAGGTTTCCCTCCAGTCCATCCGGCAGTTTTTCAAGGATCACCCGGACCAGCTTTCCCTCCTCGACGTGAACCCCAGCTACACCTTCTTCCGCATGGAGAAGGAGGGCCCCTTCGGCAACATCGGCGTGGTCCTCACCCCGGGCCGGTCCATCGCCACGGACGCCCGGGTCTTTCCCAAAGGCGCCCCGGCTCTTCTGCGGAGCCGAAAGCCCGTGGTCAACGGCAAGGGCGAGGTTACGGGATGGGTTCCCTTCACACGGTTCGTCTTCAACCAGGACACGGGCGGGGCCATCACCGGTCCCGGGCGGGTGGACCTCTTCTGGGGAGGCGGGCCCTTGGCTGAAGCGGCCGCCGGGCGCATGAAAGAGCCCGGCGAGCTCTACTTCCTCCTCAAGCGCTGACCGGCGGCGAAACCGGGGCCGCGAGGCGGACAGTGAGGCGGACAACCCCTTGACAGAATTGGGATTCTCACGTAAACTAACTGCCCTTTGTGCACGGGGTGTCCGTGTGCCTCCCCGGGCCGTGTAGAGGAATTGAGGAGATCTCGATGAGCACCTATTTTCCGAAGAAGGGGGAGGTCCCCCGCAACTGGTACGTGGTGGATGCCGAGGGGAAGACCCTGGGCCGTCTTGCCACGGAAGTGGCCCGCGTGCTCATGGGCAAGCATAAGCCCGTCTACACGCCCTTCGTCCAGACCGGCGATTTCGTGGTCGTGATTAACGCGGGCAAGGTGAGCCTCACCGGCAACAAGTGGACGGACAAGATCTATTACCACCACTCGCAGTATCCGGGCGGCCTCAGGGAGACCATGGCTCGCGACGTCATGGCCAAGCGCCCCACGAAGATGGTGGAGCACGCCGTGCGCGGCATGCTCCCCAAGAACCGCATCGGGGACCGTCTGATCCGAAAAATGAAGGTCTACGCGGGGGACAAGCATCCGCACGAAGCCCAGCAGCCCGCCCCCTTCCCCGTGGCCTTGAGTTAATCAGGAGTCGTCGGCATGAGCGTGATTCAGTACCAGGGAACCGGCAAGCGTAAAACCTCGGTGGCCCGCGTGTTCCTCCGCCCGGGCAAGGGCGTCATCAAGGTGAACCAGCGGGAGTTTGAGAACTTCTTCCCGAACCCCGTCCACCGGATGCTGATCCAGAGCCCCCTCACCCTGACCAACACCACGGACAAGTTCGACATCATGGTGAACGTGAACGGCGGCGGCGTGTCGGGCCAGGCGGGCGCGGTGCGCCACGGTATCTCCCGGGCCCTCCTGGAGTACAATCAGGAACTGCGCGGGAAGCTGAAGGCCGCGGGCATGCTGACCCGAGACGCACGCGAGGTCGAGCGCAAGAAGTACGGGCGTCCCGGCGCGCGCAAGCGGTTCCAGTTCAGCAAGCGTTAATAGGACTCATGACCCTCGGGCGGGGGAGGCGCGTCCTTCCCCGCGGCGAGGTGCGGGACCAGGCGGACCATTCACCCTATTTCCCGCGGACAGGAAGGGGCGGGCAAGGACCCCGAGGGGCTCCTGGCCGGCTGGCTCTCCGCCCCGTCCGCGGCCGGATCTAAGGAGGCTCCTTTGGCAACCGTTACGATGAAAGAGCTGTTGGAGGCGGGAGTTCACTTCGGGCACCTCACCCGCAAGTGGAATCCCAAAATGAAGCGCTACATTTTTGGCCAGCGCAACGGGATCCACATCATCGATCTTCAGCACACCCTGCGCGAATTCAAGAAAGCCTCGGATTTCGTCACCGAGACCGCCGCCAAGGGCGGCAAGATTCTCTTCGTGGGCACCAAGCGGCAGGCCCAGGACGCCATCCGGGAGGCCTCCACCAAGGTGGGCATGCCAAGCGTCACGGAGCGCTGGCTGGGCGGCACCCTCACCAACTTTAAGACGATCATGACCCGCGTCCAGCGCCTCAAGGAACTCAGCCGCCTGGATACGGATCCTAAATTCGAGAACCTCACCAAGAAGGAGCGGCTCCTCCTATCCAAGGAGTACGAGAAGCTCAACACCATGCTCTCGGGCATCACGGAGATGACCCGCCTTCCCGCGGCCCTCTTCGTGGTGGACCTCAAGCGCGAGAAGAACTGCATCCTCGAAGCGAAGAAGCTCGGCATCCCCGTGGTGGCCATGGTGGACACCAACTGCGATCCCGATGAGGCGGACTACCCCATCCCCGGCAACGACGACGCGGTGAGGGCCATCCAGCTCTTCGCCGGAAAGATCGCCGAGGCGCTGGAGGAGGGCCGCACGGCCTACCTGGAGCACGCCCAGTCCACCGCCAACGAAGAGGCCATGTCGGACAAGATCGGCCGCGACACGGGCGCCATCAGCGATGACCCCTCAGGCGAAAAGAAGACGGCCCGGCCCCCCCGCCGAAGGGAAGGCGCTCCCGGCGATAAACCCAAACCTGGAGCCCGCAGGCCTCCGGCCCGCAAGCCCGCCGCCAAGCCGGCGGTGGAGACCAAGAAAGAGGAGTAGCACCATGGCGATCAGCCCCAAGGTCGTTCAAGAACTCAGAGAGAAGACCGGCGTCGGCATGATGGACTGCAAGCGCGCACTTGAAGAGACGGGCGGCGACTTGGAAGAGGCCGTCAAGGTCCTTCGCAAGAAGGGCATGGCGACCGCCCAGAAGAAGTCCGCGCGGGCCGCCTCCGACGGCCTCGTGGTGGCAAGCATTTCCCCAGATGGCACCACGGGCGCCCTTCTGGAAATGAACTGCGAGACCGATTTCGTGGCCAAGACGGACGATTTCAAGGGCATGGCCGAGGAACTCTGCGCGCAGGTGGTGCACGCCGCCCCCGCGGACGTGGAGGCTCTTCTCGATCAGCCTCTCACCAAGGACGCGAGCCACAAGGTCAAGGACCTCATCGTGGCCAAAGTAGCCAAGCTCGGGGAGAACATTCAGCTCCGCCGGTTCACTCGCTTCCAGGGCGGCCTCATGGCTTCCTACATCCACGCGGGCGGCAAGATCGGCGTCCTCATGGAGTGCCA
>JBBIKI010000118.1:0-7339 GCA_037445535.1 Acidobacteriota bacterium | reverse complement strand
GCTCCATGCGGGCCAGGCCGATGCGGATCTGGTTCTCCAGGAGCTCGCCCACGGACCGCACCCGCCTGTTGCCCAGGTGGTCGATGTCGTCCAGGGCCTGGGGCGTCACGGGGAGCTTGAGGAGGTAGTCCACGATCTCGCAGTAGTCCTCCAGCGTCAGGGTGCGGCGGCGGTCCAGCTCTTCCGTGAGCTGCTTCTTGTTCAGCGAGCGGAAGTCCTGCGGGTGCATCTTGGTGAGGAACTTGAGGGCGCCCACGCGGGAGAAGTCGTACCGCTTGTCGTCGAAGAACATGAGGTTGAAGAAGTTCTTAGCCCCCTCGGGGGTCACCGGGTCGCCCGGCCGGACCTTTCGGAAGAAGTCCAGGTAGGCGTCCTCCTGGGTCTTGCAGACGTCCTTGGTGATGGTCTCCAGCATGGCGGTGCCGATGTCCGTGGCCTTGGGCAGGATCACTTCCAAGGCTTTGACGCCGGCGCGGGCCAGCTCGAAGAGGCGTTCCGGGGCCACCATCTGTCCGCTCTCCGCCAGGACGTCGCCCGTTTCCGGGTCCACCACATCCTTGAAGACGCACATGTCCACGGGCGTTTCGTGGTTCAGCAGGACCGATTTGGTGCCCAGCTTCTTGAGGCGGGCGATCTGGCTCCGGCGGATCTTCTTGCCCGTCTCCGTCACCGCCTCCTTGCCGTCCTTGATGGTCTCTCCCGCGTCGAACATGTGCAGGCGGTCGGACACGGCCATGCGGAGCTTGCCGTCCTCCAGGTGGAGCGTGTCCACGGGGTAGAAGCGGCTCAGCAGGGCCGTGTTCTCGCCCAGGCCAAGGGCCCGGAGGAAGACGGTGGCGGGGAAGCGGCGCTTGCGGTCGATGCGCACGTGGAGGATGTTCTTGGCGTCCAGCTCCAGCTCCACCCACGAACCGCGGGCGGGGATGATCTTCGCTACGTACTCGGTGTGGTTTTCATTGGACTGGAAGAAGACGCCCGGCGAGCGGTGGAGCTGGCTCACGACGACGCGCTCCGTGCCGTTGATGATGAAGGTGCCCTTGTCGGTCATGAGGGGCATGTTGCCGAAGAAGACCTCCTCCTCCTTGATGTCTAGGACGGAGGACTGGCCCGAGGCATCCTTCTGGTACACCTCGAGGCGGACTCGGATCTTCAGCGGCACGCCGAAGGTCATGCCGCGCTCCTGGCACTCGTCGACCCCCGCGTGGACGCGGAGGTTCACCACGTCGTCGCAGTGGGGGCAGCGGGGAATTTGGAGGGGGTTCACCTGGCCGCAGTGCTGGCACTGGACCTCACGGGCGTGGGTGTCGAGGATGACGATCCGGCCTTTGCAGTGGGAGCAGGTCTGCCTCAGGTGCTCGATCCCCTTCACGAAGCCGCAGCGGCACTGCCAGTCCCCCAGGCCGTAGTCCACGAAGTGCAGCGCGCATTCCCCCCGGAAATCCTTGATGGGGAAGACGGAGCGGAAGGCCTCTTGGAGGCCCACGTTCTCGCGTTCTTCGGGCAACAGCTCCATCTGCAGGAAGCGGCGGTACGACTCCCGCTGCAGGTCCAGCAGGTTGGGGATGGGAATGGTAGTTTCGATGCGGGAGAATTCGAGCCTTTTTCGCGTCCCGACATCAACGGTCTTGGGCATCAGGCCATCTCCTCAAGAACCCTGGAACAGGACTTCGCGTCCAGAAAAGGGTCTATGTGGGGCAGAAGCCGGTGGCGCGGCATGGCCGCGCCCCGCCTCACCGAACTCGCGATCCATCGGCTTCCTGGCCGGGGACCCGCCGGCTCCGCTCGCGCGGCTGCCCGGGCATGCCCTCCGGAGGAACGCCAGGGAAAAGGCACACGAGCAGGGTACGCCCGCGGCGCCCTGCCCTCCTGTGCCCAACCTCCGGAACAACTTACTTGATCTCGACAGTCGCGCCCTTCTCCTCGAATTTCTTCTTGATGGCCTCCGCCTCGTCCTTGGAGATCGCTTCCTTCAGGGTCTTGGGGGCGCCTTCCACCAGGTCCTTGGCTTCCTTCAGCCCGAGGCTGGTGAGCTCGCGAACGACCTTGATGACTTCGATCTTCTTCTCGCCCGCGGCCTTGAGGATGACGTCGAACTCGGTCTTCTCCTCGACGGGGGCGGCGGCGGCGGCGGGACCGGCCATCATCACGGGGGCGGCGGCGGCGGTCACACCCCACTTCTCTTCCAGCATCTTGCTGAGCTGGGCGGCTTCGAGCACGGTGAGGGCGCTCAGCTGGTCGACGATCACATTCAGGTCAGCCATTGGAAAACTCCTTCAACAAGCGATCTCAGTTTTCGGTTCTCGGTCATCGGTTCATGTCCCGCCAACGACCGTCCACTCACGATGAACAACCCGCTTTCAAGCCACCGGCGCGCCCGGCCAGATGAAGGAGGGGCGTGCGGCGGCGAACGGCCTTTCTATGCTCCCTCCACCTGCTTGCCCCGCTCCCCGCAGCACACGGCCACGTTCCGGGCCGGGGTCTGCAAAAGAACGGCGAGCTTCGTGGCCGGGGCCTGCAGGAGGCCCAGGAGCTGGGACCGGATCCCATCCAGGCCGGGCAGGAGGGAAAGGGTCTCCACGGTGGCCGCGTCCACGGCCTTCCCGTCCACTACGCCACCCTTCAACTTGAGGTGGGGGTTCTCCTTGGAGAAGGTCACCAGGACCTTGGCCAGCGGGATGGGGTCGGTGGGAGCCCACGCGAGGGCCGTCGGCCCCTCCATCCAGACATTGGCGCCCGAAAGACCGGTGCCTTCGGCGGCCTTCTTGAGGAGGGTGTTCTTCACGACCTTGATGTGGCCCGAGGAGTCCCGGACCCGGTCGCGGAGTTGACTGATGTCCTTCACCTTGAGGCCCTTGAAATCCACCAGGTAGAACGCATCGTTCTGCGAGATGACGTCTTGGATCTCCTGGATCGTTCCCTGTTTCTCCGAGCGATTCACGGCGTCCTCCCTAGTATCCCGAGACGTCCAGCTTGACGCTGGGGCTCATGGTGGTGGAGAGGTACGCGCTCTTGAGGTACTTGCCCTTCGCCGCCGCCGGCTTGGCCTTCACGACGGCGTCGATGAGGGAGTGGAGGTTCTCCTCGAGCTTGGCGTCCTCGAACGACTTCTTGCCCACGGGGCAGTGGACGATCCCCGTCTTGTCCACGCGGAACTCCACTTTGCCGGCCTTAAGGTCGCGCACGGCCTGGGTCACGTCGAAGGTGACGGTACCGAGCTTGGGATTGGGCATGAGGCCACGGGGGCCGAGCACTTTGCCCAGCTTGCCCACCTCTTTCATCATATCCGGCGTGGCCACCATGGCGTCGAAATCCAGCCAACCGCCCTGGATCTTGGCCACCACCTCGTCACCCATGGCGAAATCGGCGCCCGCCTCCTCCGCCTCCTTGACCTTCTCGCCCTGGGCCACCACGAGGACGCGGACGGCCTTGCCCAGCCCGTTCGGGAGCACCGTGGTGCCCCGGACCATCTGGTCCGCGTACTTGGGGTCCACCCCGAG
Organism: Acidobacteriota bacterium; assembly: GCA_037445535.1. Classification (GTDB taxonomy): domain Bacteria; phylum Acidobacteriota; class UBA4820; order UBA4820; family DSQY01; genus JAKAJA01. Next base: position 3,842 of record JBBIKI010000118.1, on the reverse strand, counting down.
GTTCATGCAGACCTCCACGGTCTCGTCGAACTTGGCGTAAGAGGCCCGCTTCACCGTCGCCACGCCCTCCGTGAGGCCGTATTCCTTGCCCGCCTCCACGAGGGCCGCGGACGCCCTGTACTTCTTTCCTGTCTTGCCCATGACCCGCTCCTTACTCCACCACGTCCAGCCCCATGCTGCGGGCCGAACCGGCGATGATCCGCACGGCGCTGTCCAAGGACTTGGTGTTCAGGTCGGGAAGCTTCTGCTTGGCGATGTCTTCCACCTGCTTCATGGTCACCTTGCCCGCTTTGTTCTTGTTGGGTTCACCGGACCCCTTGGCGATCCCGGCCGCCTTCTTGAGGAGGTCGGACGCGGGCGGGGTCTTGGTGATGAACGTAAACGAACGGTCCGCGTAGACCGTGATCACCACGGGGATGATGAACCCCTCCTGGCCCTTGGTCCTGGCGTTGAACTCCTTGCAGAAACCCATGATATTGACGCCGTGCTGGCCCAGGGCAGGGCCCACGGGCGGCGCCGGGTTGGCGTTTCCCGCCGGGATCTGCAATTTCACTTCACCGACGACTTTCTTGGCCATTCTACGCTCCGCTCAGCGATGAGGCGATTAAGCGATCAGGAAGCGGCATCTTGCCTACTCGCTGCTCGCGATTCGCGGTGTGTTCCTTTACAGCTTCTCCACCTGGAGGAAATTAAGCTCCACGGGGGTGGAGCGGCCGAATATGGTTACCAGAACCGTGAGGGTGGAGCGGTCCGTGTTGACCTGGTCCACCACGCCCTGGAAGGAGGCGAAGGGGCCCTCGATGATCTTCACCTTCTCGCCCGACTCGAAGGTGTATTTGGGCTTGGGCGCTTCGGTGGCGCGCGTCATGTGCCCGAGGATCCGGTCCATCTCTTCCGGCGTGAGGGCCTCCGTGCTCACGAAGCCCGTCACCTTTGGGGTGTTCAGGACCACCTGCTGCGTCTCGTCCGTCATCACCATCTGCACCAACACGTAGCCGGGGAAAAACTTCTTGGTGGACACGCGCTTCTTGCCGTTCCGGACCTCCACCACGTTTTCCGTGGGGATCATGACCTCGCCGAAGAGGTCCTTCAGGCCGAACGCCTCGATGCGGTTCACGAGGCTCTCCCGGACTCGGTTCTCGAAGCCCGAATAGCTATGGATAATGTACCAGTGCTTCTCGGGGCCCGAGGGGGCGGGCGCTTCGTTCAGAATCTCGTCCATGGTCTCGCTCAACGGAACACCGCAAAGACTTTGTTGAGGACCGAGAAGACCACTTGGTCCACGATCCAGAGGTAGACCCCGAAGATGGCCACGACGACCACCACCACCAGGGTCGTGTTGGTCACTTCCTGCCGGCTGGGGAAGGAGGTCTTCTTCACCTCGAGCCGGACGTCCCTCAGGAACACCGGAAACCGCTTGAACCAATCCAGAAACTTCACGGGTCGCCTCGCTCGTCGAAAGTGAGGGAGTGAGGGGTGAGGAGTGAGGAGGTCAAGGCCAAGCCCTGCCTCTTGCTCCGCGCGAACCCCACTTCCCGGCCGCCTTTTCTCCTAACTCTCTCACTTGCTCACTGGCTTTGTTGGCAGGCGAGGAGGGATTCGAACCTATCCCGGCTAGAAGCCTCGCTCGCGTCAGAGTCCGCTCGCTGCGTTTCAAGCCCGGTTACGGTTCCCGGGGCGGGTCCCCCGGCTTGCTTCGTTCCGCTGCGGGCGCTCCTTCATTCGTCGCGCCCTCGCCGCGAAGCTACGCCGTACCCCGCCCTTCGAATCCCTCCACGGCCTCCTCTATATTTACAGCCACCAACCCATTCGGCGGCACATCCATTGAAGTTGGCAGGCGAGGAGGGATTCGAACCCCCAACATCCGGTTTTGGAGACCGGCGCTCTACCAATTGGAGCTACTCGCCTGTATTCGGACCTACTTCACCTCTTTGTGCACCTGATGCGAACGGCAGAAGGGGCAATACTTCTTCACCTCAAGCTTCCCCTGCTGCTTCTTCTTGTTCTTCGTCGTGCTGTAGTTGCGCCTCTTGCAGGCGCTGCACTGCAAATGAATGATGTCGCGCATGACTTACTCCACGATTTCCGTGATGGTACCGGCTCCCACCGTGCGCCCCCCTTCGAGGATGGCGAAGCGGAGCCCCTTCTCCAAGGCGATGGGCGCCTGAAGCTCGACCTGGACGGCCACGTTGTCCCCGGGCATCACCATGTCCCGGTCAGGCGGCAGCTCCACCGATCCGGCCAGATCCATGGTCCTGAAAAGGAACTGGGGCCGGTATCCCTTAAGAAACGCCGAATGGCGTCCCCCTTCTTCCTTGCTTAGGGTGTAGGCCTCGGCCTTGAAGGTGCGGTGCGCCGCCGCGGTCCCGGGCTGAGCCAGCACCCTGCCCCGCCGCAGGTCCTCCTTGGCGATTCCCCGCAGAACCAGAGCCACGCGGTCCCCGGCCTGCCCCTCGTCGAGAGCCCGGTGGAACGCCTCAACGGCTTCCACCACCGTGTTCTGGGTGGCCCCCATGCCCACGACCTCAAGGTCTAGTCCCGGGCGGACGCGGCCCCTCTCGATGACACCCGTCACGACCGTACCCCGTCCCGCCGACTCATGGGCATCCTCGATGGCCATGAGAAAGGGCTTGTCCACGGGGCGCTCGGGGACGGGGATGTTGGCGTCGCAAGCCTCCACCAGGGCGTAAATGGGGGCGCACTTCTCGCAGGACCGGGAGCCGCACCCGCACTGGAGCGCCTTGAGCGCTGAGCCCCGCACCACCCGTATCTCGCCGCCCGGATAGCCGAAGGCGGAGAGAACGTCGCGAACCTCCTTCTCCACCAGGTCCACCAGCTCAGCTCCGTCGACCATGTCTGTCTTGTTAAGAAAGACGATGATGTGCTGAACGCCCACTTCGCGCGCGAGCTGGATGTGCTCCCGCGTCTGGGGCATGGGCCCGTCGGCGGCGCTCACCACCAGGATGGCCCCGTCCATCTGGGAGGCCCCGGCGATCATGTTCTTCACGTAGTCGGCGTGGCCCGGGCAGTCCACGTGGTCGTAACGGCGCGCGGCCGTCTCGAAGGTCACGTGCGCCGAATTGAGCGGAACTCCGGCGGCTTTCTGCTCGCCTGCCTTGTCAATTTTCCCGTAGGGCGCCACCTGCGCCAGCCCGCCCTTGGACAGGACCAGGGTGATGGCGGCCGTGAGGGTCGTCTTGCCGTGGTCCACGTGGCCAAGGGTCCCGATGTTCAGGTGGGGCTTGGTCTTGGGGGACGATTCGCTCGACATGGCCTGCCTCGGTTTCTCTATAGCTCTCAGTACCCGGTCTCCGCTGCCACCCGCGGCGCCGCGGCCGCACCTGCCTGATGTTCGAAGCCCGGTGACTGATACCTACTTAATACTGGAGCCCGCGACCAGAATCGAACTGGTGACCTCATCCTTACCAAGGATGCGCTCTACCGACTGAGCTACGCGGGCCTCTTATGAGTGAGGAGTGAAAAGTGAGGAGTGAGGAGTGAAGGGACAAGGCAAAATCACTTGCTTCATCCACTCGCCGCACAACCTGGCTTCGCTCTTTTGACTCCTCACTCCTAACTGCTCACTCTCTCACTGCCTTTTGGAGCGGGCGACGGGATTCGAACCACGCTCCGACTACGCTCCGCTTCGTCTCGCGGGGGCACCTGCGGTTCCCCCGCGGGCCTCCTCCCCTCTTCGAAGGAGTCCTTGTCGCGGGGGAGCTTCTCCCCCGCTAACCCCCTCGTCGCGGTTTCTCATCCTTTGCTTCTTCGTCTCCTCGCCCGTCGTTGGCTCGTTGACTCGTTCACTCGATCCTTTTGGAGCGGGCGACGGGATTCGAACC
>JBBIKI010000117.1:0-7359 GCA_037445535.1 Acidobacteriota bacterium | reverse complement strand
CGAGGAGATGTTCCTGAGACGGGGACGCCCGTGGTAGCGATGGCCGCAGGCATCGCCTCGGAGAGCCCAAGAATGCTGCATGATCGTGCGGCCTTGTCCAGTGCGTGAAAGGCTCCTATGGAGACCCAGATAACGCGCGGCGCGCAGGAACCACCGAAGGTCCGCCTGAGGGCGGTGACCGCGAGCGATCTCGAGATCTTTTACGAGCAGCAACGGGACGAGGAGGCCGCGGCCATGGCTGCCTTTCCGCCGCGGGAGCACGAGGCGTTCATGGCGCACTGGGATAAGATCATGCGGGATGCCGGCGTGGTCACCAGAACGATCCTTTGGGATGGCCGGGTGGCGGGGAACATCGTGAGCTTCTTGAGGGGCGAAACCAGGGAGATCGGGTACTGGCTGGGCCGGGAGTCCTGGGGCAAGGGGATCGCCACGGAGGCCTTACGGAGTTTTCTGCACGTCGAAAGATCGCGGCCGCTCCATGCGGGAGTTGCCAAGCACAACGCCGCTTCGATCCGGGTCCTTGAAAAATGCGGGTTCACCCGGTCGCACGCCGAGGGCGAATTTTTCATCCTGAAGCTGGCCTGACCGGGCGCGCCAATCTACGACCACGCTTTCGTGTTCACCCCGGGGCCGTGGCAGCCGAACCACGGCGGCGTCGGTTACTTGTGGTCCAGGAGCACGCGCCCGCGTGAGGTGAAGGACACGCCCTGGGATGATTCGACGCCGATCATGACGCATTCCACGATGGGAGGGTTGGTATCCTTACCGGCGGTCCACTTCACGAGGAAGCTGGCGCCCGAACCGCCCGACTTGTCCGTCTCCTCGATGTAGTATTCCTTGGTCCCCAGCGGGAGAACCTGAACGGGCTTGCCGAGGAAGGACCGGATCTTCTTGCCGTCCGTGTTGAAGTAGTCCACCGAGGTGAGGGTAATGGCGACCTGGGGGTCCACGTTGCGGATGCTCAGCGTGCAGGCCAGGTCGAAGGCCCGGGGCTTTGGGCCCCAATAGATGTGCGAATAGACGGGCACGTAGAGGGTCTGCCCCTTGGACAGGCTCATGGCCTGCCCGGCGAGCATGGACATGCCCGCGCCCAGAACCACGAGCGCCATCAAGAGACCCTGGGCCCTTCGCGTCAATGGCCTTCTCATATCCGCCTCCTTTCCGAGCGCGCTTTAACTATATCACCCCGGGTGTCTGCTTTTTGAAGGAACCTTGGGGTACATTGAGATAGAGCCGGCACGCACGCTACGAAAGTTCCCCAGCCGTCTCCAGTCCCGGCGTGTGCAGCATGGAGGTGCCGGGGGTGCGGGTGGACGACGCGCCGCTGGCGGTGATGAAGGAGCATTGGGGCTACGGGCGGTTTCTTCCCCTCCAGCGGGAGGCCATGGGTGCGTCATGCCGGGCACCGGCTCAGTGGTCGTGCTGCCCACGGGCGGGGACAAGTCCCTCCTGCCAGGTGCCCGCGGCGAGGCTGGACAGGAGCCTGTCTGAGGACGAGCGCCGCGCCGCCTGCACGGGCACGAGAGAAGGCACCCTCAAGCTGCCGTATGTCTCGCCCGAGCACCTCCTCATGGACCGCCACCGCGGGGATGGGTGGTTCTCAAAGGCTCGCAGACGCCGCGCCTGACACCGCTGTCAGCCCTGTGGTTGCCTCTCTCTGTGGACGGGCGCATATCCATGGTGTACATTCTGTCATGGAGGTACCCTATGATCACCATCCCGGCTGTGAAGGCCCGAGCCAAGTTTTCTGACCTCATCACCCAAGCGGCCTTCGAGAAGGACCGCATCGTGTTGACCCGCAACGGCAAGGAGTTGGCTGCCCTCGTCCCCATGGAAGACGTGCTCCTTCTCGAAGAGTTGGAGGACGAGGCAGACTTCCGCGCCGCCCGGGAGGCCCTCAAGGAGAAGGGCTCCGTCCCCTGGGAGAAGGTCAAGGCAAACCTGGGACTCTAGGCTATGGCCTGCCGGATTGAACTGAGGCCCTCGGCGGCCAGGAGCTTCTCGAAGCTTCCCATGCCTGTTCAGCGGGCCGTTGCGGACCTCTTAGACAGGCTCGCCGTGAATCCCCGCCCTCGCGGAGTGGTCAAGCTACGTGGTGAAGACGGCCTCTACCGCGTCCGGGCCGGGGAATACCGACTCGCTTATACCATCCAGGACAACGTTCTCCTCGTCCTCGTGGTCCGCATCGCTCATCGCCGCGAGATCTACCGCTAGGGGCCCGCCATGAACTTGAGCCTCGGTACGGCGTGGACGACACCTACACGAGCTGCCACTTCCCGCTCTGCGCGGGGATCACCGACTACAGCGTCTCCTCCGGCGAACAAGTTGTTCGCAGAGGGAAGGAACTCGCCGAATCGCTCATCACCAAATACAACGACGGCTACGTGAAGGACGGCTCCGGCGAGCCCCAGGAACTGGGCTGCCTCAAGGAATGGCTCCGGGCCGTCGTGAAGTCCGACCCCGGCCGGTTCAAGCTCCCAGGAGACGGCGTCATTAAGAGCCCGGCCTCCTACTACATTCGAGCAGCACTGAATCCGCAAGGCAGAGACTAAGGCCAAAGACCTGACCCTGTGGTCCACGGCTTGCCAAACATCTGCCGAGCACGTTCGTTGATTCAATGTCTATTCGTTGACCGCATTTCCCCGGCTGCACGCTTTGTTGGGCAACTGTTGGGCAACTGAACATCTTCGTGAATCGGTCAGGTATCTCATAACAACCCCCGGCTGAATAAGATCAACACGACCACCCCGAAGGAATTCCCAAGAAAGTGAGCGATGGTGGAGGCAAAAACATTGTTCGATCTCTCAAAAATGATGCCAAACAAGAGACTGTCCACGAAAACCGAGAGCAAATCCATGACAACTACGATCATGGAACCTGGGGTGAAATGAACCGCTGCAAATACGATTGAAGACAGGATGATTGCCAATCGCGGGTTGATAAACAGGCTTAATCGACCTTGCAAAAAAGCGCGGAACACGATTTCTTCGCCAAATGCTAAGACCAGCAATTGTTCAAATAACTTATCCAGCGAATCCAGATTCACATACGGTGTCACTCGGTCAAGAAGGTGCATGAAGTACTGCGGCAGGAATAGTGTTCCAATTGCGACTGTGATGCTAGGCGTCACAAACACCACAAGTAGGATGAACAACCAATTGTCGCGCAATGCAAGGGGGAGGCCTTTTAGGTTGAACCCTATTTCCTCTTTCTGTCGTTTTCGAAGATAGCGCTCACTAATCAGGTATGCAATGGCGACAAGCATGCCCACAAGCTTGTATGGTGTGAAGCTGGTGACGATTAGAAGGGTTGTTACAATCAAGTATTCAATGAGTACGATTCTGTTCAGTTTATCCATTATTGCTTCTCCTTTGTTTGTTGTGCTGATTCTGTGATGCTGTGGCCCAACGCCTTGTTCGGCAGCTCGTCGTCTTTTCATGGCTGCGTCGCTTGCTCGTCCGTGTCTGTGGATGCGCCCAGGAGGATCCTCTTCCATATGTAGATGACCCAGAAGGAGAGCAGAAGGTTCGTCTCCGCGAAGCCGACCCAGTAGAGAAATCCCGGCGGTACTCCGTGCGGGACCATGTTGTTTTCCGTAATCATCTTTTGGATGACGGGCCAGGATGCTTCCCCCGGGACGAACGTCCTGATCCTCACACTTGCCGGGAGCGGGGTGCCTTTGGAGCCGATGTAGTAGAGGCCGCGCACAAGCTTGGACGTGAACGCCTCAACGTCTTTCGAGTCAATCGTGAGCCCAGGCGCGCCTCTGACCCAGAGCCCCGAAGGATCGGTGCCCCACTTCAGGTCACTTGCCTGCAGACCTGGGAACGCCCCGACTGTTTCTGGTGCGAAGAAGCGAACCCGGGCCGTCACCGATTTGCGAGTTTTCGCCCGCATAAGGGAGTCCTTCCCTGGTCTCCCCTTCGTTGGATCAAGAGATCGAAGTACGCGATCCGGGATTCCCTGGCTCGCGACCTCCATGTTGGACACGGACAAGCCCCAATTCCTAAGGAGACGTTCTTCGATCTTGCCAAAGGCCCGGTTGCACTTCGAACAGCTTGGGGCCAAAAGCCGATCCGTCGTGGTTGTACTGTCAGGGTACCAGCTGCTCGGGAACACGTGCTCAGCCTCGGGTTTGCCCTTGATGGGCTGCACGCAGTACGGACAGATTTGCTGTCGAGGTAGGGTGGTCATCATTCCCCCTGTCTGCCGAACGCCGCGTGCAGTGGGCCGGAAGTGGAAAAAAGGGGTCAGGTCTTATAATCATACATTTTGGCGTCATGGGGCAGCATTTCGCGCGATCCGGCTTATGGTGGCGTAGTGGAGGCCGAGGAACTGGCCGATCTCCACCAACCTGCAGCCATGTGCTACATAGGCTTCTCGGATGATCGGCGTGTGGCTCTATCATTCCGCGCGTTGCCCTTCAAGAGTGACGACAGCCCCGGCCGCGCCATTTCGTTCTCCCTTCGCCCCGGCTTGACCCGGTCCTCTCCCGACCTCATCCAGCAGGGTAAGCAAAGCATAGCATGAGCAAATGTATGATTCCAAGACCTGATGATCATGGTTATGTGGTGAGATTTTCCCTTGAGGTCTTCCGTGTCTTGGTGCCCTGGCGGTGAGTTCCTTCTCTCTCTGATCTCACTTCTTTTTGGCGTTTGGCTTGGCGGGGGATTGGACCTCCCGGGTGCGGTAGGTGGCGGGGGGTTCGCTAACGGCGGGGGCACCGGCGATGGCGTGGGCGTGGCCCGACTGGCCCGGCAACACGGCCACGGTCACCTTCAAGGCCGACGCGGCGGGCGCGGTGCACAAGCTCACGATCCTCGAGTGCGCCGACGTGAACGGGGGAGACTTCAAGAAGACGGCTCCTTGAAGAGGGGCAGCACGTTAGGACAGGAGGCGGGGATGAGAAGACAAAGCGGGGCGTGCATTCGTGGAATTTTCGCTGGGTTCTCATTCACTCTGGCAGCACTCCTTTTCTCAATCTGCCCCTTCCCGGTTCGGGGTTCGGAGCCGGCACGGACGGAGCAGGCGAAGATCGCCAAGGTCGACAAGACCGTCAAGGGGCTTCTTCACAAGTACAAGATCCCCGGGGCCACGATCGCCGTCATGAAAAACGGCCGGCTGGTCTACGCCGAAGGGTACGGCTACGCGGACAAGGCGGCGAAAGGGAAGGCGAAGCCCGAAACGCTTTTCAGAATAGCAAGCGTGTCCAAAACCATCACTGCCGTCGCCACCCTCAAGCTCGTCCAGGAGGGCAAGCTGAGTCTCCGCGACCGGGCCTTTGACATCCTGGACGACCTCCATCCTCCGGGCGGGATGCAACAGGACCCGAGGCTGGCACAGATCACCGTGAAGGACCTCCTCAGGCACAGCGGCGGGTGGGTGACGGCGGAGGCGGGAGACCCGCAGTTCGCGTCGCTCCAGATCGCCCAGGCCTTGGGAATCCCCTCGCCCCCGGACGCGCGGACGGTGATCCGCTTCATGATGGGCCAGCCCCTGCAGTTTGACCCGGGCACCCGCTACTCCTACTCCAACTTCGGCTACAACGTCTTAGGGCGGATCATCGAGAAGAAGACGGGCCAAAGCTACGAGAGCCACATCCTCTCCGAGATCCTCTTTCCAGCGGGGATCCGGCGGATGCAGATCGGCGGCACCCTCAAGGAGCAGCGAGCCGACGGCGAGGGAGCCTATCACGGCAACGCGGAGGACCCGCTCATGGACGCTGTATTTCCTTCCCTGGGACTGGTCCCGCAGGCCTATGGCGGCTGGAGCCAGGAGGTCCTGGACTCGCACGGGGGCTGGATCGCCTCGGCCATGGACCTGCTGAGATTCGTGAGGGCGGTGGAGGGTTCGGGCGGCCAGCCCAAGCTGCTTAGCGACGAGACCCTGGCGGCGATGACCGAGTACCAGGGACTGCCGGGCGACGGGCAGTCACCGACGCATTACTACGCCCTGGGTTGGAACGTGGACAACCCTGGGACGCCCCAGGAGGAGTGGAGCCACTCGGGAGCGCTGTCGGGCTGCAACGCCACGCTCCTCACCCGGCGCGCCGACGGTCTCTCCTACGCCGTCCTCTTCAACTCGCTCCCGACGGACTATGCAGGGTTCTTCAACGAGCTAACCCCGGAGATGCGAGCCGCCATCTCCTCCGTGCGCGCGTGGCCAGACAAGGACCTCTTCGCAAAGTACCCGTGAGCCCCGCGTGATGGCTGGGCTTCGCCTGGCCAGGCTCGCGCGGGCAAACCGCCATGCTTCGTCTTAGGGCCTATCCGTAAAGTACTCCAATTTTTCTCCAGCCTATGATGGCGGCGGCCAGATGGAGCAGGGCCTCGTAGCTGTCAGCCAGCTTCTCGTACCGCACCAAGAGCTTGCGGAAGCGGTTGAACCAGGAGTGAGCCGCCTCGACAACCCACCGCCTATTCTTCGGGGGGCGGCCGCGCCGGCGCTTCTTGCGGATGATCCTGGGATGGTAGCCCCGCTCTTGGACCGCCTCATGGGCCGGCTCGCCGTCGTATCCCTTGTCGGCATAGAGAAACAGGCTCTTTCCCGGCGGGACCGGGAGGATGAGACCATCGAGGACGGCTTCCAGTTGGGAGACATCATGGCGATGGGCTCCGGTGACGACGAGGGACAGTGGGACACCACGCGCGTCGACCAGCACGTGACGCTTGCTTCCATTTTTTTCCCCGATCCGTCGGATTCGGTCCGACGGCCTCTTGGGCGAGGGGTGCCTTCACCATCGTGCCGTCCAGACTTTGCCAGCTCCAGGCAATGCCCTCCATCTCGTCGTATTCGGCCAGTCCGGCCCGCCACAGTGCCAGGAAGAACCCTGCCTTCTGCCATGTCCGGAAATAGCCGTGGATCGAGCTCGCACTCCCGAAGCGCTCTTCGGGCAACGCCTTCCACTGGCACCCGGTGCGCAGAACAAAGAGAATGCCTTCAAACACCTTGCGCGGTTCCAAGGGCTTGCGGCCCTGGCCCGGCTTTCTCTTGTAGGTTCTCGATGCATCCCGCTTGGCCTTGGGAACCAACCTATCCACCCTGGCCCAAAACTCGTCCGAAACCTCCCAGGACCTGACTTTCGCCATCCACGCACCTCCCACTTACAATATAGGGAGGCCTTCTCATGAAAGCAAGTAATTTACGGATAAGCTCTTAAAGGCCGGCGATTCGGGACGGGCGAACAAGCTGCAAGTCCTTGAGTTCAGCAACGTGCGCCGAAGAGACCTCAAGAAGACGAAGCCCTGAAGGGACAAGCGCGGGTATTGGGAAGGCGCGATCCTCCGTGCCAACCTATCCTTGCGGCTGCATGTTCAACTGCCCCCGAAAGAAAAGCCGCCCGTGAGGGCGGCTTTCTTT
>JBBIKI010000116.1:0-7378 GCA_037445535.1 Acidobacteriota bacterium | reverse complement strand
CAATCTCTCCTCCGTGTCCTCCGTGTCTCCGTGGTGAACTGCCCTTCTTTCACGGGCGTCCCCCGCTCACGGCTCACCGCTCACCGCTCCCCCCTGCAGGTGGCACGTCCGGTTCCAGACGTCGCAGTAGACGCGCGGGCCGCGCCAGGAAAAGACGTTGACCGCCGTGTTGTCCTGGCTGAAGTACCGGCTCTGCTGGGGATCGAGCTTGAGGAGGAGGGAGAGGATCATGCGGTTCATGAGGCCGTGGGCCACGATGAGGACGCGGGGGCACGCGGCGAGGTCCTCGGCGTTCTCACGGAAGAAGCGCTCGGCTCGGGCCCTGAGCTGGAGGACCGATTCCCCGCCCGGAAGGGGCTTGCCGGGATCGTCGAGCCAGGCTTCGTAAAGGGACGGCTCGTTCTGCCGAAGGTCCTCGATGAGGCGGCCTTCCCACTCGCCGCAGTCCAGCTCGCGCAGGAGGGGCGAAACCCGCACGCCGGAGACGTCCAGACGGGCGGCCACGATGCGCCCCGTCTCGCTGGAGCGCTGGAGGCCGGAGGTGTAGACGAGGCCGGGGCGGAGCCCCTCCTCCGCCAGGGCGCGGGCCAGGGCCCCGGCCTGAGCGCGCCCCGCTTCGGACAGGGGAACATCCACGGACCCTTGGATGCGCTTATCGGAATTCCACTCCGTTTCACCGTGGCGGACGAGGATGAGGGAGTTCATGAGAGGGAGTCCTTTGGGGGATCGTGATGGGGAAATTAGGAGATGAGGGGAGGAGGGAAAAGCGCTCTAGCCGGCGCGTCTCCCCATCGCCTCATCCCGGCATCTCGTTCACGGCGCCCCGCTGTTCCAGCCGGAGAGGATGTCCCTGAAGCGCTCGGCGAGGTGGCGCTGGGTCTCGGGGCCTTCCATGTGGATGGCGTTGCCCAGGATCTCCTGGCACATCTTCTGGATGGCCTCCGTGCCCGTGCCCGCCTCAAGGTCCATCCTTGCCTGGCGGTAGGCCTTGAGGATCATGGGCCAGCCCACTTCGCCCATGCAGCTTTCCGCCTCCTCGCGCAGGAGCTGGACCAGCTTCATGAGCTCCTGGGCCACCTGGACGGGGGCTTCGGCCTCGGGTGCCATGGGTTCGAGCTGGGCGTGCCCTGGAGGACCGGGGTCAGCCTTCGGGGGCGGTTCGTCCAGGATGATGAGCCCCATGGTCACGAGGCCGTAGAGCAGCTTGGCCACCTCGAAGGTGCTCAGGCCCAGGGCCTCGGCCATCTCCTCGATGCGGGCCTTGCCGTTGATCTTGCTGAGGATGAGCCATTCCTGCGTGTTCAGGTTGATCTGCCCCTGCTTGCCCTCGGGCACCTGGAACCGCGGGATGAGGTCGAGGGAGGGAATGCGCTTGGAGAGGACCCGCCACTCGTCGATGCGCCGGGCCGATTCCATCAGCAGGTTGGTGTTGCTCTTGGTGATGGTTCGGGCCGGGGGCGCGTCGCCCGGGATAAAGCGAAAGATGCCGTCGTTCCACGTGGCCAGCGAATAGATGGCCTCCTCGCCCGCGAGCTTGCCCAGCGTGGCGTGGACCATGCGGCCGTTCTCAAGGTAGATGAAGCCTTCCAGCCCCTCCCGTTCAAGACGGAACGACCCGCTCTTCCCCGAAACGGAGACGAGCTGGATGACGTCCGGGAGGTGAAGTTCCTTGAGTGAACCTTGAAAGCTCATCGGCACCGATCGCCGGGCTGGGGCCACGGATGGGTCAGGACTCATCCGGCCTGACCATCCGCCAGACAGAGGGTGCCGCGGCGAGAAATACCCGTTCTGTCTGGGCTTTGCAATGTATCACAGGGGCCGGGCGGCGTCAAATGGGCGGAGGCGCGCGGGAAGACGCGAGACGCGAGACGCGAGACGCGAGACGCGAGACGCGAGACGCGAGACGCTAGACGCGAGACGCAAACCCCTGAAACCGTCACTGCGCGACGAAGCAGTCTCGCCCTTCCCCACTTTGTCACTGCGAGGAGCAGCGCGACGAAGCAGTCTCGCAGTACACCACGGGATTGCCGCGCCGGCCTGCGGCCTCCTCGCCATGACATGAAGCCGTTCAGCCCGCTCCCCGCTCCCCACTTCCCGCTCCGCGCTCCCCGCTCCTCAAAAGCTCCACATGACGCTGAGCCTCATCCCCACGGGATAGGCGGGGGTGAAGTAGTCCGTGAGGCCGTTGGTGATGCCGCGCGCCACGTAGCTTCGGTCCAGGAGGTTTCGCACGGACGCCTCCAGGGTGAGGGCGCGCCAGGCGTAGCGCGCCGACAGGTCCACCGTGGCGTAGCCGGGCAGGCCGGGCCGGACGTTGCTCAGGTCGCTGTCCAGGCGCTGGGGGCCCACCCAGGAGGCGGCGAGACGGACGGTCCAGCCGGGATCGGACCACTCCACTCCCGCCGTCCCCTGCGCCCTGGGCACCATGGGGACGCGGCTCCCCGCGTAGGGGCCCGCGGTGACCTGGCTGTCCTGGTACGATCCGGAAGCGAAAGCCGAGAACCCCGCCGGCAGGGGGATGTGGGCGTCGGCCTCCAGGCCGCGGCGGTAGGAGCGGCCCACGTTGCGGCTCTGGCCGATGAAGTGGGCGGGATCGGTGAGAACGAAGACCACTTCGTCCCTCAGGCGCATGTCGAACGCCGTCACTTTGAATCTCCAGCCGTCCTCAAGATAGCGCCACCCCACTTCCCAGTCCCCGGCCCGGGTGGGCCGAAGGTCCGGGTTGGAGTAGAAGCCGGGATAGGCGAAGAGGTCCACGACGGAGGGGATTCGGTACCCTTCGGAGTAGGCCGCGAAGAGGGAGGACCACTCGCCCGTGTGGAGGAGGAGGCCCGCCCTCCACGTGGACTCCCGAAAGACCCGGCTCGTGCTGTTGGCGGGAGCGAGCCTGTCCTCGTAGCCGTACGACGTGCGGTCGGTGCGCGCCCCCGCGAAGAGGTGCAGGGGCCCCCGGCCCGCGTCGCCCTCCACGAAAGCCCCCGCCAGGTGCTGGTCCGTGGCGGTCCGCGAGGCGGGCGATGGGTGGCCCCCCGCCACGTCGGTGTAGTACCCCTTCGCGTCGTAGCTCCCCGTGGAGGCCTCCGCGCCTCCCGACACATCCCACGTCCAGGACCCCGATTTGCCCGCGTTCCTGGCCTGGGCCGTGAGGCCAGAGAGGCGCTCCGAGCCCGAGGCGAGGAAGCCCGAGCCATAGCGGCCCGTGGTGAGGGTGTCCCGGTCGTTGAGGCGCGTGAAGGCCTGGGCGGAGACGCTCCAGCCCCCGCCGGGCGAGGCGCTGTACGCCAGGCTCGCCATGCGCTGGCGGCCCCGGGTGAAGTCGTACTTGTTGAAGGGAGATTGGCGGGGATCCTGGGCAAGCTCATGGGCCGTGAGGGAGCCCGGGTCGTGCTCGATGCCCCCGTTGTAGGTGAGGAGGAGGGCCAGGGACTGAGAGTCGCCCAGAGCCACGTTGAGGCGGGCCAGGCCGTCGTCCAGGCGGTACCCGTCGTTCTGGCGCCATCCCCGGGCGTGGTCCGTGGTGCCGGCCGCGTAGAACTCCACGGGGCCCGTGGTGCCGCTCGTGTGGATGCGCCCCATGCGCTCGCCGAAGGACCCGGCCCCGGCCTTCAGGTCCAGGCGCGGGATACCCGGGTCGTGCCGCGTCACGATATTAATGACCCCTGACAGAGCTCCGCCGCCGTACAGGGGGCCCGTGGCGCCGCTGTAGACCTCGATCCGCTCCACGTCCTCCAGGGGGATCGTATCCCAGCGCACGGAGTTGTCCTGGATCTCGTTGAGGCGGACGCCGTCCAAGAAGACGGCCGTGCTCGTCCCCTGGGGAAAGCCCCGCAGGTCCACGGTGGACTCCCTGGGATTGCCCGTCTGGTCGTGGAGAAAAACGCCGGGAAGCTCCGCCAGGACCTGCTGGAGGGTGGCCGCCCCGCTGGCTTGGATGTCTTCCCGGGTGACGACCGCGATGGGCGCCCCCGTGTCCAGGATCTGCCGTTCGGTCCCGGGAATGCGGTCCCCGTACACGGTGATGACCGTGCCGTAATCCTGAAGGAGACGCTTGGCCTCCTGGGCCCATACGGGAGCACCGGCCACCGCTGCGAGAAGCCCCAACACCACCATGGTCATCTGCTTGTTCACGTCTCCACCTCGCCGTTTTCTGGGCCCGTGGCGCCGCTTCCCCTCGGAGCTTGGCCATGGGGCGTTGCCATTCGATTAACCACCGTTCAAAGACCCTCTGGAGGGGTTCATTTAACCTTCGGAAACCAGCACGTGACGCCCGAGAGGTCCAGAGGGACGAACCCTACGCCGAAGACCTCCTCCAGAAGCCGGCCCTGCGCCGCCGTTTCGGCGGGAAGGTCTCTTAGAATCCCGCCCCTGTCCAGGATGAGGAGGCGCTGGCCCGACAGCCGGGACAGGTTGATATCATGGGTGGAGAGGAGAACGGCCCTGCCTCCCCGCGCGAGGGCCGCCAGGGCGCCGTAGAGGGCCATTTGGTGCCGCAGGTCCAGGTGGCTCGCGGGTTCGTCCAGCATGAGGACGGGGGCGTCTTGCACGAAGGCCCTGGCCAGAGCCACGCGCTGAGCCTCCCCTCCGCTGAGGGTTCCCGCGGGGCGGTCCCAGATGGCCTCCAGCTCCAGCGCTTCGCGTGCCTCTTGAAGCCTTTGCGCCAGGGGCCTGGGCGCCGGCGGCGCCTCCTGGTGAGGAAAGTCGCCCATGGCCACCAGATCGCTCACGGGCCAGTCCTCCGGCAGAACGGGCTTTTGCGGCACGTACGCCAGGCGCTTGGCGCGGGCCACCCGGTCCCAAGCCGTCACGGGCCTACCCTCAAGGCCGGCCCGTCCGGACCCGGGGCGCAGGAGCCCCGCGGCGAGTTTCAGAAGGGTCGTTTTCCCGGACCCGTTGGGGCCCGCCAGGGCCACCACCTCACCGGGTCGCACGCCGAGCGTGCAGCCGCTCACTACTTCGCCTCCCCCCGGGTAGGCAAAGCGCAGGCCCTCCAGGCGGACCATCACCATGCCCTCCGCTGGGTCCGCACGAGCAGGACCAGAAAGACGGGCGCCCCCACCAAACTCGTGTAGACGCCCACGGGGAGGAACCACGTGCCTGAGAGCACCTTGCCCAGGGCGTGGGCCGCGAGCAGGAACGCCGCGCCCAGCAGGAAGGAGGCGGGAACCAGCACCCTGTGGCGCCGGCCCGCGGCCAGGCGGGCCACGTGGGGCACCACGAGACCGACGAACCCGATCATGCCGCACAGGGCAACCGCCGAGGCCGCCAGGAGGGTGGCCAGGACGAGGGCTTCGGTCCTCATGCGTCCCACGGCCAAGCCCAGGGAGGAGGCTTCGTCGTCCGACAGGAGAAGGAGATCCAATCCCCTGCCCCTGGTGGCGAACCGGGCCAAGGTATAGAGGGCCGGCGGGGCCAGAAGGAGCGGGGCCCAGAGGGGCGGCGTGGGGATGAACCCCACGAGAAAGGCCGTGACCCAGGCGAGCTGGGAGGGCGAGAGCCAGGCTGTGAGGACCCTGGCCCCCGCGGCGAAGGCCGTGTTCGCCACCACTCCGCCCAGGAGAAGGGCCGTCACCTTCCCGGAGCTGATGCGCAGGAGGCCGAACAGGGTGACCAGGCCCCCCGCGAAGGCGGCCAAGGCGGTCATGGGCAGGCCGAAGGCCGTGGCCGCGCCGCCGAGGGCTAAGGTGGCCAGCACGGCGCCGAAAGTGGACCCGCCCGCCACGCCGAGCACGTACGGGTCTGCCAGGCCGTTGCGCATGACGAGCTGGAAGAGGAGGCCGGAGAGGCCGAGGCTCCCTCCCACGAGGGCCGCCGTGATGGCCTCCGGCACCCGCACGCCCCAGAAAATTCCCGACTCGGAGACGAGCCCCCTGGGCAGGTTGAGGAAGAGCGCCGCCGCGAGCCCCGCCAGGGCCGCGAGGACCGACAGGATCAAGACGCGGCCTTCACGCGCGGTCATGGGGTGCCTCGGGGGTTGGCAGACACGTAGGAAAGTTGAAGGGTTGAGGGTTCAGAACTAGTGGCGCGGACACTCCGGTCCGCGTCCTTTCTGGCGGGCAAGAGTGCCCGCCCCACAAGAGTATTAGGCCCTCGCTCTCCCTTCCTCGCCGCCGCAAGAATCTCCACGGCCTGGGCGGTGCGCGGACCGGGCCTGACGAGCAGGTCGGCGGGGATGAAGACGGAGGCCACGGGGCGGCCCTCCATGGTCCCCAACAGGGCCGTCAAACGCTCGCATGCCGCCGGGGGGAGCTCCCCTTTCGGAAACACCACCGTCTGGGGCTCCGCCTCGGCCGCCGTTTCCAGGGAGAGGAGGGGGTAGGCCTCGCCCGCCCCCGAGAGGGCATTCACATACCCTGAGGCTTTGAGGACGTCGTTGAGGAAGGACCGCGGGCCGGCCACCACGAGGGGGTCCAGTCCCACCACCACGAGGGCCCTCCGAGGCTGACCCGCGAGGCCCTCCCCGGCCTTGGCTACGCGCTCCTGAAGGGCGGCGGTGACCCGGGCGCCCTCCTCGGCGTGGCCCGTCCGCGCCGCCACGGCCTCCATGCACGCCCATAAATCGTGAAGGGACCGCATGGGGTAGACGTCCACCTCGAGTCCCAGACGCCGGAGGGCATCCAGCGAATAGGGCGCCTGCATGCCCTCTACGGTGAAGCAGGCCCGAGGGGCCAGGGCCATCACCCGCTCCACTTCGAGCCGGTCCCACGACGCCACTACGGGAAGAGTCTTGGCCTGCGGAGGATACGAGATGGGCTCGCACACGCCCACCACCTCGGCTCCCGCCCCCACGGCGAAGAGGATCTCCGTCATGGAGGGGGAAAGGCTGGCCCATCTCGCGGCTCCGGGGGCGGACTGCGGGGCGGGAGAGGCCGTGCAGGCTAAGAGAAGGAGGAGGGCCAAAGTGAGGAGTGAGGAGTGAGGAGTGAGGAGTGAAGAGCGGAACCCTCGGCGCCCGATGCGGTCTTTGTTTCGGAATTCCGAATTCTGATTCCCGGAGTTCTCCTCGGCTCCCGGCTCCCAGGCGAGACGCGAGACGCGGGACGCGAAACGCGAGGCGCGAGGCGCGGGAAAGAGAAAGCCCCAATCTCTTCCTTGGTGCCTTGGTGCCTCGGTGGTGAACCGCCCTTTTCGAGTCCCAAAACAACCTGCGCGCCTCACGAAAACCTCCGATCGTTCACCGGGGCTTTCGGGGCGCGCGCTCGGAACTCCCTCCCGCGAGGGTTCCGGTACGTGCATCCTTCAGGCAGGTCTCCTGGCTTGCGGGTCGTTCTACTGGCGGCGCCTTCCCATCCCGCATCGGGACAGTGGCTTCGTGCCGTTTTCGTCACCGCTCACAGTGGCGGGGCCGCGGCCGATTTTCACGGCCTTCCCTTTTCACCCC
>JBBIKI010000115.1:0-7395 GCA_037445535.1 Acidobacteriota bacterium | reverse complement strand
GGATGACGCAGTCCTCGCCGTGGATGGTGGGGATGATGCTCACGCGGAAGTCCACGGTCTTGCCCTTCACTTTCAGCTTGAAGCGGCCGTCCTGGGGGATGCGCTTCTCGGCGATGTCTAGCTCCGCCATGACTTTGATGCGGGAGATGATGGTGGCGTGAAACCGCTTGTCGATGGGGTCC
Source organism: Acidobacteriota bacterium (assembly GCA_037445535.1). GTDB lineage: Bacteria > Acidobacteriota > UBA4820 > UBA4820 > DSQY01 > JAKAJA01. The sequence continues at coordinate 7,213 of JBBIKI010000115.1, read as the reverse complement.
ATGGCGGGATAGAGGACGCCGTCGATGCGGTACTTGATCATCACCTCGTTATCCCGGGTCTCCACGTGGACGTCGCTGGCCCTGCGCTGGAGCGCGTTGAAGACCGTGTAGTCCACGAGCTTGATGATGGGGCTCGTGTCGGCGGAGAGCTTGTCGATGGAGACCACTTCCTCGCCACCCTCTTCGGCGTCCTCCCGGACGATCTGCAGGCGGAAATCCTCGCTCACCTCTTCCAGGACCCGCTGGCTGGATTCGGACTTCTTGAGCACGTCCTGGATCTCGCTGCGGATGCCCACGTGAAGCCTCACGGGGCGCTTGAGAAAAACTTCGAGCTCGTCCACCATGGTCACGTCCGAAGGATCGGCGGCCACGATGGCGAGAGCCCCGCCCTCGTCGCGATACGGGATAAAATTGAACCTGAACATAAGGTCCACGGGGATGGACAGGAAGAGGTCTGGATCCACGCGGAATCCTTGCAGAGACACGAAGGGAAGGTGCAACACGTCCGCCAGGCGCCGGGCGTTCTTCTCCTCGTTGAGCAGTTCCCCTTCCGACGGAAGGTTCGCCATGATGTCGCTAGGTGTGGATGCCATCGTCGTCAACTCCGATCGGGCGTGAGCTGTTGAATGTCCAGCGGCCAAGGTCCAAGGCCGCGATTGGGCCTACCGATTCCGAACTCCGAATTCCGAATTTCCCCTTCCTCACCCTCAGTTCCCCACCAGGTTGTACATGCTGAAGAGGGGCATGTAGACCGAGAGGACCACCACCGCGATGACCACCGCCATGACCAGGAGGAGCATGGGCTCCAGCAGGGCCACGAAGCGCTCCACGGCGGTGCTCAGCTCCTCATCGTAGAACTGGCTCACCTGGTCAAGCATTTCAGCCAGAGAGCCCGTGGATTCTCCCACTTCGATCATTTCCACGGCCATGGGCGTCATCATGCGGGTCTTTTCCATGCTCGCCCAGAGGGCTTGGCCTTCCATGACATGCTGGCGCACCTGCTTGAGCTCCACCTTGTACAGTTCGTTGCTCATGGCCTCGGCCACCACCTCCAGGGCCGACACCACGGGAATGCCGCCAGCCACCAGGGTTCCCAGGGTGCGGCACATCTGGGCGATGTTGTAGCGCTTCACGTTCATGCCCAGCATGGGCAAGCGGAGCCTGAGTTTGGCGAGGGCGAAGCGGCCCTCGGGCCGCGAAGCGTAGACCTTGAGCCCCAGGGGAATTCCCACGAGCACCGCGAGGAAAAACGGCCACCCATACTGGAAGACCGTGGAGACGCCCAGAACGAATCGGGTGAGGGCCGGAAGTTGTGCCCCCGCGCCTAGGAACAGGGTGGAGAACTTCGGCACGATGACCGTCAGAAGGAGAAAGACCAATCCCACGGAGAGCGTCAGCAGGATGATGGGATAGATCATGGCCGAAACGATCTTTTTCTTAATGGCCTGCATGGTGCGGAGGAAAAACAGGTAGCGCTGGATCACTTCAACCAGCTCCCCGCTCCGCTCGCCCGCCGCCACCGTGGCCGAGTAAATAGGAGGAAAGGCGTCCCCGCGGTTCTTGAAGGCATCGCTCAGGCTCGTGCCTCCCTGCACGTCGTCCCTTACGAGCGTGAGCATCTGGTGGAAGAACCCCTGCCCTTTGCGGGCCAGCAGGAGGTTCAAGGCCGTGAGGACGGGCAGCCCCGCCTTGAGAAGAGCCGAAAACTCCTGGTTGAACGTGACGAAATCCTTGGCCGGGACGGATCTCTTGCGCTGCAGCGCCGCCGTGCTGATCCCCGCGAGGGCGTGTTTCGGCTTGATTGAAAAGACGTAATAGCCCTTATCCTGGAGCTGGGACTTGAGGACGGACTCGGTGGCCGCAACCAATTCCTGGACCACCAGGTCTCCCCCTGTCGTGCCCAGCCGGCAAACAAAACGCGGCATTAGCGGGCCTCCGGAGGCTGCACTTCGGGCAGGAGGTTAGGCGTCGCTCTGAGCCGGAGGGGAGGCGTTTCAGGCGTGGGATTCACCAGGAGCACCGTGGGGGCCCCCACGGGAAGGACGGCGGCTCCTTGGAGCACGGCCACGCCGGTATCCGATGGCTCGCGGAGCTTGAGCAGGGCGAGAGACTCCAAGGCGAGGCGGCGCCGGGAGGGATCGTATCCCTGGGCCCTGGCTTCCAGCCTGTAGCCTTTCCCGAGCTCGCAGGCGCCGCCCTTGCCCTCCGTGATGTCCAGGACGCACTCGTAGGTCGCCGTGGGCTTGGCCGATTGGGCCCAAGCGGTCATGTCCACGAACTCGGGCGCGGGCTTGAAGAGGCCCCGGCCGTCGGTCCTGGGCAACACGTCCAGTTGCGCCGCGATGGCGAACCGGCGGGCGGGCGCATCCAGCTCGGAGAGGAGATGCCGGACCTGGGACAGCCGCCCCGGCTCATCCTGCACCGTCACCTGGTTTCGGGCTCCGTCGACCCACACCTGGCCCCGGGGACCCAGGTCCTCGGCCACCCGCGCGGCCACGGAACGAACATCCCGGTGCTTGAGGACGTAGGTGAGCTTCTCTATCTGCTGCGCCGCGAGCCACAGGGGCACGCTGGCGGCGAGCGACCACGCCAGCCACGTTCGAAGCCTCATGTGTGGACCTCCGGTATGACCAGAACCGTCCCGCTGGCGACGGCCATGGCGTCGCCGGTGGTGGGCGTAAACAAGGGCGAGGAGAGGGTGGGAACGTCGGCCCGCAGTGAAGGCCTGGCCGATTCCGTGCGCGGCAAGAACCAGAAGCTGACCAAGGCCGCCAGGAAGATGGCCGCGGCGGCGGCCCAGGACATGGCCTTGCGGCGCCGCTCGTGCTTACGGCGGGTGTAGAGGGCGGCCATGAAGACGTCCCAGTCCGCCTCGGGGCGGCGCGCGTGCCTAAGTTCCTCGATTCTCATGCCTTAATCCCTAAGGCCGCCAGGGCCTTTTCGAGCTTTCGCCTGGCCTGCATCACCTGGTTGCGGGCGGTGCTCTCGGAAACGTCGAGGGACGAGGCCACCTGCGGGTAATCCAATCCCTCGATGACCCTCAGGACAAAGGCGGCCCTCTCCTGAGGAGGCAGGGTGGACAGCGCGCGGTGCAGAGCCGCCTCCAGTTCCAAAACGCCCATGGTCTCTTCGAGGCCCCCGGGGGCGGGAAGGAAATCCAGCGTCCCCTCCGAGGCTTGGCGGGCTTTCGTCTCCTCGCGCCGCAGATGATCCAGCGCGCGGTTCACGCACGTACGCCTCAGCCACGCCTCTGGGTTGTCGGGCCCCGAACGCGCGGGAAGGGACCACAAGGCCAAGTAAGCGTCCTGCAAGATTTCGTCCGCCAGGGCTTCCCGTCCCACCATCCGCCTCACTGTCCAGAAAAGCCGTTCTCGCGTCGCTTCCACGAGTTTTCTAAAGGCCGCCTCATCGCCCTTATGGGCCGCATGGAGGAGGCCGGCAAGGAAGGAGGCCGTCACTCCCCACCTTCTTGCATGACGGATGGGGAGGCGTTTTGTCTAGAGCGCCGCCGAAGGATGAGGTAGGCCAGCATAGCACCCGCCGCCCCGCTGGCAACGGCCACCAGAGGCGCCCCCACGGCGAGGGGCCACCCCCACCTTTGCCAGAGAGACCCTGAGGGCGCGCTGGCGGGAGCGGCAACGATCCACCGGCCCAAACCATATTCGGCCGCGAGGATGAAGGGTGCCGTGAAAGGCTGCCAGATGAGCGTTCCCAGGAACACGGTCACGCGGTTCAGCCGGAAGGCGAAGGCGAAGGCCAGGGCCAGGAGGGTCTGGAAGGGCATGACGGGGAGGAAGCCGATGGCCAGGCCCAGCCCCACGGCGGCCGCCGTCCGAAGAGGAGGCTGCCCCGTGCCGGCCAGTGTGCTCCAAGCTTCACGCCAGGAAGTGGTCGTAACCCGGTTCGGCCAGAGCCTCACGGCACCCTCCCTCTCGGATGATCCAGAGGCCGCCCTCGCCCTGGAGGTGCCCCAAAGAATGGACGAAGCCCGGCGCCCCTTCCAGCTCGTTCGCCCTGCCCGGATCCACGGCGAAAAGGAGGATCTGCTCCTCCCCGCCTCGGAGGGCGGTGGCGATGGCCGCATCCCTCGGCTCTCCGGCCAAGGCCAGGTCCATGGGAATCGCGGCCTCCTCCACCTCGGCACCGCAGCGGCTCGATTCGCACAGACGCCTCAGGTCCCGGGCCAGCCCGTCCGAGACGTCCATGCAGCAAGTGGCGAGACCGCGCTCCGCAAGGAACAGGCCCATGGCCGTCTGGCTGGGCGGCCGGAAGAAACGGTCCAAAACCCTTTGCCCTTCATGACCAGACGGGCCGGCGGCGCCAAAGGCGCTCAGCCGATGTCCCGATTGGAACCGCTCCAGGGCCGCCGCCGGGCCGCCCAGGGTACCAGATACGCAGAGGAGGTCCCCGGGCTCGCCGCCGGAGCGCAGCATGGGAGGATGCTCCTGGAGGCCGAAGATGGTCACCGCCACGAGGAGGCGCGGAGCCCGGGTCAGGTCTCCGCCCAGGAGATCCACGCCCTCTTGAAGGGCCAGGCCCCGCATGCCTTCGAGGAGGCCCTCGACGTACGCATCCTCCAGGGTTTCGGGCCAGCCGAGCGTGAGAAGGAGCCCTTCGGGTTTGGCTCCCATGGCAGCAAGGTCGGAAAGGTTAGACGCCAGGGCTTTATACCCCACGGCGGCGGGAGGGGCCCAGTCCAGCTCAAAGTCCACGCCCTCTAGGAGGATGTCCGTGGAGACGGCCCTCCGCCTTGGCGCAAGGACGCAGGCGTCGTCGCCGGGGCCCACGTCAGCCCGGGAGCGACCCCAGAGTGCCCGGATGTGCTCGATCCAGGCCTGCTCGTTTCTGTGGAGGGGAGTCACGAACGGTGGTCTCCGTTCAGGCCGTACTGATCGATTTTGGCGTTGAGCGTATTGCGGTGCATGCCCAGTTTCCGGGCGGCGCGGCTGCGGTTGCCGTCGCACCCCAAGAGGGTGCGCTCGATGTAAAGCCGCTCGATCTCGGCCTGGGCTTCCTTCCAGGTGATTCCCGAGCGGACCAAGTCTTCGATCAACTGCCTCAGGTGCCCGTTCAGGCCCTCGTTCTCGGCGAACGGATCACCGAAGGGCAACCGGCTTGCGGCCACCCTTCACCTCCCTCTATCCCTCGTTCCTCGCCGCCGGCGCTCGCCGCTTACTGGACGTCTTTGATCTGGTGCTCGTACCTCTTGGCGATCACCATCATCTGGTCCTTGATGGTGAGCTTCTTCTTCTTCACCTCGGCCACGTGCAGTTCTTCGTCGGCGCTTAGGAAGCCTTTCTTGGCCAAGGCGTCCAATTCCTGCTCGAACTCCTGGTGCTTCTCGTAGAGGCGCCGGAAGTCCGCGTCCGTCTTGGCCAGATACTCCCGAACCTGCTGCGTCAACTGCATCGCATCCCTCCCTGGTCCAGCGTTCTATCGAGGCCGCATGCCGATGCGGTCCCAACGGGTCTTTCCGAAAAAGTGTCCCACTTTGTCCGCCAGGCGTCGGACCATATCCCCCGGCGAGTTCTTAAGGTAATCGTAGTCGCCTTCCTTAAAGGACCACCAGATGATCCAGGCCTTCCCAAGCACCATTCTCTCGTCGAGGGACCCCCAGTAGCGGCTGTCCTCGCTGTTCATGCGGTTGTCGCCCATCATGAACAGGTGGCCCCTGGGAATGCGGTACGGCCCGAAGGTGGACCGCCCCATGACGTCCACCCCCTTGGGGTCCTTCAGAGTCACGTCCACACGGCCCGGCGAGGTTTCCACGTCGAACATCTCGGGCTGTTGCAGGTAGTCCGGCAGCTCGGGCACCACGGCCGGCAGCTTGGGCGGTTCGACGTACGTCCCCTTGATGTCCGCGTCGAGAAGGGTGTACCCCTCCACGAGCATCTTCCCGTTCACGAAGACGTGGTTGCTCACCACCTGAACCGTGTCCCCGCCCTTGGCGATGACCCGTTTGATGAAGGGCACCTGGGGGTTGCCGGGAAACTTGAAGACCACGATGTCCCCTCGCTTGGGCTCGCGCACGGGAAGGACCGACCTCTCCCAGCCCCAGAGGGTGGGCCCGTAAATGAAAGAGTTCACGAGGAGCCGGTCACCCACCAGGAGGGTGTCCTTCATGGAACCGGAGGGGATGTTGCTGTTCTGAAAAATCCAGGTACGGGCGAAGAGGACAAAAATGAGGACCACGCAGATGGTCTCCCAGTACTCCCTCGCCATCCCTTTGGCCGGGACACCGGGACCGTAGGGAGCATGCTCCGCCTTCGCTCTTGCTTTAGCCATGGGCACGTTCTTCCTGATAGGCCTCTCGGACCACCTTAACGGCCTCCCTCGGTCCAGGGACCCGTACGGACCATTCTAACAGATTCGCGTCCACCGCGCCTAATGCCTCGAACTGCCTGGCCACAGCGGCCCACGCCGGCCCTACCAGAACGAAAGGCCGGGGAGGAACGTGCCCCGCCTTGCGCAGCGCCCAAAGATTTGCCACCTCGGCCATGGTCCCCGCGCGGGGTTGCATGGCGATATAGGCCCCCGCGTTTTCAACCAGGAGCCGAGTTCGCTCCCAAAGATCGGCCGCCCATACCTGGCGGGTGAGGTAGGCGTTAGGCCGGCGGCCCATGAAGGCCGTGCACAAGACGCCCTCTGCCTCTCCCCCGGCCTCTACCGCGCCGCGGCTCGCCGCTTCCATGGCCCCCCCGTAGCCGCCCGTAAGAACGGTCCAGCCTTCACGGGCAATTCGTCCGCCCAGCTCTAAGGCCTCCGCGTAGCCTGGAGTGTCGGGAAGAAGATCGGCTCGGCCAAAAACAGCCACACGTGTCTGCTGCCTCACGCGCTCATCATAGGGTGCCCCCGGACGAGAGTCAACCACCCCCAAGGGGCCCCAATCCCGCGATGGGTTCATGCAAGGCAGGTAGAAACCGAAGATGCGTGCGCGTTGCATCTCTAAATCGCGCTTCATCTATCAAGGGATTGGGGCCGCCTCCGAGCCCAGCGAAGAGGCTCCAAGGGTGGGGTGGGGTCCCCGGCGGGCTTTGCCCGCGGGGCGGGGAGGGAATGGCCCTCCCCGTCTCTGGGGTCACGCTGCCGACACCCAAAGCCACCGGCATTTCGAAGGCAAGAGAATTCCATCGCGGAATTTGGGAAGGGGAGGCACCCCAATCCCTTGGCAAACCTTCATTATTTCGGTAAGCTCTTCTGGGGAGAGACCATG
>JBBIKI010000114.1:6081-7426 GCA_037445535.1 Acidobacteriota bacterium | reverse complement strand
AGTTTCATCGCCACGACGGGGTCGAGCCTGCTGGCGTCCCTGGCGGGGAAATAGCCGGCCAGGAGGCCCACCAGCCCCAGCGCCGAGGCAGTCAAGGCCGCCACCGACGGGGACACGACGGGCAGCCCCACATACTCCACGAGGCTGCTGGGGAACGCGGCGCAGATCGCCACGGACAGGAGCAGGCCCATGAGTCCTCCGGTGCCCGTGAGGACCATGGTCTCCATGATGAACTGCTTCAGGATGGACCCGCTCTTGGCGCCGAGGGCCATCTTGATGCCGATTTCCCGCGTCCGCTCCTCCACCACCACGTTCATGATGTTGGAAACCCCGATACCGCCCACCACGAGGGTCAGGCATCCGATGATGCCGAGAAAGAGCTGGAAACCCAGCATGAAGGCGTCCATGAAGGAGAACATATCCGTCGTATCCCAGATCTTCAAGGCTTCCGTGTCGTTGGGATCATAGTGGAGTCGCCGGCCCAGGATTCTGTTCACGTCCTTGGTCAGGGCCTTGTTGCCCTCGGGCGTGGTGGCCTTGTAGATGAAGAGGTCCAAGTATTTCTGTCCGGTGACGGCCTTGAAGGTGGTGGCCGGGATGAACATCTTGTCCTTGTCGCGCCCGCTGTAGCTGCTGTCCTGGTCCTTCTCCTTGAGCACGCCCACCACGAGGAAGGGGGACCCTTGGGCGATGAAGACCTTGCCGATGGGATCTTCCTTGCCGAAGAGATCCTTGGCGAACTGGTCGCCGAGGAAGGCCACGCGGCGCCGGGATTCGATATCCACCTCGTCGATGAAGCGGCCGCCCTCTTGGGGAATGAGGTTGCGCATGGAGCCGAAAATAGGAAAGACCCCCGAAACGTCCACCGCCATCGTCTTGTCGCCCTGGTGCACCTTGAAGCTGCCGGTGTACTCGCTGGAGATGGCGTCCAGCCCCGAGGCCTCCTCGGCCACGGCTTGGATGTCCTCTTCGTGGACGATGATCGGCCGGCCCTTGCCCAGCCCCTCGTAAGGAAGGGACGTGCGGGCCGGGAAGGCAATGACGATGCGGTCGCCCAGTCCCGCGACGCTCTTGATGAGCTGCTTGTGCAGGCCTTGGCCGAAGGCGAGCAGCAGGCTCACGGCCACCGTCCCCCAGACGATCCCGAAGACCGTCAGGAAGGTCCTGAGCTTCTGGCTGCGCAGGTCCCGGAAAAGTTGGCGTCCGACGTCTACGATCGCGAGCATGGCATCCTCTGGCGATGAAGCAATTAGGCGATTAAGCGATGCGCGATAAGCAAGAGATCATTTGGCATCTCGCGTCTCGCGTCTCGCGTCTCGCGTCTCGCGTCTCGCGTCTCGCGTCT
>JBBIKI010000114.1:0-5981 GCA_037445535.1 Acidobacteriota bacterium | reverse complement strand
CGTCTCGCGTCTCACCCATCCTCACGCGATTTCCTTCGGCGGCCGCTGCACGACCTTGTCACCCTTCTTCAAGCCCGAGACCACCTCGATGTTCAAGCCGTCCGAGAGGCCCGTCTTGATCTCCACCTTCTTGGGCTCGTCCTTGGGGCCCGCGCCGGGAACTTCCACGAAGGACTTCTTGCCGCTGTCTTCGAAGAGGACCAGCCGTTCGGGAAGGGTGAGGATGTCCTTCTTTTCCCGGATCACCACGTCGGCGTTGGCCGAATAGCCGGCGCGAAGCGTGACGGCGGGGTTGGGATCAAGCTCGATCTCCACGTCGAAGAGGGTGGAGCCCTCCTTCTTCTGGGCCTGCGGCGCGATGCGCGAGACCTTGCCCGTCACCACGTCCGTGGGCAGGGCTCCCACCTTGATGCGAACAGGAAGGCCCACCTTCATCTTCCCCACGTCGATCTCGTCCACGGTGCCCTTGAAGATGAGATCCCGCATGTCCGCGATGGTGGCCATTTCCGTTCCGGGCTGGAAGGAGGTGAGGGGCACGATGGGATCGCCCGGATTCACGGCGCGGGTGAGGATGGTCCCCGCCGCCGGCGCGCGGATGATGGTCTCCATGGAAGCGCCGCCGCCAGACACGCGGCCCTTGATGGTGAGCTCACGGTTCTCCCTGGCCCGCTGGAAGGCCACCTGCGCCAGCTCGAACTGCTCGCGTTTTGCGTCCAGGTCCCCTTTGGCCACGACGCTCTCGGCGTAGAGCTGCTTGTAGCGGTCGTAGTCCGCCTTGGCGCGGTCGAAGGAGGCCCGGCTCGACTCCACGTTCCGGTCCACATCAATGAGGTCCTGCGGCGTAGGGTCGGGCTGTATTTCGAAGAGGGGGTCGCCAGGCTTCACCGTGTCGCCCACCTGGACGACGCACGTCTTCACCAGGCCCGAGACCTTGGATTTCACCTGAAACTTCTGCCTCGGCTCGATCTGGCCCACGGCCAGGGCCTTGTCCGTGATGGAGCCCACTTGAACTTCCACGAGGGTGACGCCCTTGTCATTCTTTCCACGCCCGCGAACCCACGCGTACATGGCCACCGCCGCCACGCCCACCACGGCCAGGATCAAGAGCATCCGAAACAGCTTCTTCATGGTCTTACTCTCCTTCGTCCCGGCGGCCCAGCCGCCTCATGAGCCTTCATACGCCCGGAGGCCCCGAAAGTTTTTCGGCGCTTCGGGCATGCCCGACGGCCGCGGAGGGAGGGCGCGAACGCCCCGCATGAGGAGGCTCGCCCGTTTCGCACCACGATGGCCGGGCAAGGGAAGCCGGGAAGGCGGACAGCCGCCGACACGGAGCTCAGCCCGCGCGGCCCGCCACCGCCACGGAAACGAGGAACACCGGGCAGGCCGCTAGTTCGGATATTCCGGCTGGTGAACGACGGCGTCACCGGGGCGGACGGTGCCGCCCTTGAGCACGCGGGCGAAGACCCCTTCCTTGGGCATGACGCAATCACCCGCCTGCTGGTAGATAGCGCAGCGCGTGTGGCACTCCTTGCCGATCTGGGTCACCTCGAGCTCGGCCTCGCCCACGCGGAGGTGGTCGCCGATGCGAAGGTGGGGGATGTCGATGCCCAGCGTGGTGAGGTTTTCGGCGAAGTCGCCCGAGGATACGTCCAGGCCGAGGGCCCTCATTTTCTCGATGCTCTCCTGGGCCAGCAGGCTGACCTGGCGGTGCCACTCCCCCGCGTGGGCGTCGCCCTCGATGCCCCATCCGGCCTTGAGCTGTGCGCTTTCCAGGTTGCGCTTTCTCACGCCCTTCGTCTCGCTGGAAGAGACGGCCACCAGCGTTCCCATTTTCGTTTCCATGATGGTCTCCATGATGGCCCCCGTCCTAGTCACCAGGCCAGAAGCTCCACGTCCACGAGGCTTCCAGCTTCCAGGCGCGATGCATCGCGCGGGAAGGCGATGAGGCAGTTGGCGGCGGCCAGCCCCACCAGCATGTGAGATTCGCGCGCGGCGATGGGCACCACCTCCACCCCTTCCGCGGCGTTGCGCAGGATGCCCCGCACGAACTCCAAGCGGCCCTCCGTCTTGTCGAGGGTCTCCGCGAGGCGCGCTTGCAGCGCCACGGGCCGGAGCTCCCGCGCTCCCATGAGCTTGAGGAGGGCGGGGCGCACGAGGCGCTCGAAGGACAGCAAGGCGCCCACGGGGTTGCCCGGCAGGCCGAGGAGGAGGGCGCGGCGGCCCGAGGGGCCCTCCCATACGCCGAAATAGTTGGGCTTGCCCGGCTTGATGGCCACGCGCCAGAAGCGTCGGCGGCCGCCGAGGGACTCGAAGGCCGAAGGCACAAAATCGAAATCGCCCACGGAGACGCCTCCGGAGGTGATCACCACGTCCCCTTCCTCGACGGCCGCCGCGAGGGCCGAACGAACCTCGCCGGGGTCGTCCCGGCAGGTTGCCACGCGGACGTCCTCGATGCCCAGGCAACGCACGGCGGCTTCCAGGCCCCAGCCGTTGGAGTCGTAAATCTGCCCAGCCTCCGGCCGGCCGCCATCGAGGGCGAGCTCGCTGCCTGTCACCACCAGCCGCACCTGGGGCCGGCCGTGCACGGAAACCCGCACCAGTCCTTGGGAAGCCAGGACCGCCACCGCAGGCGGAGTGAGCTTGGTGCCCCCCCGGAGAAGAAGGGCCCCCACACCGTACTCGCCGCCTCGGCGCCGGATGTTCTGGCCATGCCCTGCCGGCCCGTGGAAGGCGGCGGCGCCACTCGCCTCGTCCACCTCCTCGCGCATGACCACGGCCTCCACCTCAGGCGGCACGGGGGCCCCGGTCATGAGTTTGAGAGCCGTCCGCTGCGGGAAAGAGCCGTTCCAGAGACCGCCGGCGGGCACGGTACCGGCCACGGGGAGGCGCACGGGATGCTCGCTGGAGGCTCCTTCCAAGTCGGACACCCGGACGCCGAAACCGTCCACGGAGGAGTTGTCGAAGCGGGGCATGGCGGAAAGGGCCGTCACGTCCCGCGACAGAAAGCGCCCCAGGGCCGAGCCCAAGGCTACATCCTCGCTCTCCAGCGCCGAAACCTGCGCCAAGACTTCGCCCAGGGCCTCGGAAAAGGGAATCACGGGGCCTCCTTCCGGCGCCGGAGGTCGCCCTCGGGATGGCCGCCCCCCCTGATGATGGTGAGGGCGTGGAGGAGAGCCGGCAGCGCGGCGTCCATGGCGTCTCCGGCGGCGGAGGGTGATCCCGGGAAATTGGCCATCAGCGTCGCGCCGCGAACCCCCGCCCTGCCCCGGCCCAGCATGGCGTGAGGAGTCTGTTCGAGGCCGTGGGCGCGCAGGGCCTCGGCGATGCCGGGGACCTCCCGCTCGATGACGCCTTCCATGGCCTCGGGCGTCCTGTCCCTGGGACCCAGGCCCGTGCCACCCGTGGTGATGACCAGGTCCAGCTTCAGCACGTCGGCGTAGGCCCGCAAGGCCGCGGCGATCTGGTCCGGCTCGTCGGGGAGAACCGTGTAGTCCGCCACCTCGGCGCCCACCGCCTGGAGCCGCTCCACGATGAGGCGGCCGGAGAGATCTCCCTTGGTTCCCTCGGCGGAGGAATCGGAGAGGACGAGGACCGCGGCCCTGGGCGGCTTGGGGAACGCCTCCCTGAAGTCCGACTTGCCGCCCCGTTTCTCCAGGAGCCGGACGGACTCGATGACCATGGCCTCGTCGAACATCTTGAGCATGTCATAGAGGGTCAGGGCCGCCACGCTCGCGGCCGTGAGGGCCTCCATCTCGACGCCCGTCTTGTAGGTGGCCGTCACCGTCGTGGTGACCGTGACCGTGGCTTCCCCCAGCTCGAACTCCACCCCCACGAAATCCACCGGCAGGGGGTGGCAGTAGGGGATGATGCGGGGGGTCTCCTTGGCCGCCTGCACGGCCGCCACCTTGGCCACTTCCAGCGGGTCGCCCTTGGGCACCTCTCGGCGGCGGATGCGGTCCACCGTCCCGGGCTCCGCCCTCAGAATCGCCTGGGCGCGCGCCGTCCGCCGCGTCTTGGTCTTGTGTGAGACGTCAAGCACCTTCAGCCTCCTATTTCGTTCATGGGCAGATCCTGGCTGGCCCTCAGCTCCTCAGCCTCGGGGTGCTTCTCGGGTTTGGAGGCGAGGGCCTGGAGGATGAGGCGGGCCACGGCGCCGTCACTCGTTTCGCGCGCGAGGGCTTCCGCCAAGTCCAGGCCGGCGGGGGTGAAGAGGCACGTCTTGAGTTTGCCGTCAGCCGTCACCCTCAGCCGGTTGCAGCGGTCGCAGAAGACGTCGGAGAGGGGCGTGATGAAGCTGATCTGGCCCCGGAAGCCCTCCACGGAAAAGTCCTTCGCCACACCGCCCGTATGCTCGCCCTGGCCCACGGGGACGAGGCGGTGAACCCGTTCGATGCGCTCGCGCATGCGTTCGTGGGACACGAAGCCCTCGCGGCTCCACCCGTTCTCCCGGAACGGCATGTACTCGATGAAGCGGATGTTCACGGGCCTGCTCCGGGCAAGCTCCACGAACTCCAGCAGCTCGTCGTCGTTCACTCCGCCCATGACGACCGTGTTGAGCTTGAGGGGTTCGAAGCCCGCTTCCAGTGCAGCGCTTATGCCCTGGAGGACCGCGGGGAGAAGGTCCCGGCCCGTGATCTTCAGAAACCGTTCCCGGCGGAGGCTGTCCAGGCTCACGTTCAGCTTCTCGACTCCAGCCCGCCGGAGAGGAGCGGCGAGGCCCCCGAGAGTGACCCCGTTCGTGGTGAGAGCGAGGGTCCCGATGCCTTGCACCGCGGCGATCCTCGACACCAGATCCAAGAGGCCGGGCCTCAAGGTGGGCTCCCCGCCCGTGAGGCGCACCTTGCAGATGCCAAGGGCCGCGAAGATGCGGACCAGGCGGAGGATGCCCTCGGAAGGAAGGATGGGGCCGGTGGTGACCGTGCCGCACCCGGAGGGGCGGCAGTACGTGCAGTTCAGGTTGCACCGGTGGGTTAAAGCGAGCCGGAGGTAGACGTGGCGGCGGCCGAAAGGGTCGATCATAGCGCTCATGGTCTCACACCCCATCCCTCTGGGAGGAGTCCGAGGTCGTCGGGGGCGTTGAGGCTGGCCAGCTTGCCCGCATCCGAGTCCTCCAGGAGCACCCACTCCACCATCGCTGACAGCGCCAGCGCCCTCAGCGAACGCCTTCCTTCCGCCAGGGCCGTCGTGACGGAGGTCAGCCAGCAAGACGGAAAATAGCCGGGAAGGGGGTCGAGGTGTTCACCGCTCCGGGCCGCCCTGAAAAACCGTCCCCTCGGCCCCGCCCCTTCCGCGAGACGGCGAAGGAGGACCGCCGTCACCATGGGCTGGTCGCAGGCGGCCACCACATAGCCCTCCGCGGCGCCCGAGGCGAGGAGGGCTTCCAATCCGCCCAGTGGCCCAAGGCCCGGCTGGCCGTCCCGGACGTGCAGGACCCCGGGCCGCCCCGCGCAGTCGTAACCCGCGCAGGCGCCCGCTACGATCACCGTTCCGAAGGCCTCGCGCATGGCGTCCAGGAGAGGTTCGATCATGGGCCTGCCCCCGGGGAGGAGGACGCCCTCTTTGGGCCTTCCCATCCTGCGGCTTTCGCCGCCGGCCAAGACGGCGCCCAGAATGACCCCTGTTTTCGGACCGGCCAAGGGGATACCCTTTCGATGTCAGACCGCAGGCGCGGGGTAGGAAACGCGAATGGCCTCGCCCGGCCCGATCCACCCAGGCGTCACCACCCGCGCCATCCACCCGAGGCGGCCCACCGTCACTTCCTTGAGTTTGGGATCCACCGCATCCAGGACGAAGCACGGCTTTCTGGCCTCGCTCAGCTCGATCTCCACACCTCCCGTGAAGGCCAACCGGGTCCCCACGGCGAGCGGAAGGCCATACAAGCCCCGAACCGTGAGATTCTCACCCAGGGCGCCGGGCCCCACGGTGTATCCTTCCTCCTCCAGTTGCACGATGATTTCCTGGTGGAGTAGGGACAGGGCGCG
>JBBIKI010000113.1:0-7462 GCA_037445535.1 Acidobacteriota bacterium | reverse complement strand
CCTTGGAAGCGCTGCGCTCGCCCGACACATCGGACGCGAACAAGATCATTAACTGTGGGCGGAGCCTCGTGCAGTCGGCCTTCGAGAGCGGAGTGAAGGAACCCTACCTCATTCCCATCGGCGAGCGGGCCGAGCAGGTCCTCACACAGTACGAGGAGCGCCAGGCGTCCACCCAGGAGACCCTGAGCCACCTGGAAGAGCTGCTCAAGGAATACGTCGAGGCCCGCAAGGAGCGCGAGCGGCTCGGTCTGGACACCCGGACCTTCACGGTCTATTGGGTGATCAAACAGCAGGGCATCGCTTCGCCCGGTGCCGTGGCTGCAAGCGTGTGTGTCGCACTGGACCGGTTCCCCAACTACAGGGACAACCCCGACGAGCTGCGCCGGCTCAAAGCCGAACTCTACAAGGTCTTCCTGCAGGCGGGCGCCAAAGAGGCGATGGTCGCTCTCGCCGAACGCATTTTGAGGCTGGGCCATGGTTGAGCAATCGCGGCGAAGCGAATCGCGGCGAGGCGCCGCTCCTACGGGTCAATCATCGCCCCCGCGTAGGAGCGCCGCCCCCGGCGCGATCCATCTTTCTAGGGAAGCGTTCCGGGTGGAGGTCCAAGCCTGGGCCGAGAAAATCGGCGTCCACCCCAAGCGTGTGCAGATTCAACGCATGACGAGGAAGTGGGCTTCCTGGTCCTCCTCAGGGCGGATCTGCTTCAGCGACGATCTACTCTCAGAGCCCAAGGCCTTCCGCGAGGCCGTCATCGTCCACGAGCTCATCCATTGCCTCGTTCCCAACCACGGCAAGCTCTTCAAGAGCCTGATGAAGGCCTATCTGCCGGACGGCCTAGAGGGTATTCAGGATACAACCTGGGGCTCAGCGGCGGGATGCTTCAGCCGAAGCCTACGCAGGGAGACAGATGAGCGAGGGGCGTGAGATGGCCGGAAGCACCTCCATGAAGATCGTTGCCGATGATAGGGAACCCGCGGAGCTGTTTGCGGCGCTCCGGTGCCTGCCAAGGGCGGACGTGTCGGTGGCGCGGCTCCCGCTTGGTGATGTCCTCGTGGAAGACCAGCTCCTGGTGGAACGCAAGACCCTGCCGGACTTTGCCGTTTCGGTGATGGATGGGAGGCTCTTCACTCAAGCTTTACGCCTCGCTCGCGGCGAGAAACGAAGCGTGGTAATTCTTGAGGGCGGAGCATCCTCCTTGGCGCGCAGCGGGCTTAGGAGGGAGGCGCTCCAAGGCGCCCTGATCACACTCTCCCTGATATACGGGATCCCCGTCTTACGCTCGGCCAACCCCGAGGAAACGGCCCGGTTGATCTTCTTCGCCGAGAGCCAAAGACGGGCCTTCGCCACCGAGGCTGTGCACCGGCCAGGATACCGGCCAAAGGGGAAGAGGCGCAGGCAGATCTATATTCTTCAGGGGCTTCCAGGGATTGGCCCAGCAAGGGCGGCAAGCCTCCTCGCCTGCTTCGGCTCCGTAGAGAGCACTTTTGAGGCCGACGCCGCTTCCCTGGCCCAAGTTCCGGGAATTGGGAAGAAGACAGCCGAGGCCATCCGGTGGTCGGTCAGCGATCCCGGCGCGTCTTATGCCGCCTCCCGCACTCGGCTCCTTCCTCGGACTCATGTTTGGTGGGATTGTGCCTGACTCGTTACCTTGTTGCCTCGTTGACTCAATTCCTCTGGCGGAGAGAGAGGGATTCGAACCTGCCGTCCCTAGAAGCCTCGCACCCAGAGGGTGCTGCGTTTCAAGGGACGCTACTGTTCCCGGGGCGGGTCCCCTTCCGGGCTTTCTACGGCTCAACGCCAAGCAGTTGGCGGCATCGCCTCGAAAGCCACGGACACCCCCCGCCCTTCTCATCCCTCTCCAATTACGTCCTCTGTGGGATCGCTTCGAAGAGATTCCCTGGCGGAGAGAGAGGGATTCGAACCTGCCGTCCCTAGAAGCCTCGCACCCAGAGGGTGCTGCGTTTCAAGGGACGCTACTGTTCCCGGGGCGGGTCCCCTTCCGGGCTTTCTACGGCTCAACGCCAAGCAGTTGGCGGCATCGCCTCGAAAGCCACGGACACCCCCCGCCCTTCTCATCCCTCTCCAATTACGTCCTCTGTGGGATCGCTTCGAAGAGATTCCCTGGCGGAGAGAGAGGGATTCGAACCCCCGAACCCTTGCGGGTTAACGGTTTTCGAGACCGCCGCCTTCGACCACTCGGCCATCTCTCCGCGCGAAGGGAACGATACCGTACTTTCACTGGTCCCGCAAGGTTTGGAGCGGGCGCTCAAGGAGGAGTGCGAGGCCGGGAGTGCGCGAATTCTACTCGAGAATGGCGTGGGCATTGGAGGGCGAACGCGATACACTGGCCTCGCTCATAAGGAGGATGAGATGGGAATGTCGCGATGGGGGCGCTGGGCGGCGGTGTTTTTAGCGGGTATGGTGGCGGGGCTGGTGCTGGCGAAGGGCCTGCCCGTGGAGCGCGCCATTTACGAGGGCAAAGCTCCCCGCGAGGCCGCGAAGGCACTGCTCGGCCTGGCCGAGAGCCAAGCGGGGAAAGGCACGTGGGAGCTCATCGGGGTGGGCCGCGTCTATTATCTATCGGGAGACAAAACACAGGGGCAGGCGTTCTTCGACCGGGTTCTTCAGAACAAGCCCGGGAAGGACGACCTTGACCGCATCGCCCGGGTCTACGCCGAGGCGGGCGACTGGGATAAAGCCGTCCCTCTCTTCCAGTCGGTCCTCGCCAAGGATCCCGAAGATGATTCCGAACAGGTGTTCGTGGGCGCCCTTTACAACCTCAAGGGTGACCGCGTGAAGGCGGAGGAACTCTTCCGGGCCGGGTTTTCGCGCAAAGCGGACAATGTCTGGAAGACGCTCGACGCGGCGGGCTCGTACGTGGGCGTCCATCCTAACTGAAGTGTCCCTCGCGTCGTTCCTGCCTCGCGGCGCGCCGCTCCTTGAAGAAGGCCTGCAGCAGGCCCCGGGCTTCGCCCTCCCGGAGACCGCCGGCCACGGGAAACCGGCGGGGATAGCGGCCTTCCTTCCAAAGGCCCTGCAGCAGGGCCACGCCTCCGAAGCGCGGCTCGGGACAGCCGAAAACCAGTCCACCGATCCGGGCCTGAACCATGGCGCCCAGGCACATGAGGCAGGGCTCCGCGGTGACATACAGCGTGGCTTCGCCCAGGGTCCACCTGTCCTCCCGGGCGAGGGCCGCGGCCAGCGCCTCCATTTCGGCGTGGCAGAGGGGCGAGGTCTCCACGGACCGGTTCCGCCCGCGGGCGATCACATCCCCGGTGCTGGAGGCCAGCACGGCGCCCACGGGGACCTCGCCCGCCGCCGCCGCTTCGCGGGCCAAGACGAGAGCCAAGTCCATGAAGTGGTCTGGGGTAAGGGGGATTGTCATGGCGTCTCCGGATAGGATCCACGGTACCCGGCGCGCCTTCGATTGGCAAGCCCGAGCCGGGGCCCAGGCCTCCAATTAGGGAGGAAGATCATACCTACCACAACATGTGGTGTCCCTCGGCGCACTGCCTGTCGTGCGGCTCTTAGGGCTTGACAGTATGGGAGATAGGTGGTAGCCTAGATCGGCTTCAGGCTCTCCACCCGCACGGGCGGTGCCCAGCGGGAGAAAGTCTGTGTGGCGCGAAAGGCAAGGAGGACGTTGTGCCGACCATTAACCAGCTTGTGCGACAGGGGCGCCAGGTCGTCCAGTACAAGACCAAGAGCCCTGCTCTGAAGAACAATCCCCAGAAGCGCGGCGTGTGCACCCGCGTGTACACCACGACCCCCAAAAAGCCGAACTCGGCGCTGCGCAAGGTGGCCCGCGTCCGCCTCACCAACGGCATGGAAGTGACCACGTACATTCCGGGCGTCGGCCACAATCTGCAGGAGCACTCCGTGGTCCTGATCCGCGGGGGCCGCGTCAAGGACCTTCCTGGCGTTCGCTACCACATCATTCGAGGCAAACTGGACACGACCGGCGTCGAGGCGCGGCGCCAGGCTCGTTCGAAGTACGGAGCCAAGCGGCCGAAATCGTAGGCGCATCATCACCCGGGCCCGTTAGGGCCGTCGCTCTTTGAAAAGAGGGTAAGGAGCACAGGGCATGCCAAGGAAAGCCGTCGTTCGCAAGAGAGAAGTTTCGCCGGACCCCGTCTACGGATCCGTCCTGGTCACCAAGTTCATCAGCAAGATCATGTACCAGGGCAAGAAATCCGTCGCGGAGTCCATTTTTTATGGGGCCATGGACATCATGCGGGAGAAGAGCGGCGACGACCCGCTCAAGGTCTTCCAAAAGGCCCTGGACAACGTGAAGCCGGTCCTCGAGGTGAAGTCCCGCCGCGTGGGCGGCGCCACCTACCAGGTCCCCGTGGAAGTCCGCCCAGAACGCCGCCTCTCGCTGGCCATCCGGTGGCTCATCGACTACTCCCGTGCCCGCGGGGAGAAAAGCATGATGGGCAACCTCGCCGCGGAGCTGCTGGACGCCGCCAACAACCGGGGGTCGTCCATCAAGAAGCGCGAAGACACCCACAAGATGGCTGAGGCCAACAAGGCCTTCGCCCATTACCGCTGGTAAGCAAGGAAGGACGCCCGTGCCCCGTACCGTCCCTTACGAGAATCAGCGCAACATCGGCATCATGGCCCACATCGATGCCGGCAAGACGACCACCACGGAGAGGATTCTCTTCTATACGGGCGTCAACTATAAAATGGGCGAGGTCCATGATGGTACCGCCACCATGGACTGGATGATCCAGGAGCAGGAGCGCGGCATCACCATCACCTCCGCCGCCACCACGTGCACCTGGAGAGACTGCCGTGTCAACATCATCGACACCCCCGGCCACGTGGACTTCACCGCCGAGGTGGAGCGCTCCCTGCGCGTGCTGGACGGTGCCGTGGGCGTTTTCTGCGCCGTGGGCGGCGTGGAACCCCAATCCGAAACGGTGTGGCGCCAAGCCGACAAGTACCGCGTGCCACGCATCGCTTTCGTGAACAAGATGGACCGGCAGGGTGCCGATTACGAGCGAGTCCTCAAAATGATGGAGGACAGGCTCCATGCGCGCCCCGTGGCCCTTCACCTGCCCCTGGGCCAGGAGGACACCTTCGTGGGGGTCATCGACCTCCTGGAGATGAAGGCCCTGCGCTGGACCGACGACACCCTCGGCGCCAAATTTGAAGTGGAGGAGATCCCCGCCGGCTACGCGGCCAAGGCCGCCCAGTACCGCGAGAAGCTCCTGGAGATGGCCTGCGAGGAAGACGATGTGCTCATGCAGGCCTACCTCGACGGCAAGCCCCTCGACAACGTTGCCGTCAAGGCCGCCCTTCGCAAGGGCACGATCCTCATGCACTTCACTCCCGTGCTCTGCGGGTCCGCCTTCAAGAACAAGGGCGTGCAGCCGCTGTTGGACGCGGCCGTGGACTACTTGCCCTCGCCGGTGGACATCCCCGCCATCCACGGCATCAACCCCGAGACGGACCAGCCCGAGGAGCGCCAGCACAGCGACGACGGCCCCTTCGCGGCCCTCGTGTTCAAGATCATGACGGACCCCTTCGTCGGCCAGCTCGCCTTCGCCCGCGTCTACTCGGGCACGCTCAAGGCGGGCTCCTACGTGTGGAACGTGACCAAGCGCCGCCAGGAGCGCGTGGGACGCCTGCTCAAGATGCACGCCAACCAGCGCGAGGAGATCGACGAGGTCCGGTCCGGGGACATCGCGGCCATCGTGGGGCTGAAGGACGTGACTACGGGAGGAACCCTGGCCACCAAGGAGCACCCCATCATCCTGGAGTCCATGGACTTCCCCGAGCCCGTCATTTCCGTGGCCATCGAGCCCAAGACCAAGGCCGACCAGGAAAAGCTCTCCGCCTCCCTCGTGAAGCTTGCCAAGGAAGATCCCACCTTCCGCATGCACGTGGACGAGGATACCGGCCAGACCCTCATCTCCGGCATGGGCGAGCTGCACCTTGAGATCATCGTGGACCGGCTCACCCGCGAGTTCGGGGTGCAGGCCAGCGTGGGCAAACCCCAGGTGGCCTACCGCGAGACCATCACCAAGGAGGCCCAGGCCGAGGGCAAGTACATCAAACAGACGGGCGGCCACGGCCAGTACGGCCACGTGAAGATCAGGCTGGAGCCCTTGGGCGAAGGCGACAACATCGTCTTCGAGAACGAGATCACCGGCGGCGTCATCCCCAGGGAGTACATCCCCGCCGTGGAGAAGGGCATCCGCGAGGCCACCGAGCTAGGCGTCCTGGCGGGGTTCCCCATCAAGGACGTGAAGATCACCTTGTACGACGGGTCCTTCCACGAGGTGGACAGCAGCGAGATGGCCTTCAAGATCGCCGGGTCCATGGCCTTCAAGGCCGCCGCCGCCAAAGCCGCCCCGGCTCTCCTGGAGCCCGTCATGAAGGTGGAGGTGACGGTGCCCGAGAATTACATGGGCGACGTCATCGGCGACCTCAACTCCCGCCGCGGCAAGATCCACGGCATGGAGTCGCGCCTGAACCTCCAGGTGATTACGGCCATGGTTCCCATGGCTGAAATGTTCGGCTACGCCACGTCCCTGCGATCGCTCACCCAGGGGCGCGGGAACTACGTCATGCAGTTCGACCGTTATGAAACCGTTCCGAGGCAAGTGTCCGAAGAGATCGTCGCCCGCGTTCAGGGCCGCTAGTCAAGGAGGCTGAGGATGTCGAAGGAGAAATTCAACCGAAATAAGCCACACGTCAACGTTGGCACCATCGGTCACGTGGACCACGGGAAGACCACCCTCACGGCGGCCATCACCAAGGTTCAGGCGGCCAAGGGCCTGGCGAAGTACATCAGCTATGACGAAGTGGCCAAGGCCTCCGAATCCCAGGGCCGGCGCGATCCCACCAAGGTTCTCACGATCGCCACGTCCCACGTGGAATACCAGTCCGACAAGCGGCACTATGCGCACGTGGACTGCCCCGGACACGCCGATTACATCAAGAACATGATCACGGGCGCGGCCCAGATGGACGGCGCCATCCTCGTGGTCTCCGCGGAAGACGGACCCATGCCCCAGACCCGCGAGCACATCCTCCTCGCCCGCCAGGTGGGCGTGCCCTACATCGTGGTGTTCTTGAACAAGTGCGACAAGGTGGATGACCCCGAGCTCCTCGACCTGGTGGAGATGGAGGTCCGCGACCTCCTCAACCAGTACAAGTTCCCCGGCGACGACGGCCCGGTCATCCGCGGCTCCGCCCTCAAGGCCGCGCAATCAGAGGATCCCAATGGCCCCGACGCCAAGTGCATCCAGGACCTGCTCGACGCCTGCGACAGCTGGATTCCCGAGCCCGTTCGCGACATCGACAAGCCCTTCCTCATGCCCATCGAGGACATCTTCTCCATCTCGGGCCGCGGCACCGTGGTCACGGGCCGCGTGGAGCGCGGCATCGTGAAGGTGCAGGAGGAAATGGAGATCGTGGGGCTCAAGCCCACCTTCAAGACCGTCATCAC
>JBBIKI010000112.1:0-7568 GCA_037445535.1 Acidobacteriota bacterium | reverse complement strand
GCGACGTCCCCCGCACCTGGCCCGCCGCCGGCCGCTGCGGCATCACGCTGGACGACAGCACCAACAGCACTTGCGGGCCGTAGCCCCAGAGAAATGAATGCCGGTGAATTCTCTGGCGCCAGCGACGCCGCCAGGGCTCGCAGGGTTGTAGGCATATGGGCCGCCCTGCTTTCCCTGCCCGATCGCCTCATGCACGGCCCCTGCGCCCTTCGCTTCACCGTCGCGGCCTTCCATCAACACAAGGTCGCCACGCGCTCGCAGGCGCTTCCCTCTGGGTTCTGCTCCAAGATCTTGCCGTTGGCCGGGGGCCGCCTCCTGGGGCCCGAGGCTCCGGCGAGGATGTCGCCGCCGCAACGGACGGGCAATACAACATTGACAATGGGAGGGTAGGCTCACGTCTGGAGGATAGGAGATCCCGTGGAGCACCTCACCCTCGAGCGGCTTCTCATGCAACACAGCCCAACAGTCCTCGCGCGCATTCCCGCCTTGGCCCGCCCCTGGTTCCTGTCCCTCGGCGAGCGCCTCCTTCACCTGGGCGAGGTCCGCCGCTTTCTGGAAGAGCACGCGGACGCTCGCGGGGCGGAGCTTCTGGACGACATCTTCGACCGGCTCGACGTGGGGTATTCGGTAGCCTTGCGGGACCGCATGCGCATCCCCGCCGAGGGCAGGCTTATCGTCGTGTCCAATCATCCCCTGGGCGGACTGGACGGCTTGGCGGTGCTCCGGGCTCTGCTGGAGGTCCGCTCCGACGTCAGGGTCGTGGCCAATGACCTTCTCGCGGAGTTTCCGGCCTTCTCGGAGACCTTCCTGCCTTACAGCATTTTCTCCCGGCGCCCGCAGAAGGAACGGCTTGCCGCCATTGGAGAGGCGCTGGACAGAGGCGAGGCGGTGGTGTTCTTCCCCGCCGCCGAGGTGGCACGGCCCTCGTGGCACGGCATCAAGGAACGGCGATGGCGCAACGGTGCCGTGCGGTTCGCCAGGATCCACGGCGCGCCCATTTTGCCCGTCTGGGTGAAGGCCAGGAACTCGTTCTGGTTTTACGCCGTCTCTCTCTTCAGCACCCCCGCCTCCATGCTCATGCTTCCCCACGAACTCTTCAACAAGCGGGGCCGAACTATCGGCCTCAAGGTGGGAGACCCCATCCCAGCCGCTGCCTTTACGGCCTCTGCGCTCGAGCCGAGGGCCCTCACGAGGCTTCTGCAAAAGCACGCCCTGCGCGTGGGCAAGGGTAAGAAGGGCCCCTTCAAGACGGAGAGCACCATCGCGCATCCCGTGGACCGGCGCCTCCTTCGTGCGGACCTTTGCCAGGCCGAGCTCCTGGGCGTCACGGGTGACGGGAAACGCATTCTCGCCGCAGACGGGACGAGGCGCGTCGTCTTGAGGGAGCTCGCCCGCCTCAGAGAACAGACCTTCCGCAGCGTTGGCGAGGGGACGGGGGCGCGCCTTGATCTGGATGTCTACGACCGTTATTACAAACATCTGGTCATCTGGGACGAGGCGGGCCTGGAAATCACGGGCGCCTACCGCCTCGGGATGGCCGGCGAGATCGTGAAGGAACGAGGCGCCGAAGGCCTTTACAGCTCCACTCTTTTCGAGTACGGCCCAGCGTTCCAGGCCCTCCTGCCGCAGGCCGCCGAGCTGGGACGGAGCTTCGTCCAACAGCGGTACTGGAACAGCCGCGCCCTGGACCAGCTCTGGCAGGGCATCGGCGCGTTTCTCGCCTCCAGGCCCGAGATCCGTTACCTCTTCGGTTGCGTGAGCATCAGCGGTGCCTATCCAGCGCCCGCCAAGGAGCTCCTCGTCCACTTCTTCAGGACTTGGTTCGGGGCGGCGGAAGGCGTCGCCAAGGCCAAGAATCCCTTCGTCCTCGGTTCCGTGAGAGAGGGCGACCTTCGATCGCTCCTGCCCGGAGAGCACTACCGCGAAGAACTGCGGCGCTTGAAGGAGGCTCTCAAGCTCTATGGGTGCGCCATTCCCACCCTTTTCAAGCAGTATGCCGAGCTATGCGAACCGGGGGGCACCAAGTTCCTCGACTTCGGCGTGGACCCCGGGTTCGGGCATTGCGTGGACGGATTCATCCTCGTGGACGTGACCCGCCTCACCGCGGAGAAGCGGGCGCGCTACCTGGAAAGGGCCCAGCCGCGAGGGGAGGTGGCTTCTTGACGCACGGTCTTGGCGTGGCGAAGGGGGAGGCCAAGCGCCCCGTGGATCTCGTGGTCATCTCCGACGTCCATCTTGGGACCGTAGGGTGCCACGCGGCTGAGCTACTGCGCTATCTCAAGAGCGTACGGCCAGGGACCCTCGTCCTCAACGGCGACATCATGGACTGCTGGCAGTTCAGCAAGTGGTACTGGCCCAAGGCCCACATGAAGGTAGTGAAACGCATCCTGAAGCTAGCCGCGGCAGGGATTCCCGTCTACTACATCGCGGGCAACCACGACGACGTGCTCCGTAAGGTGGGCGAGCAGCACCTGGGGAATCTCCACCTCGTGAACAAGGTGGTCATGGACCTGGAGGCCGGACGCGCTTGGATGTTCCACGGGGACGTCTTCGACGTGGTCATGAAGCACTCCCGCTGGCTGGCGCGGCTCGGGGGCAAGGGTTACGACGTCCTCATCCTCATCAACCGCCTCGCGAACTGGCTCTCCGAACGCACGGGGCATGGACGGCTTTCCCTCTCTAAGCGGATCAAGGAAGGCGTGAAGAGCGCCGTGAGCTTCATGGGCGATTTCGAGCGCACGGCCGCGGACGTGGCTCTGGAACAGGGGTACCAGTTCGTGGTGTGCGGCCACATCCACCAGCCCGCCATGCGGGAGATCGCTGGAGACGGGGGGCGCGTGACCTATCTCAATTCGGGCGATTGGGTTGAGAACCTTACGGCCCTTGAATACCACGAGGGGCGATGGTCCATCTTCAGCTACCGCGAACACGAGCACGAACTGGGCGCCGGGGTGAGCGGCGACGGTTCAGGCGAGGACGGCGACGAGGAGGCGGTGGCTGCCTCGGATGCCCTCGGCGGCGTCTTGTCTTTCGTCCGCATGAGTCCGGCCAAGCTGTTCCCCTGGGGCGGCCGGGCGGGCTAGGAGGGTTCGTGGCGCGCATCTTCTATGGCTTGTCGGGAGAAGGACGGGGCCACGCTACGAGGGTGCGCGCGGTCCTGGAGCACCTTTGTCTGGATCACCGCGTGACCCTCTTCACCTACGCCGATGCCTTCGACCTGCTGGAGCCGGTGTACCGGGGCACTGGGGTGGACGTGGAGAGGATCGGGGGCCCGCGGTTCCAGTACCGCGACGGCGAACTGGATCTCGTCCGCACGGGGATCCACGGCCTGAAGTACGCCACGCGTGTCTTGCCCGGCCTGGTGGACCACCTGTGCGACCGGATCAGTGCCGAGAAGCCGAGCTTGGTCATCACCGATTTCGAGCCCGCCCTTCCGCGCGCCGCACGGCGGTGCGGCGTTCCCTTCGTGAGCCTCAACCACCAGCACGCCCTGGTGGTCAACGACTTCTCCTCCCTGCCGGCCAAGCTGCGCTGGTACGGAGACCTCTTGGGGCTGGTGGTTCGGGCCTACTATTCGGGCCAGGCCAAGACCATCGTCTCCTCGTTCTACGCCCCGCCCCTCAAGGCCGGGTTCAGCGGCGAGGCTGTCCAGGTGGGCGTCCTGCTCAGGTCCCAAGTGCTCATGGCCCAGCCGTACTACGACGGACATCTCGTGGCGTACCTGCGCCGCTTCGCCTCGGACGGCTTTCTGGATGCGCTGGCGGGGTGCGGCCTTCCCGTGCGCGTCTACGGGCTCGGGGAGGGGGCGCCGCGGGGAAACCTGACCTTCCGGCGCGTGAGCGCGGAAAGGTTCCTGGAAGATCTGGCCTCCTGCGAAGCCTTGGTCTCCACGGCGGGGAACCAGCTCGTAGGAGAGGCCCTCTACCTCGAAAAGCCGGTTCTTGCTATTCCCGAGCTAGGCAACTACGAACAGCGAATCAACGCGCACTTTCTCAAGGAGAGCGGCGCCGGCGAGTGGCTGCCCATGGACGGCGTCACCCCCGCGAGCCTGCGGTCTTTCCTCGACAGGCTGGGCCTGTTCCGCGCCGCCATCCGGCCCGAGGCCGTCCAGGGCACCTCGGCCGCGCTCAGGGCCCTGCAGCCGTTCTTGAACTAGAACGGGCATCGGGCGGAACGGTAACTCTTATCCAAGCTGAGGATGGATGGCTTATCCGGCCGCTCGCTCCCGGTTCATCACGCGCTCCCGGAAGAGCCGCGCGAACAGGACGAAGGCCATGGGCTTGCGGTACTTCATGAGCCAGGCGACGACCTCGTAGGCCACCCAGACGCCGTAGAGAACGGCCACCTCCTCGCGAAGCGTGGGGATGAGGAACTGGGCCAGCCAGAGGGAGAAGAGGACCACGGCCTCGTACCACGCGAAGGACATGTTGGCCAGGAGACACATGCCCAGGGCGGACTGGGCGATGGTGAGCGAGAACTCCAGGCGCTGGTCCGGATCCAGCGGGATGGGCTGAATGTGGCCGGCCGAGAAAGCCACCACGAAGGGGATCATGGCCGCCAGCATGGTCCACTGGTTGATGTTGGAAGAGACGAGGTTCATGAGGGCCATGGGGGCCCCCGTGACCTTGCGGGCCCAATAGACCGCCGAGAGCTTTTCGGGGAACTCGCTGAGGAAGGGCGCCACCCACTGCACGAAAACGTACTGGGAGATGCCCAGGGAAAGGGCCATGGCGAGGAGGGAGTGCAAGAAAGGCTCGGCCGAGAGGAAGATGATCCCGGCTCCTCCCAGGAAGAGGGCCGCGATGGTGGCGTTCCGGAGGGCGGGCTTGAAGGTCACGATCTTTCGGATGGGCCACTCCTCGTCCTCGGGATTCTCCAGCTCCTTGGGCGGGATCCGGTTGAGGATGAACATGTAGGCCGCGTAGATGGCCATGAGCACGAGGCCGTCCCACACGGTGATTGTGCCCTTGAACGTAATGAAACAGAAGTAGAGGAGGGGCAGCACCAAGCCCACGATCTCCACGCTGTGCTCATCTTCCAGGCGAATCTCTTTGAGGGGGCGGCGGTGCTTCTTGCGGTGGAACAGGGCGGCCACGGCGTAGATCATGGGCCAGCCCAAGCCCACGAGGAGACGCACGGCTCCCGTGAAGTTGGCAGAAACGAGGTGCATGCCGCCCGGTGTTCGGGGCGCCTGCCAGGCGATGACGGCCTCCACGGCGAACTCGGGCAGGGTCTGGACCCACGCAAGAATGGCCAGAGAGAGGCCCTGGGACATGAAAAATTGGGCCGATTCCGCGGCCCAGGCGATGAGAAAAGACCCGCCCACGATGGCCGGGAACGTCCAGGTTGCGGAAAGGGCGCCGGCCTTGGCGGCGGCGCCCATGCCCACGAGTTTGCTCATGCGGTCACATGAGCGGAGCGGCGGGGCCCGCCTTGGCGTGAGGGGGAACCAGAGCGAGGGCCGGTTCTCCGGGCGGTACGGCGGGGACTGCGGTTCTTGTGAAGCCGAAGGGAGCCGACACGCCTCCGTCGTCGTTGTTGGTGACGGTGACGGACACGGCGTGCCCGGAGGGGAGCATGGCCTTGAGGGCGGCGCCCTTCTTGGCCACCACCTTGGTTGAGGTCTTGAAGGTCGTGAGCGGGACGGCCGTGCCGTCAATCTTGATGGTGCAGTTGGCGTGGAAATTGGTTCCCGTGAGGATGAGCCGGAAGGGGTTGGTGGCCTTCTTCACGGCGGTGATGACGGGCGGCGGAACGGCGGGCTTGCTCGCCGTAATGACGAGGTGGCTGTCGGCGGCGGACGCTCCCGCGCTGTCATGAACCGTCAGGGTGACGCCGTAGGTTCCGGCGGCGGTGTAGGTGTGTGCGGGGTTTTGGGCGGAGGAGAGGGCGGAGCCGTCTCCAAAGTTCCAGGAATATGTATAGGGAGTGACGCCGCCCGAAGCAGTGCCGGTGAACTGCACCGCCAGGGGAATGGTGCCCGAGGCTGTACCGGAGGACGCCGTGGCGGTGAGGGCCGCCACCGAGGTGGCCGTGATGGAGAGGTGGGTGTCGGTGGCCGTCACCGAAGCCGAATCCTGCACCGTGACCTTTACGGCGTAGGTTCCGGCGGTGGTGTAGGTGTGCTGGGGGGCCTGGCTCGCCGAGGTGGCGGACCCGTCGCCGAAATCCCAGGTGTAGGTGAAGGGAGAAGTGCCGCCGGTGAGGGCCGCGGAGAAGCTGACCGTGAGCGGCACGGATCCCGTCATGGGCGCCGCGGTGGCTGCCACGCTGAAGTAGGGATGGCTGAGATAGGCGGAAATCTGGGGATAGATCTTGGCCATCTCCACCCCCTGGTTCATGTCGGTGGAGGTGCACGTGCTGCCACTGAGGCCAAAGTGGTGGAGGGCCACGACGGAGTTGTCCGTCCCCAGCATGACGGGGGAGCCCGAGGAGCCATTTTGGGTGTCGGCGTAATAGCCGATGTCCGTGCCCTGGGCGTTGCCCTGGATGTTCACCGCCTGAACCTTGGCGTTGCCGTTGTCCATGTCCGAGTAGACCGAGAAACGTTTGGGCTGTGCCCCTGGGTGCCCGGCGATCCAGATGGTGTCCCCGGCGCTGGGCAGGACGGGGTTGGGTGTCAGGTATCCGTAGCGGGCCTGGGGGGTGTCGCTCGTGATGGCCAGGAGGGCGTAGTCGAGGGTGAAGTCCGTGGCCACCAGATGGGCGCCGAAGGTCGTGCTATCCGTGCTCGAAGGCCCCGCGCCGCAGCTCTGGTTCTGGTACTCCCAGTCGAGCCGCACGGACTGGGCTCCGACCTCCGTGGCGATGCAGTGGTTGTTGGTGATGAAGTAGCCGTAGGGTGAAAGGATGAAGCCGGTGCAGTATCCCGAGCCGTTCACGGGATCGGAAAAGTAAACCCTGGCCACGGCCTTGCCCGCGGTCCATTTAGCCGTGTCAGACTGGTAGCAGACCGCATCCTTCGAATCGTCCACGCCGCAAATGGATTCGGGCGCCGGTGCGCCCGCGGCGCGGTAGGCGGGGTAGCCGTAACTCAGCCAGTCGGCTTGGAGGCCCCACGGGGCCGAGTCTTTGCCGGGCCAGATCTCCACGCGGCACCACTCGCCCGAGGTTTGGGGGAGCCACAAGGCCCCGGCGTAAGGGCCAGCCAGGGTGTAGACTTCTTTGCCCAGACCGTCCGAGAGAACGAGCTGGTCTCCTTGGTTCAGCCGGAGACCGGCCAGGTGGAGGCGAAGGGTGCCCGCCTCCGCCACGTTCACGTCGTAGAGCCACGGCGAAGTTATGGGGTGGGGCGATTCCAGCTTGGAAGGCACGACCTCGCCTGTTTTCACGTCGGGGGCGGCATAAACGGCCGAGGCTAGGGCAACGGCGGCCAGGATGGCAGCGAACGGGGCAAAGCGCATGGGATCCTCCTCTGCCGGGGGCCACGAACCCTCTGGCACCCGATAAGTTTAGCTCACCGGGACGGGGGGCGTCAAAAGGACGACCAGACCACAATCCCGCGATGGGCGCGTGCCAGACAGGTGGAAACCGAGGAGGAGTGAGCGTTGCATCTCTCATCGCGCTTC
>JBBIKI010000111.1:0-7728 GCA_037445535.1 Acidobacteriota bacterium | reverse complement strand
GATGATGACGCCGATTTTAGGAGGAGTGATTACCATGGGGAATGTCGAATGTGAAGTGGGGAATGTCGAATGTGAAATGGGAAATGTGAAATGGGGAATGCTGAATAGCGGCCGTCGCCCGTATGTCTGGCGGCACACATTTCATGCCTTATCGGCGATGGAGTATTAACTTGGGTCAAGAGGTCTCTCCTCTTCGGATACTTGACCGTAGTTGTCCTTGGAGGTCCGCCCGATGGCCGTGAAGATGGCGAGCAACTCCGAGCATTCCGCTAGAAGTCTCGCTGCTTCCAGTGGCTCGCCGAAGCCACCTTCGTGGCAAAGTTCCAGCCAGTACTGGGTCTCGGCGGCCTCTCTCTCGACAATGCTCATCTTGTGAATGAAGTCATTCCTTGAGGAAGCCCGACCAGCCTCCCGGTAATTCGCACCGATCGATGTCGCTGATTTGACGATCTGGTAGGTAATCACTTCAGCGGCCTTTGCGCGCTGGAATCCAGAAGTAAACTCGATGGTCCGAAGTGCGAACACTTTCGTTCGCTGCTCGAGTTCAACACGCTTGCTCGTCTTCATTCTTCACACATTCCACATTCACCATTCCACATTCACCATTCCACATTCGCCGCTATTTCAGGGAATCGCCGGCGGGCCTCCGGCTCGCTCTCCTAATTTCCGGCAGTAATAGCCCCAGCCGAGGGGGCGCATCCATTGGCGCTGGATGGCGCGCCACCGTGGACTTTTGGAGAACTCGCGGCGGTCTCGGCGGGCGCGGCGCATGAGGGCGGACCACTGGGGCCAGCGCCCGGTGCGGACGGCGTAGGTGGCGCCCCAGAGCCATCCCTTGGCGAGGAAGGGGGCGTATTCGAGCAGGTACTTGAGGGGCCAGTAGCGCAAGGCAAGGGCGCGGATATTGCGGTGGAGAAGAAACTTCTTCTCACCGGAGAGGGCACCCTGAGAGCTGATGCCGCGCTTGTGAAAGACCCTGGCGGCGGGCACGAGAGCGGCCTCGTAGCCCGCGAGGCGGATGCGGAAGGCGAGGTCCACGTCCTCAAGAAGGACGAAGAAGTCCTCGTCCAGGAGGCCCGATGCATCGAGGGCCTTGGAGCGGTAGAGGGCCGCCGCCGCGCAGGCGCCGAAGACCCCGCGAGGTTCCTTTGGGACATCTTCGACTGGCGCGAGGATCTGCATGTCCCTGGCTCCGGGCAAAGAAAAGAGCTCGATGCCGGAAGAGTCAATGCAAGACCTGTCCCCTCCGCGCACGAGCAGCGGCTGGACGGCGCCGGCCTCCGGATGGTCCTCCATATAGGCAACAAGGGTTTCAAGGGAGCCGGGCGGCACCTCGGTGTCGTTGTTCAGGAGCATGGCGTACCGGTAGCCGCGCTCCAGGGCCCAACGGAGCCCCGCGTTGTTGCCCCCCGCGAAGCCCAGGTTGGCGCCGTTCTGGAGGCGCCCGGCCCAAGGAAAGAGGCGCGCCACCTCATCCAGCGTTCCGTCCGAGGAGCCGTTGTCCGCCACGACGAAGGCCTCCCCCTCCCGGGGGTGCCCGCCCGCCTCCAGGCTCCGAAGGCAGGCGAGGGTGTCTTCCCGCCCGTTCCAGGTGAGGATGACGACGGCCAGATCGCGGATTTGGGATGTCGGATTTCGAATTGGAGATGCCTCAAGGGAAAATCGCACGCTGGGACTTGCCACGCTCGCGATTCGCCTTTCGAAGGGCGCTATTCTCGGCCGCCTACTTTCGGATCTCCCAGACGAGCTCGAAGGCCTCGGCTGCCCGGAGCCCCACCACGCTCCCCCACCGGGTGGCGTTGGCCCTCAGCGCTTCCGGCGAGCGCGGGTGGGGGAAGACGCGTTTCTCGGACTCGTAGGCCTCCATCGCCGTGATCTTCTCCTCCAGGGTCCCCTCGATGTCCACGAAAAAGTTGGGCCGGAACATGGGCTCGAAGCTGTGGAAGGCCCAGTCGGTGGCGGAGGGGACCTCGTACGCGCAGAGGCGCTCGACGCCGAGGCCCTCCATGGGCCGCATGGCGATGAGGGTGGAGCGGAAGAGCTTGGCGTGGTCGACGTTGAGGTCCCCCCCGTGGTGGGTGAAGACCCAGTCGGGCCTCTCCTCCGCGAGGAGGCCGATGATGGCCTTGTTCAAGTCGAGCAGGTCCACCGCG
Organism: Acidobacteriota bacterium; assembly: GCA_037445535.1. GTDB lineage: Bacteria > Acidobacteriota > UBA4820 > UBA4820 > DSQY01 > JAKAJA01. Next base: position 5,575 of record JBBIKI010000111.1, on the reverse strand, counting down.
TCGAAGCGGTTGTCGGGAAAGTCGAAGTGGCGGACCTTCGCGACGCCGAGGACCTGGGCCACCTTCTGGGCGCAAGATCTCAGGAAGGGCAGCCACGCGGGGTCCACGGGCTCGCCCTTGGCGTAGCGCGATGTCCCGCCCTGTGCCATGTAGGCGACGGTGACCCGGGCGCCCTCCTTCGCGAGCTTCGCGATGGTGCCGCCGCAGCCCAGGACCTCGTCGTCAGGGTGTGCCGCGATGACCAGCAGGTTCATGATCGGCTCCGTAGGTTCGGCCAGACGGCCTTCGGGACGGGTTCAGCGGAGGAGCTCCTCGCCGTCCTTCCACTCCCTCGGGATGAGGAGGCCGTTCTCCTTCAGGAGCGCCAGGATCCCCTCCCGGGAGAGGGTCTCATCGGAGGAGCTGTACTCCTTGAACGCGACGGGGGCCTCCCCCTCCGGTGGGACGGCCAGCTCGGGGAGGATGGGGCGGATGACGTAGAAGTCGCCGCGCCGCACGGAGCGGGGGGACTCCTCCTCGGAAATGAGCACCTCGTGGATCTTCTCGCCTGGCCGGATGCCCGTGTAGGTGAGGTCGATCTTCCGGTCCCCGATGAGGACCTCCGCGAGGTCCACGATGCCCGCGGCGGGCACCCGGGGGATGTAGGTCTCGCCGCGCTTCCCATCGCGCAGGGCGGCGAAGATCGTATCCACGGCCTTCTCCAGGCTGAGGAGGAAGCGGGTCATGTCGGGGGTGGTGATGGTGACGGGACCGCCGGCCCTGATCTGCTCGTGGAAGCGAGGGATGACGGAGCCCCGCGAGGCCAGGACGTTGCCGTAGCGAACGCAGATGAAGCGGGTGCCGGGGCAGTCCAGGTTGGCGCGGATGAAGACGCGCTCCTGGATGGCCTTCGTCATGCCCATGACGTTGACGGGCTTGCAGGCCTTGTCGGTGGAGATCCCCACGACGGTCTGGATTCTCAGGCCCCCGTCCCGGACGGCGCGGATGAGGTTCTCGGGCCCCTGCACGTTGGTCTGGATGGCCTCGAAGGGGAAGTACTCGCACGTGGGGACCTGCTTGAGGGCGGCGGCGTTGAAGACCGCGTCCGCGCCGCCCAGGACCGCGCGCACGGCGTGGATGTCGCGAACGTCACCGATGCGGAAGTCGAGGACGTGCTCCACGTCCTTCCAAATGACCTCTTCGGTCTCGGCCCGCTTCTGGAGATAGCGCATCCGCATGAAGTACTGCTTGGCCTCGTCCCTGGAGAAGACGATGACCTTCTCGAGCTTCCCCATCTCGCCCGAGAGGAGCCGGCGGACCAGGACCTGCCCGAGGGAGCCGGTCCCGCCGGTGATGACGACGCGTTTTCCTTCAAGGGGCAAGGGCATGTGCGCTCCTCCATTCGTTGTAGGGCGTGGCATCCTTCGCGAGGGCTTCGACCATCTCGCGCCAGGGCGGCACGGCGAGCCCCGTCTCCGCGGCGAAGCGGCTCCCGTCCAGGCTGCGGTCGCAGCGCTCGCGGGACGAGGGGGCGATCTCGATGTCCAGGTCCAAGACCTCACTGACGAGCGCCAAGAGGTCGAACTTGGCGATGGGCGCGGCGGCCACATGGTAGAGCCCCCGGAGGCCTGGGCACCGAGCGAGCACGCTCCAGATGACCTCCGCGAGCACCTGGGTGGTCACGCCGGAGAAGACCGCGTGCGTGTACCCGTCGACCTTCCGGCCGCGCTGGGAGAGGAACCACTCGAGGAGCCCGTAGGTCGTCTTCAGCTCGCGGCCGATGATGGAGGTCCGCAAGGTCACGCAGTCGCCTCGCGTCACCTCGCCGAGGTGCTTGGTGCGGCCGTAGAGGTCCTTCGCGTCGGAGGGGTCCTCCTCCCGGTAGCCCCCCTTCTCGCCCGAGAAGACGCAGTCGGTGCTGACGTGGACCAGGCGCGCGCCGCGCTCCCGGCAGGCCCGCGCGAGCAGGTGCGGGAAGAGGGCGTTCACGGCGATGGTCTTGACCGGGTCCTCCGCGTCCTTGAGCTGTTTGATGACACCCACGCAGTTGACTACCGCGTCGGGGCGGGCCGCTTCTAGGACGGGCCGGATCGTTTCGGGCGCCTCCCCGTCGAGCCCCGTCACCAGGCGGGAGCCATCCCCAAAGAGGGGCAGGTCTCGGCCCGGGGACCCCTCGCGCGCCGCGCCGTAGACCTCGGCGCGTCCCTGCAGGTGCTGGTAGACCTTGTGCCCCAGCATCCCCGTCGCGCCCAGGACCAGCACTCTCATGTCCTCACCTTCCTCGTCTCCGCCGTACGGCGCCGGAACCGCTGCGGCCCCGCCGATTCGGTCACGCCCGCCCCCCGCGGGGAAGGCGGCGGAACCTCCGTAGATAATAGCCCCAGGCCGCGGGGGGCATCCATTCCCGTTGGACCCGCCGCCACTCCGGGTTCTCCCGTTGAGCCCGGCGCAGGGCGCGCGAGCGTTTCATGACCCGCCTCCAGTTCGACCACCGCCCGGTGCGCAGCGCGGTGACGCCGCTCTGGAGCCAGCCCTTCACCACCAGCGGGAAGTACGTGAGGATGTGTCCGGCGGGCCAGTAGCGGAGGGCCAGGGCCGCCGAGTTCTTCAGGAGGAGAAACTCCTTCTCCGCGGAGACGACACAGGCGCTGCTCAAGCCCCGCTTGTGGTAGATGCGGGAGGCCGGGACGAGCGCGGCGTCGTAGCCCAGGAGGCGGACCCTGAAGTCCAGGTCCACGTCTTCGAGCAGGAGGTAGAAGTCCTCGTCGAGCAGGCCTGCGGCGCGCAGGGCGTCCCCCCGAAAGAAGGCGCCAGCGCCCGTGAGGCCGAATACCCGCTCGGTCTCCGGCGGGGCGTCGCCGGCGGGGCGCCCCATCAGCCGGTCCGTCGCCCCGGGCACGGAAGAGAGGTCGATGCCCGCCGAATCGATGCGCGACGGGTCCGCGTGGCTCAGCAGGAGGGGGCCGGCGAGGCCCAGTTCGGGGTGGCCCTCCATGGCGTCGAAGAGCAGTTCGATGGCCCCCTGCGGCACCACCGTGTCATTGTTCAGGAGCATGACGTAACGAAAGCCCGACCCGAGGGCCCAGCGCAGGCTTGTGTTGTTCCCTGCCGCGAACCCCAGGTTGCGCCCGTTCAGGATGCGGATCACCCACGGGTAGCGCGCGGCCACGGTCTCCATGGTCCCGTCGGCGGAGCCGTTGTCGGCAAGCACGACGGCGTAGCCCGGCTTCGGATGCCCTGCCGCCTCCAGGCTCTCGAGGCAGGCGAGGGTGTTCTCCCTCTCGTTCGTCGTGAGCAGGCAGATGGCCACGAGCCCCGGCCCGGCGGCCAAGGGGGGGAGGACGACGGTGGAGCTGTCCACGTCGAAGTCGTAGCAGAAGGCTTGAGGCACGGTGCGCGCTCCTTCTCAGCCCATATACCCCAGCCCCCTGAGTTTCTCCTGGATGGCTTCGGCGTCGAGGTCGCCGCGGGAGCGGCCGGGAAGTTCCACGGGTGCGAAGCGGGGCGGGTGGGCATCAAGGTATTGGGGCTCCAGGAGGCCCGGGAGGAGATGGCCGTCGAGGCCTTCGGGGATGGGCTCGCCCAGGAGGTGGAAGATGAGGGGCGCCACGTCGGTGATGTCCACCGAGTGCGCGGGCAGCCGGCCTTGAACAAAGGCGGGGCCGGCGCCGAGGAAGAGGCCCTCGGAGGCGTGGATGCCCAGGGAGTGGTGGACGAAGGGGATGGCCTTGAGGGCCTTGATGGCCGCGGCCACGCCCCATTTGCTAGGGCCGAGCAGGATGTGGGCGGCTTCCTGGGTTTTGGGCCCGTGGTAGACGTCCTCGCGGCGCCGAACGGAGGCGAAAACAGGCTCCCCGTCACGGTCCCGCAAATCCCTCAGCCGCGTTGCGAGGGCGTCCATGAGGCCCGGCACTTCGCAGGAGGCCACGGCGCCATCGGGGAAGGCGTCCCGGTCGTGGATCGTCAGGCCGTGGCACTCTGCGGTCAGCGTGGAGGCCTTGCTGGCGGAGGGATCAACGGCCAGGCTCAGGGGCCAGGTCACGCCGAGCTTGCGCGCGACCTTGGCGAAGAACCGGACGGGGGCCGACCGGTGAACCGCGCAGAGGACGGCCGCGGGGACGTGCGCCTTCTTGCCTTCGGCGGCCTTCATGGCGGCCTCTTCCATGCGGTGGCTCGGGGGGAAGGTGGCCCGGGTCCAATCGGGGACGAGGACGCCGCGCTCCTCAAGCCACTCGTTGAGGTAGAAGACGCCCTTGGCGGTGGTGAAGCCGTGGTCGCTCACCATGAGGAGGTGGTCTTCGGGGCCCAGGCGCTCCCGCACCCAGCCTAGCGTTCGGTCCGCGTCCTGGAACATGCCCAGGGCTTCAGGAACCTTGTCATACTCGCCGTTCATGAGCTGGGGGAAGGCCTCGTGGCTCACCCAGTCCGTGCCCGAAACCACGCAGAACATGCAGTCCCAGGGCTCGCCCCAGAGGGCCTTCAGGCATTCGAAGCGCGCGGCTTCGAGGGCGCGGATGTCGCGCAGGTAGCCTTCCACGTCGCCCCGGGCGCGCAGGGCCGTGTCGGGAAAGCAGCGGTAGTTCTTGAGGGCCGTGTGCTTGTCCTTCAGGCTCTCAGGGAAGACGGCGTTGTCTCCCTGAGTGAGGAGCGAAGTCAGCGTGATGTGCTTGGTGAGGGGCGGATAGGTCACGGGCAGGTTGATGAGGACCGCCTTGCGCCCGCGCTCTTCGAGGACCTCGTAAAAGGCCTTCTCGGCGATGTCCCATGCTTGCAAAGGCCTGAGTTTGCCCAGGGCCCCGTCGGGCTTGTTGAAGTCGAAACAGCCGTGGCGTCCGGGGTTCACCCCCGTGGCCATGGACACCCACGCCGGCGCCGTCACGGGAGGATGGGCCGAGGCCATGGACCCGTGAACCGAGCGGGAGCACAGGGCCGCCACGTTCGGCAGCTTCCCGTCCGCCGCCAGCCGGTCCACCAGATCCCACGTCGCCCCGTCCCAGCCGAGGATGATTACGCGGGGGGGCATGAGGGGAGTCCTTTGTAGGGAGCGAGACGCGAGACGCGAGACGCGAGACGCGAGACGCGAGGCGCGGGATGGGAGAGACAAGGGGCGAGACGCGAGACGCGAGGCGCGAAGAAAGGGATGAAGGGGGGGTCATGGGTCATAAGCAATGTCCTCTTCGGAGATTCGGTCGCTTCTGAGTCGGCGCGACAGCCCCTCGATCAAACTGCCGATGGCCTCGCAGTGACCAAGAAGTTCATCGTAGTCCGTTTCTGCCACAAAGCGGAGATCCTTCGCGATCATGAGGAGCGTCTCAAGCTCGCTGAGCGATCCCCGAGCTATTTTCAGGAACCGCAGATAATCGGCATCGGAGCCCCTGGCGGCCCCCTCGGCTATGTTGGCAACCACGCTGACTCCCGCCCTCCGGATCTGCGAGGTCAGGCCGTAGCGCTCCTCGCCGGGAAAGCTGCCCGTCACCTCATAGAGGCGCAAGACCAGGCCCCGGCTCCGCTGCCATACTTTCAACTTCTCGTGCGGCCTCTTCACTCCCCTTACTCCTTGCCTTCAGCGCCTCGCCCCTCGCGTCCAGCGTCTCGC
>JBBIKI010000110.1:0-8161 GCA_037445535.1 Acidobacteriota bacterium | reverse complement strand
CTGGTGGTCCTCATGGTGGCCGGCGCGGCGGCGGCCCTGAAGCTGCCCGTGAGCCTCTTTCCGCGCATCAATTTCCCCAGAGTGCGCGTCTCCCTGGACGCGGGGGACCGCCCCGCGGACCGTATGGTCATCGAGGTGACGCGCCCCGTGGAGGAGGCGGTGCGCGGCGTGCCCGGCGTGCGCGAGGTGCGCTCCACCACCAGCCGCGGCAGCGCCGATATTGACGTGAACTTCGACTGGGGCCAGGACATGGTGGCGGCCATGCTTCAAGTAGAATCCGCCATCGCCCAGATCGCCGCCAGCCTCCCGGCGGGGACGAACCATTCCGTCATACGCATGGATCCGACGGTCTTCCCGGTGCTGGCCTACAGCCTCACCTCCGGCCGCCTTTCCCTCACGGCCATGCGGGACATCGCCCTCTACCAGCTGAGGCCGGTCCTCTCCAGGGTCAACGGAGTGGCCCGCATCGGGGTGCAGGGCGGCCTCACGGAGGAGTACCGCGTGACCGTGGACCCCGCGAGGCTCCACGCCATGGGCCTCACCTTCGCGGACGCGGCGCGCGCCCTCTCGGCGGCCAACACGATTCAGGCCGTGGGACGGCTCGAGGACCACGACAAACTTTACCTGATCCTCGCCGACACTCAGTTCCAAACGCTGAGCCAGATTGGCGAGACGGTGCTGCGCTCGGGCCCTGGCGGCGTGGTCCGCGTGAGCGACGTGGCCGTGGTCAGGAAGGCCACGGAGCCCAACTGGACGCGGGTCACCGCGGACGGCCGCGACGCCGTCCTGCTCACCGTCTACCAGCAGCTCGACGGCAACACGGTGCAGATCGCGAGCGACACCAAGGCTGCCCTGGCGGCTTACGAACCGCTCCTGCCGGCGGGCCTGCAGATCGCCAACTGGTACGACCAAAGCCGCCTCATTCTCTCCTCGGCGGGCAGCGTGAGGGACGCGCTCATCGTGGGCGTCATCATGGCGGCGCTCATCCTCTGGGGCTTTCTGCGAAACGTCAAGGTCATGCTCATCGCCATCCTCACCGTTCCCGGCGTTCTGGCCATCACGGTGCTGCTCCTGTACGTGCTCCACATGAGCTTCAACGTCATGACCCTAGGCGGCATGGCGGCGGCGGTGGGGCTCATCATTGACGACGCCATCGTCATGGTGGAACACATCATCCGGCGCATGCGGGGAGGGCAAGGGCCGCACCACGGCCGCGTCATGAAGGCGGCGCGTGAGTTCACCAAGCCGCTGGCCGGCTCCTCCGCGGCCACCATCATCATCTTCGCCCCCCTGGCCTTCCTCTCGGGGGTCACGGGGGCGTTCTTCAAGGCCCTCAGCCTGACCATGGCCGCCAGCCTCATCATCTCCTACCTCGTGGCCTGGCTCGCCGTCCCGCTCCTGGCGGACAAGCTGCTGAACGAGAAGGACGCCGCCCAGAAGGAAGGCGGGGCCTTCACCGACCGAATCCACGAGCGCTACGAGCGCCTCATGAAGAGGCTCTTCGCGCGCCCGGCCCTAGTGCTTTTTGGCCTGGTACCCCTCCTGGTGGCCGGGTACGCCGGGTACAGGCTCATCGGCTCGGGCTTCATGCCCGTCATGGACGAGGGCGGCTTCATCCTGGATTACCACAGCGCACCCGGCACCTCCCTTCAGGAGACGGACCGCCTCTTGCGCCAAGTGGAAGCGATCCTGCGCGCCACGCCGGAGGTGGATACGTACTCCCGCCGCACGGGGCTCCAGCTCGGAGGCATGGTCACTGAGGCCAACGAAGGCGATTTCTTCGTGCGCCTCAAACCGTTCCCCCGCCGGGGCATCGAGCCCATCATGGAGGACGTGCGGCAGCGGATTGAGAAGACGGTCCCGGGGCTCAACATCGAAATGGCCCAGCTCATGGAGGACCTCATCGGGGACCTCACCGCCGTGCCCCAGCCCATCGAGATCAAACTCTTCTCGGACAACGAACCGGAGCTGCTCGCCCTGGCCCCCAAGGTGGCGGAAGCCATCGGCAAGGTGCCGGGCGTTGTGGACGTGCGCAGCGGCATCGTCCTGGCGGGTGACGCTCTGGACATCCGCGTAGACCGGGCCAGGGCCTCCCTGGAGGGCATGGATCCGGAGACCGTGACCGGGCTGGCGCGGGACGCGCTGGAGGGCGTGGTGACGACCCAGGTGCAGCAGGGCCCCAAGATGGTAGGGATCCGGCTGTGGGTTCCCGCGGATCTGCGCAAGAACACGGCCAAAGTGCGCGATCTGGTCATGAGGGCCCCCGACGGCCACCTCTTCCCTCTCGGCCGGGTGGCAACGGTGGTCCCCGTGACGGGCCAGCCCCAGATCACGAGGGACGACCTCAAACGCGTGGTGGCGGTCACGGGCCGAATCAGCGGGCGCGACATGGGATCCACCGTTCGGGATGTGAAGCAGGTGCTTGCCGCTCAGGGCCTCATCCCCCGCGATGTGGACCTCACCCTGGGTGGCCTCTACCACCAGCAGCAGATCGCCTTCGCGGGGCTTATGGCCGTATTTCTGGCGGCCGTGGCCCTGCTGTTCCTCCTTTTGCTCTTCCTCTTCGAACGGTTCCGGCCCGCCATCGGCCTCATGCTCACCACCCTCATGGCGCTGGGCGCCGTTTTCATAGGCCTGTGGATCACCGGCACGGAGCTGAACATCTCGTCCATGATGGGGATGACCATGATCCTGGGTATCGTCACCGAGGTGGCTATCTTTATGGCGTGGGAGTTCCTCACGGCCCCGGCTGACCTGGACGACGACGCGGCCCTCATCTTCGCCGGCAAGCACCGCATGCGCGCCATCACCATGAGCACCCTCGCCGCCGTGCTCGCCCTCTCCCCGCTCGCCCTCGGCATCGGCCAAGGGTCGGCCATGCAGCGCCCGCTGGCCATCGCCATCATCAGCGGCCTCCTTTTCCAGCTCCCCCTCATTTTTCTTCTTATGCCCGTTCTTTTCCGCGTGCTGGGCGTCAAACGAACGTGAGGGATTGACCCAGGGCACCGCCGGGTACGCTGGGTTCTGCCGTGCTGCGATAGGAACGTGACCTTCCGGGGAGATGTCATGCTCGGGACCCCAAAGAGCCTCTCGGCATTCGGCCTTCTTGTGGTGCTTGCGTTCGCTCCCGCTGCCCTGGCCGGCTCGCCTCAGCCGGCGGCCGGGTGCGCGATCGTGGCGGAGCGCTCCTTTTCCGCCTCCCTTTCGGCCTACGCCGCCGTCGAACCGGTCGCGGCCCTCACGGTGCCGGCCCTCGTAGACGGCACGCTGGATGGGTGGAAGGCCCTGCCCGGCATGGCCGTGCGGCGGGGGGAGGTGCTGGGAAGCCTGGGCGGGCCCGAGCGTGCTCAGGAGGTGGCCGCGGCCCGCGCCGCCCTGGACCAGGCGCGCACCGCCCTCGGCTTGGCGGAAAAGAACGAGAGCGTGGTTCATGAGACCTATCCGGCCATCAGCACCATCCAGAAGCTCCACGAGGCCCAGGCGTCGGTGGCCCATGCCAAGAGCGCACTGGAGGCCGCCAAAGCCCGCTGGACGTTCGTTCGCGGCGAGGGCCAAATCCGTGCCCCCGTCACCGGCACGCTGACGGAGGTCTACGCCGCACAGGGCCAAGCCGTCGTGGCTGGCACGGTCCTGGTCCGCATGGAGGGTTCCAGCCGGCTTTGGCTCCGCGCCGTCTTTTACGGCCAGGATGCCCTGCTCGTCCAGCAAGGTATGCGCGGGGTCTTTGCGCCGGTGGGAGGCGGGAAGGCCACGCCGGTGCGGGTCAGCGGCGTGATGGCCCCCGTGCGGCCCGATGGCGGCCGCGCGGTGAGCTGCCTGCCCCTGGTCCCTTCGGCCTGGATCAGCGGGGAAGCCGGCACGCTGAAGCTGGACTCCCCCCCCGCCTCGTGGCCCGCCGTCCCCGAGGCCGCCCTGATCTTGAAAGGGGAAACGTGGTATGTGGTCGTCCGTGGTCCCGCGGGAGACGAGCGCCGGGAGGTCGGGCCTGGCTTGGAATCGGGAGGGTGGCGGGCGATCCAGAGCGGGTTGAAGCCGGGCGAGCAGGTGGTCGTGGAGGACGCCTACCTTGTCTTTCACCGCGACGTGGCCAAAGATTTCACTCCCCCGGACTGAGGCCGTCCGGTGAACTCCTCCGCCCTGAGAGACTTTGTCCAGCGCCCCGTCCTCTGGTTCATGATTTTCGGGGTGCTGTTGGCCTACGGCGTCTACGCGCTGCTGCACATACCCAGCGAAGTCCTGCCTAAATTCAACTACCCCCAAATCAGCGTCGTCGTCCACTATCCAGGCGCCACGGCGGAGGACATGGAGAACCTCGTGGCGCGGCCTTTGGAGGGAGAGATTCTCACCCTCTCCGGCCTCGCCTCGCTACGCTCCATGATGAGCCAGAATACCCTGGAGATGGACGCGAGGTTCCGCGCCGGCAGCAACGCGGAGATGGACCTTCAGGCCATGTACAGCGCCATCGACCGTGCCCGCGGCAGCCTGCCTCCAGGGGTCCAACCCTACGCCGAAATCATGGGGGGCGCCGTCAACGAAGTGGCCGACTACGCCCTCCAACTCCCTCCCGGGGTGGAGCCCATGGACGCGGAGCGCGCCGTGATCACGCGCGTGGTACCCGCCGTCCACGCGATTCCAGGTGTGCAGCGGGTGCTGGTGTTCGGCAGCGGGACGCAGAGCCTATGGATCCAGCCCGACCTCACGGCACTTCGCCAGTACCACGTGGCCCTCGGCGCCCTGGAGCAGGCCATTCGCGAACAAGTCCTCTTGGGACCGGCGGGCTATGTGCGGATGGGCCACCAGGACGTCCTTATTCAGGCCCGAAACCTCCCTCAGCGGGTCGAGGAACTCGCCCGCGTTCTTGTCCCCGCGCCTTCGGGGCCCATTCCTCTGGACGCGCTCGCCAAGATCGTCTACACAGCCAAACCCATCCAGTACGCCGAAGAACTGGACGGCCGCCAGACCGTAGCCATGGTCGTCTTCAAACACGCGGGGGCTTCCACCGTGCCCGTGGCACGGGCCGTGGCGGGCACCCTCGCGTCACTCCAGGACCAGCTTCCTCCCGGGGTCCGCTGGGTACGCATTTACAGCCAGGGGCACTTGGTGGGCCTCATCGGCCATGACCTCGGCCGGAACCTGCTCATCGGAGGAGTCCTGGCGGTCCTGGTGCTCTTCTGGCTACTGGGGCTGCACCGGGGCGTATGGATCCTCGCCCTCAGCATCCCCATGGCCCTGTTGATGGGGATCGCGGGGCTTCACGCCACGGGCCAGAGCTTGAACCTCCTGACGCTAGGAGCGCTCTCCGTGGCCGTGGGCCTCCTGGCGGACGACGGCATCATCGTCCTGGAAAGCATCTATTTTCAGTGGGAGACGGGGCACGAAGGGCGGGGGGGCGTCTGGCTCGGCCTGAGGGACATCGCCGCGCCCGACATTACGGGGACCCTCACCAGCGTCTCGGTCTTCTTGCCCCTGCTCCTGGTGGGCGGGATCGCCAGCCTCTTTTTTATCCCCTTCGCCCTCGCCATGAGCCTCTCCCTGCTGGCTTCATTGCTCATTTCTCTGACGCTTATTCCCCTCCTACTGGCTTTGTTGCGGGTTCCGGGCAAGAGCCGCCCGGCACCCGGTGCCGCCTTCGTGGCCTGGCTCGAGCGCCAGAACGAACGGCTCCTCAACCTGACCCTGAAGCACCCCCGGCTTAGCCTGGGGGTGGCGGTGGGGCTGCTCGCCATCAGCGTGGCCGGGCTCGTCCTCGTTCCCGTGAACTTCCTCCCCCTGCCCAACGAGGGGGTCCTTCTGGACTCCTTCACGCTGCCCCCGGGGACGTCGCTTCAAGACACCCGGGCCGCGGCAGGACGCATCACGGCCAAGCTCATGGCGGACTCGGGCGTGGCCCACGTGCTGGCACGCGCCGGGTCGGCCGCCGAGACGAGCTATACGGAGCCCAGTTACGCCGGCGAGATCGAGGTTGTGCTCAAACCCGAAGTGCAGGTCCAGAGTCTGGACCGGGTGGCCGCGCGCCTTCTGCGCGAGGCCCAGATGGACGGGGTTCAGCAGAGCATCAATACGCCCACCCTCGAGCGGCTGGGCGAGAGCCTTTCGGGGCTTCCGCAGCCCTTCGCGGTGACGGTGTACGGGGAGCACCTCCCGACGCTCAGGCGCCTGTCGGAGGATGTGGCGGCGAGGCTACGGAAGGTTCCGGCACTGAGTGCCCTCTTCAACAACGACTCCTACCCTATCGCCCAGCTCCAGATCCGCCCCGATCCCCAAGCCCTTGCCCTCTACGGGACCACGCCGCGATCCATCTACGCCCAGCTCATGCCCATGATGGGCGGGGACGTGGTGGCACGGGTGCCCCAAGACACCTACCACCTGGACATTTACCTTCGGCTGGCTCAGGCCCCGTCTCTCAGCGTGGACGAACTGAAGGGCTTGCTGGTGAGGACGGACAAGGGCTGGACGCCGCTAGGGGAGCTGGCACGGGTGCAGCTCGTCACCGGGCCCAACGCCATCCGGCATATTGACGGCGGGCGGGCCGTTCAGATTCTGGCCACGCCCACGGGCCCCCTCGGGAGCACCATCACCAAGGCCAAGCGCGCCCTCGCGGGGATGAAGCTGCCGGCCGGCTACCGCGTGGCCTTCGGCGGCCTGCTCCTCCAACTACAGAACGCGGCCATCGGCCTTGGCATCGCCGTTTTGGGCGCCCTGATGCTGCTCCTCGGCATCCTCCTCCTTCAATTCGACGGGTTGCTCCTCCCCGGAATCCTGCTGCTGGAAATGCCCTTGGCTTTCACCGGAGGCGCGCTGGCCCTCGAACTCAGCGGCAAGGGCCTCAACGCCACGGGATTGGTCGGCCTTCTGACCCTCGTGGGCATGAGCTTGAATCACGATATCGTGCTGCTCCACCGGGCGCGGAAGAACGAGGCGAAGGGCATGGCGCACGAGCCCGCCATCCGCGAGGCCGTCAGGGTCCGCTTCCGCCCCATCCTCTTGACCACCCTTACGGCCGCGCTCGGTGTTCTTCCTACGGCCATGGGCTGGGGCCTGGGTGCCGAGCCCGAACAGGGGCTGGCGCTGGTGGTTCTGGGAGGAACCATCTGGAGCTCCATCCTCAGCACGAACCTCATCCCCGCCCTCTATCTTCACTGGGCGGGCAACCGGCCGGCATCCTCGAACTCGTGAGACTTCAGTCTTCGGGGTTTGCCTCCGTACCGCCCGGCTCATGGCTTAGCTGGATCGAGGCATGAGAAACAGGCGCATGGCACCACCGGGCAGACACGAAGTTGGACCCAAAGTTTGGTCATTTGGCCCACCCGGTGTCTTCCCTGGGATTGAAGCTTGGCCCGCTGCTTGACACCCTTGGAATCCAGCCTCCATACTTCGTTCTAGTTTTTGGGGGATTCACAGTTACGATCGTTTCAGATAGCAGGAGCAGGCCCGGGGGGTCCGGCCCCGCACAAGTCTCCTGAAACGGTCTGCCCGAGGATCGGCCACGGGCGGTCTTGAACCACAGGGGAGCCGGCCGATCCGGACTCTCGAAGGGTCGCAACAGGAGGTGTCGGATGTCCAAGCTTAAGGAAACGCTGGCGAAACAGATTCCCGCCATGCGGAACGACATCAAGGCCTTCGTCAAGGAGCACGGCGCGAAGGTCATCGGCGAGCTCACCATCGGCGCGGCCTTCGGCGGCATGCGGGGGCTCAAGGCCATGGTTTGCGACACGTCAGAGGTGCCGCCGGACAAGGGCCTCATCATCCGCGGCATTCCCATCGCCCAGCTCACGGACAAGCTGCCCGAGGAGATCTTCTGGCTCCTGTGCGTGGGCGTTCTGCCCACGGCCGCCGAACTCAAGGACCTCCAGGAGGAGCTCAAGGCCCGCGCCAAGACCCTTCCCAAGTACGCCTTCGACGTTTTGGACGCCATGCCCAAGGACTCCCACCCCATGTGCCAGCTCGACACGGCCATCCTGGCCCTCGAGCGCGAGTCGGCGTTCCGTGCCCGCTACTCCGAGGGCATGAAGAAGGACGACTACTGGGAGCCCATGCTGGAAGACTCCCTCAACATCATGGCGTGGATGCCCGAGATCGCCGCCTACATCTACCGCAAGAGCTTCGACAAGGGACCGCGCATTCCCGCCGACCCGAACCTGGACTGGGGCGGCAACTACGC
>JBBIKI010000109.1:6265-8222 GCA_037445535.1 Acidobacteriota bacterium | reverse complement strand
CTCAACCCGAGGACGTCGAGGTGGCCCCTCTCCACGGGAGCGGTCTCGCTGCCTTTCGCCTGGGGATTCTTCGCCGCGTCCATCGTCCTTTACTTCGCTGCGGCGTGGCTCCTCAATCCCCTGTGCTTCGCCCTTTCGCCCCTGGCCTTGGCGGTGGTTCTGGGTTACAGCTACACCAAGCGCTTCACGGCCCTCTGCCACCTGGCCCTGGGGTTCGCCGACGGCCTCTCGGCGCCGGGCGCATGGATCGCCGTGACAGGCACGCTAGCTAGCTCGGCCCCCGCGTGGTGGCTCTGCGCCGCCCTCACGGCCTGGGTGGGGGGCTTCGATTTTCTCTACGCCCTTCAGGACTACGGCTTCGACCGGCGGCAGGGGCTCCATTCGTGGCCCGCGCGCTTCGGGGTCCCCTCCACTCTCTGGATGTCGGCGGGGCTGCACGTCCTCACGCTGGGCACCCTAGCCGTGGCGGCGGGGCTCGTGGGCGCGGGGATGATCGTTTGGGCGGCGCTGGCCCTCACGGCCCTGGCCCTGATCTACGAGCACCTCATCGTCACGCCCTCGGACCTGAGCCGGCTGGGCGCCGCCTTCTTCAGCGTCAACGGCTACATTTCGGTGGGACTGTTCCTCGCGGGCATGGCCGACCTCTGGATGCGCTCGCGGTAGGCTTCCCGAAGGTTCGATGCTCTTCCCTTAGGGGCGCGTTGCCGCGATCCCTTCACCGCCCGAGCTTGGCCCTCACCACGCCCGCGGCCACGAGCAGGGGGTCCCAGACAGGGGCGAAGGGAGGGGCGTAGGCCATGTCGAGCATGGACAGATCCTCCACCTTCATGCCGCCCGTGAGGGCGGCGGCGACCGTGTCGATGCGCCCCTTCACGCCTTCGGGGCCGCACACCTGGGCGCCCAGCAGGCGCCCTCGCCGGTCCGCCGTGAGGTGGACGAGGGTGCCGCCCCCGCCGGGGTAATAGCCCGCCCGCGTCCCCGCCTCGATGGCGGCTTCCACGGGATCGAACCCGGCGTCCCGCGCCTCCTCGGGGCTGAGCCCGGTCACGGCGATCTCCAGGCCGAAGGCCCGAGTGATGGCCGTACCCACCACCCCGGGAAAGCGCTCCCGCTCGCCGGCGATGGCGCTTCCCGCCACGCGGCCCATCTTGTTGGCCGTGGTGCCCAGGGGAACGTAGGCGGGGCGCCCCGTGACGAGGTGGCGCACCTCGCAGCAGTCGCCCGCCGCCCAGATGCCGTGCACCCCCGTGGCGCAGGTCTCGTCCACCTGGATGGCACCCTCGGCCGACCTTGGCACCGGCGAGCCCTCCAGAAAGTCCGTAGCAGGGCGCACGCCCGTGGCCACGAGGAAGAGATCGGCGGGCAGGTCGCCCCGGTCCGTCCGCAGAGAGACGATGGAGGCGCCGTCCCTGACCGCCTCCAGCACGCGGGTCTCCAGAAGGACCCGCACGCCGTGGTCCTCCAGCTCGCGAAGAACCCGGTCGCGGACCTCGGGCACGAGGGTGCGCATCACGCTCACGGACCGGTTGATGAGGGTCACGGCCACCCCGCGCGCGGCCAAATTTTCGGCCATTTCCATGCCGATGTATCCCGTGCCCCAGACCACGGCCGAGCGCCTCCGGCTCTCGCCGAGGAAGCGCTGGAGGCGCCGCCCGTCGCCCAGGTCGTGCAGCGTGAAGAGGTTGTCGCCCTCCAGGCCGCGAAGCTCGGGAAGGAGGGCCCGGCTTCCCGTGGCGATGAGAAGGGCGTCGTAGGGCTCCTCGTAGGTCCGTCCCGAGGGAAGGTCTTCGACGCGAAGACGCTTTCTCCCTTCCAGGAGAACCAGGACTTTCTGGCGCAGGCGCACCTCGATACCCCGTGCCTGGACTTCCTCGGCGCTCAGGGCGTAGAGGTCGTCCATCTGGACTACGGCGCCGCCGATCCAGTAGGGAAGGCCGCAGGCCCCGTAAGAGGGGTC
>JBBIKI010000109.1:0-6165 GCA_037445535.1 Acidobacteriota bacterium | reverse complement strand
ATACCCTGGGCGCGGAGGGCCTCGCGCTTGCCGGAGCGGCCGTGGGACGGCTGCACCGCGCAGGTGTCATCCACGGTGACCTCAACGCGGGCAACCTCCTGTTCTGCCAGGGCCCCAAGGTTCTCTTTTTGGATCTTCGGCACTCGCGAGTCTTTCAGGCCGCCGCGCCGCCTCCGCTGCGGCGCGCCAACCTAGCCCGTCTGGGCCGGTCCCTGCACAAGCTCCGGGCCGTCCGCGGGCGGCAGACACTTCCAGCGGAGTGGGACCCGCTCCTTCAGGGATACGCCGCAGGATGGGGTGAACGGGAATTTTGGGTGGATGAGCTGGCCGCTGGCTTGAAGCGCGGGCATCCCTGGCGGCGGCTGGTCTGGAGACGGCGCCGGATCTCCCCCTGAGCCTCCACCTTTGCCGTGCCTGCATTCGGCGGGCAAGCAGCCCTCAGTCCAGGGATACGATCTCGCCCCGGGGTCTTCCGTCTGGCCCGCGCTCAACGCTCACCTGGGCCCAGCGATTGGCAGGCGGGGGTTGAGGCACATCCACTTGGAGGAAGTTGTCCGTCAGGACCTTTCCTCTCCCTCCGCGTGGAGCGAGGGTGAGGGCCTCCAAAATCTTGCCCTCTTGGCTGAGGACGAAAGCGCTCGCCTTGGCCTCGCCCGCCCGCCTGAGTGCGGCGGCTCTGGCGGCCACCGTGGCGGCCGGCAGGGGAGCAAGGGCGGCGGCCGCGGTGCCTGGCCGGGACGAATAGGAAAACACGTGGACGAAGGCCAGCGGGAGGCTTTCAAGAAATCGGAGGGTGGTCTCATGGTCCTGGCCCGATTCCGTGGGGTATCCCGCCATCACGTCGGCCCCCAGGCCGATGCCGGGGATTTCCTCGGCCAAGCGCGTGACCACCTCGCCGTAAGCTTCCGCCCTATAGTTGCGGCGCATGGATGACAGGACGGGGTTTGAGCCGCTCTGGAGGGGAATCTGCACGTGCCGGCAAAGGCGCGTTTCATGCTTGAGGAGGGAGACTAGGCCGGGAGTGACGGCCCGGGGTTCCACCGAGTTGAGCCGTAGTCTCGCTCGGCCGGGCAGGGCCAGGAGGCGCTCCAGCAGCGCCGGGAGGCCACCCCCCACGCCAAGATCGCGCCCATACTCTCCCGTGTTAATCCCCGTGAGGACCACCTCCTTATACCCCGCCTCCATGAGCGCGGCGAAGGTGTCGGCCACCTGGCCCGGCGGAACGGAGCGCGAGGGACCTCGCACCGACGGAACGATGCAGTAGGTGCAGGGGAAGTTGCACCCTTCCTGAATCTTGAGGAAGGCCCGGGTGTGGCCGCCGAAGCAGGGCAGGCCCGCATGGGCTGAGGCCTCGGGCGAGAGGACATGGGCGCCGAGAAACGCGTCCACAAGGTCCCTTGATTCAAGGACCGCATCCACTTCGGGCATAGCCCGGAACGCGGCGGCGTCCCGTTTGACGGCGCACCCCATGACGGCCAGCACGGCTCCTGGATTGGATCGCCGGACGGCCCGGATGAGGCGGCGCGCCTCGCGGTCGGCGCGGTGGGTGACGGTGCAGGTGTTCAGGACGATAAGATCTGCGTCCTTAAGCCGGGCCGCCTTGGAGGCACCGCCCAGACGGCCCGCCACTTCGGCCGAATCTGCCTGATTCAGCTTGCAGCCCAGGGTGAGCACCGCGTAGGTCACTTGGGAGTCCCGGCCCCCTGGATCGTCCGTCGCAAGGCGTCGATGTCCGCCTGATGGGTGCCGAACCGCTCCGCCACCACCAGCTCCGTGAGGGCGTCCTTGGTTTTCTTCTGGCGAAAGTACCACTGGGCGAGGCCGATGTGCCCTTCAGCGCTCTCCGCGGCCTTGAGGGAGGCCAGGAAGAGGCGGTAGGCGTCGGCGAGGCGGCCCTGGTCCATGCGGATCTCCGCCAGGGTGAGGAGACCCAGGTAGGCTTTGGAGTAGGCTTTCTTCTCCAGCCCTTCAAGGATCGTCGTGCATTCCGTGATGCGGCCCGTAGCGCGGAGGGTGAGGGCCAAGTAGCACGCCGCATCGTGGTAGCCGGGCTGGATTTCCAGGGCTTTTCGGAAGTAGACCTCTTGGAGCGTGGGATCGGTGGCGATGCGGCCCCTGATGTAGGACTCGAAGGCCTGGGGGCTTACGTTCAGTTGAGGCACGCCCTGCCGGCCCAAGGCATTGAACAGGTCTGCCGAGAGCGTGCCCGTGAGGGCGAGTAGCTCCTGGAGGTTCTGGGTGGCGTCCAACGCCGAAATGCGCTTGAGATCCCCGGCCACGGACAGGACCTGCAGGTGAACTCCCACCTTCTCGCCGCTGACCTCGTAGGACCCGGCTACCAGGACCCCAGCCCCGATCTGGCGCGCCAGCCCCACCTGGGCGGCCAGGGTGAACGTGGGCGACTCCACGAGCCCTGCCTGCTCGCAGTAGGACCGGAGGTCTTCGAAGGGAACGGTGGGGACTCCGCCTTGTGTGAGGGCTTCATCCAGCGCCACGGCGAGGCCCGTGCCGATCCATCCGGTGGAGGGAGACCCCTGACTTTGATCGGGCGGCATCACCAGGACGCGCTGGGCCCATGAAGGGGCCGCCACAAGGAAGGCCAGGACCATCATCCACCACGCCGGGCGTCTCACGTTGTCTTTCCTTTCCCGCGCCGGGCGGCCCGCCCGCGCCGTTCCTTCCAGAGGTCCATCCACTCCTTGATCCGGGCCTCGAACCCAGAAGCCTTGGGCGAGTAGTATACCCGACCGGCGAGCTGGGAAGGCAGACAAGCCAGGTCCGCCACCCCTTCCTCCTCGTCGTGGGCGTAGCGGTAGCCGTCGCCGTACCCCTGCTCCTTCATGAGGCGCGTGGGGGCGTTGCGCAGGGCGACGGGGACGGGGTAGCGATGCCCCTTGCGCAGGTCCGATTGGACCGCCTGCTGCGCGAGGTAAATCCTGTTGGACTTGGGCGCGGCGGTGATGTAGGCCGTGGCTTGGGCCAGGGCAAGGGCTCCTTCGGGCATGCCGAGGAAGTCGATGGCGTCCTTGGCGTCCAGGGCGCGGCGGAGGGCCTGGGGGTCCGCGTTGCCCACGTCCTCGGAGGCGGCCCTCACGAGGCGGCGCACCACGTACAGGGGCTCCTCGCCACCCTCCAGCATCCGGAAGAGCCAGTACAGCGCCGCATCCACGTCGCTGTTCCGGATGGACTTGTGGTAGGCGCTGATGAGGTTGTAGTGCTCCTCGCCCCCCCAGTCGTAGACCACGCGCCCGCTGGAGAGCCACTCCCGCGCCGCCGCCGCCGTGAGGTCCTGCTCTCCCGGGAAGTGGAGGGCCAGAGCCTCAAGGGCGTTGAGGGCGAAGCGGGCGTCGCCCGCCGCAAGACGGGCCAGCTCCGCGAGCACGCCGCCTGGGATGGGCCTCCCCTTCTCCCGCATCAGGGCGTCGCCCTCCATGGCCCGAGTCAAAATGGCCGCGATCTCCTCCTCCTCCAGGGCCTTGAACACCGCCACCCTGCACCGGGAGAGCAGGGCGGGCGTGAGGTGGAAAGAAGGGTTCTCGGTGGTCGTACCTAGCAGCACGACGGATCCCTCCTCCAGGTAAGGGAGAAAGGCATCCTGCTGGGCCTTGTTAAACCGGTGGATCTCGTCGATGAACAGCACCGTGGGCGTACCGTCGGAGGCCCACCGGACGCGAGCCCGTTCCATGACTTCCCGCACGTCCTTCAGGGTGGACAAAACGGCCGAAAGGCCCACGAAGGGCCTTCCGGTGTGCGATTGAACGAGTTTGGCGAAGGTCGTCTTGCCGCTTCCCGGAGGCCCCCAGAGCAAGGTGCTCGTTAGGGTGTCCGATCCGAGCTGCCGTCCCACGGGCGTTTCGGCACCGATGACGGGGGCAAGACCCTCAAGGTCTTCCCACCGCCTGGGCCTTGACCGCTCGGCGAGGGGCGAGGCATCCCCGGGAGCTTGGAACAGGGAGGTCATGGGTCAGCTCCCTACCATCCGGGGCCGTGAGGCCTCATTCCTCCGTCGTCTTCTCCGGCGCGGCCTCAGCCTTAGCCTTGGCCTTCTTAGCGGGAGCCTTGGCGGTCTTTTCAACAGCGGCCTTCTTCTTGGGCGCTGCCTTCTTGGCTGCCGCCTTCTTCTTGGGCTCCTCCGCCGCGGTCTCTGAAGTCTCGGCCTTCTTTGCCTTTCCCTTGGCTGGCTTTTCTTCGATCTTAGGCTCGCGGCCCACCAGCTCCAGGAGGGCAAGTTGGGCGCCGTCACCCTTGCGCCAGCCCAGCTTCACGATGCGCGTGTAACCGCCGGGGCGGGTGGCGTACAGGGGGCCAAGGGTGGCGAAGAGCTTTCGGAGCACCTCGGGGTCATGGACGTCCCGCGCGGCGATACGGCGGGCGTGGAGCGTATCTTTCTTGGCCAGGGTGATGAGCTTCTCGGCGAAACGCCGCAGCTCCTTAGCCTTCTCCAGGGTAGTCTTGACCCGGTCGTGCTTGAAAAGACTCACGGCCTGATTCCGCAGCATGGCGATGCGGTGCTCCGTAGTTCGTCCTAATTTTCGATGATCGATCTGATGGTGCATGGGGGCCTCACACGTTCATGCCGAGGGTCAAGTTCTTGGACTCCAGGAGAGCGGTCACCTCTTTGAGGGACTTGTGGCCGAAGCTCTTAATGGCCTGGAGGTCTTTCTCCGTCATTCGGACCAAATCGCGCAGGGTCATCACATCCTTTTCGTGGAGGAGTTTAACCAGGCTTGGCTTCAGCTCCAAATCATCGATGGAGGAGGACAGGAGGCGCTCAAGGTCCACGCTCACCGGCACCTTGGTGCCCTGAGGAATGACCGCAGCGTCCGGGCCCGTGAGGGCGCGGAAAAGGTCCAGGTGCTTCGTCAGGAGGGTCGCGGCGTGGTTGATGGCCTGCTGGGGCGTGATGGCGCCGTTGGTCCACAGCTCGAGCTTGAGGCGTTCATAATCGGTGGCCTCGCCCACGCGGGTCTCGCCTACTTCGTAGTTGACCTTCTGAACAGGCGAATGGATGGAATCGATGGGAATGAAGGCCGGGTCCGGCACCTTGTTGGCTTCCGCCGGCACGTAGCCGCGGCCCTTCTGGAGGATGAGCTCCAGCTCCAGCGTGCCCTCCTCGTTGAGGGTCGCGATGGGGGCCTCGGGATTCAGGATGCGGACCGTGCCATCGTGCTGGATGTCCCGGGCCTTCACCTCGGCCGGCCCCTTGATGGAGAGGCGGAGGGTCTTGGGCTCGTCCGAGTGGCAGATGAACTGGATGGCCTTGAGGTTCAGGATGATGTCGGTGACGTCCTCGAGCACGCCGGGGATGGAGGTGAACTCGTGCAGCACACCTTCTACCCGGACCGCCGTGATGGCGGCACCCTCGATGGAGGAGAGCAGGATCCGCCTGAGGGCGTTCCCCAGGGTGATCCCCCACCCCCGCTCCAGCGGCTGGGCCACGAACTCGCCGAAGCGGTCCGTCAAGGTTTCGATATTGCACTCGATGAGCGTGGGCATCTGAAAGGCTTGCATGGGCTTTCCCGCTCCTTAGGACCTTACTTGGAATACAGCTCGACGATCAGCTGCTCCTCGATGGGGTAGGTGACGTCGCCCCTCTGGGGCTCGCGGACCACGCGGCCCTTCAGGTTCTCGCTGTCAAGCTCCAGCCACTCCGGGACGCCGCGGCCCTTGACGGACTCCACCGAGGCCTGCAGGAAGGGGTTCTTGGCCGTGTGCGCGGCCACGCCGATCTCGTCACCCACCTTGACTTGGTAATTGGCCACGTCCACCCGGTGTCCGTTCACGAGCACGTGCCCGTGGGAGACCCACTGGCGCGCCTGGGGGCGCGAGGAGGCGAAGCCGAGGCGGAAGATGACGTTATCGAGACGCTTCTCGAGCATACAGAGAAGGTTCTCGCCCGTGACGCCCTTGGCCCGGTCGGCCCTGGCGAAGTAGTTGCGGAACTGGGTTTCGAGTACGCCGTAGATGCGCTTCACTTTCTGTTTTTCGCGCAGCTGGAGGCCGTAACCCTGGATCTTGCCGCGCCGGCGCCCGTGCTGCCCGGGGGGAGTGTTGCGCTTCTCGATGGCGCACTTCTCCTTGAAGCAGCGGTCGCCCTTGAGGAAGAGCTTCATGCCCTCCCGGCGGCAGAGTCGGCAAACGGATGCATGATACCGTGCCAAGGTG
>JBBIKI010000108.1:0-8347 GCA_037445535.1 Acidobacteriota bacterium | reverse complement strand
ATGTGGAATGTGGAATGTGGAATGTGGAATGTGGAATGTGGAATGTGGAAGGTAGACGAGGGGCACCGCGACGAAGCAGGTCCGATCTGCCCGTCGTTCCGTCTTTTTAGATTCGACATTCGCCATTCGACATTCGCCATCCGACCCAGAACTTCCAATTCATCGAGGACCACCTTTCATGGTTGAAAAGGAAAGCCTTACATACCGGGCCTCCGGTGTAGACATTGACGCACAGGACCGGGCGCTGGCGCGAATTAAACAGATCGCCAAGGCCACGGTCACGCCCGGAGTTCTAAGCGATATCGGCTCCTTCGGCGGCCTCTTTACCCCTGAACCGGAGAATCCCGGGGGCCTCGTCCTGGTGGCGTCCGCGGACGGCGTCGGGACCAAGCTCCAGGTGGCTCAGATGATGGACCGGTACGACACGGTGGGCCGGGATCTGGTGAACCACTGCGCCAACGACATCCTCGTACAAGGGGCTCGCCCCCTCTTTTTTCTCGACTATTTTGCCGCCGGGCACCTGGTTCCAGAGCGGCTGGCATCCGTGGTGGAGGGCCTCGGTGCCGCGTGCCGCGAGAACGGCTGCGCGCTGCTGGGCGGTGAGACGGCCGAGATGCCGGGCCTGTACCAGGGGGAAGATTTCGACTTGGCGGGCTTTATCGTGGGGGCCGTGCGGCGCGACCGGCTCCTGCCCCGGGACGTGGCCGCCGGCGACGTCCTCCTGGGCCTGCCGTCCAATGGCCTCCATACCAACGGCTATTCGCTCGCCCGGCGCCTCTTCTTCGAGCAGAAGGGCTTCAGGGCGGACACATCTTTAGCGGACCTGGGATGCTCCGTGGGCGAGGCCCTCCTGGCCGTTCACAGGTCCTATCTCCACGCCCTCCTCGCGCTCGCCGAGGACCCGGGGTCGGGGCTTCACGCTCTGGCCCACATCACGGGCGGGGGCATTCCGGACAACCTTCCCAGAGTCCTGCCCGAAGGAGTGCAAGCCGTGGTGGACTCCAGGTCTTGGCAAGAGCCGCCCCTTTTCGGGTACATCCGGCGCGAGGGCCGGGTTCCCGACCAGGATATGCGCCGAACCTTCAATCTGGGCGTGGGCATGGTCCTTTGCGTGAGGAGGGACCGCGCCGGTGACGTCCAGCACGCACTAACACAGGCCGGCGAGAAGCCCTTTGTCATGGGCGAGCTGCGCGCCGGTTCTAGGAGCGTTGTCTACGCCTGAGAGAAGACCTCACTACAGAAGAGGTTTCTTTTTCCTTGTTCGTGGTGTGCTGTGGGTGAAGGGGTCTCAGGTGTTCTTGGGAGACGGCGGCATCTTGGCCGTGAGATACGATTCAATCTGGTTGCGCACTTTGGCGCGGGCCCGGTGAAGGCGCATTTTCACGACGTCCTTGCTTAAACCGAGGGCCACCGCCACCTCTTCCGTGTCGAGCCCCTCCATGTCCCGCAGGACCAGAACCGATTTGTAGCCCCCAGGGAGGGCGAGAATGGCGTTCCTGATCTTGTCTTGCAACTCCCCGTCAAGAGCAGCCTGGTCGGGAAGGCGGTTCCAGGCGGGGCCGCCCTGGGACAGGGCCGCCCGCTCGGGCATCACGTCATCGAGCGCCACCTCCTCTTCCAGGAACTTGGATTTGCGGCGCTTCATGAGGCACGCGTTGGTGGCGATGCGGTAGAGCCAGCCCGCGAAGGCCTCCCGGTTTTTCAGTTCGTGGACCGATTCAAAGGTCTTGAGGAGGGTGTCCTGCACCACCTCGCGGGCATCTTCTCTGTCGCCGCACATGCGCATGCCGAAGTTGAGGAGGCGCCTCCCGTAACGCTCCATGAACTCGCTGTACGCGGCGGGATCTTTCGCTTGAAGGCGCTCGATGAGTTGGGTGGGGACGTCCACGGGACCTCCTAAATCAAGGCGAAGTATACCGCACTCATTCCCCGTCTTCAGTGCCGAAGAATTGGAGCCACTCCTGCACGTCCACATCGTCCCCTGAAGGTTTCTCCGAACCTCCTCGGGGCACCACGGCCGGCTTCAGGCTTTCCATGAAGCTCCGAGGGTCCTGCGCCCGTGCCCGTCTGCCCCGGCACCGGAGGGCCAAATCCCGGTCGGCTGTCACCACCTGGTCGCCGGGCTTCACTCGGGCGAGGATTACGTCGTCGGCGCTGCGTCCGCCCGCGTAGACCACCCGGACGCCTCCCATCTGAAATTCCGGGGAGACCGCCGGTCCAGGAGGGGGTCCGTCGAAGACCACCGTGCAAGGCTTGGGCAACCTGAGGCGCAGGAGCCGGTGGAGGAGCTGCTCCCTGTCTCCCTCGGTTCGAGGAGTTGGGGAAAGGCGGCCGAGGATGTTATTGCCGTCCAGGAGCCATGCCATGCGGGCCTTCTCGCCCTCTCAGGGCTTGGCGCGGCTCAGGTCAAGAACCTTGGCCCGTGCGACCACCCGGGGCTGGGCGGCCGTGAGGAAAAAGGCGGGGAGGTTCTTGAGTGCTTCATCGGCGGAAGCCTTGTCAGGATAGGCGCCCCATACCACGAGGAAGCACGCCCGGCCTTTCAGGTCGAAGGGCAGAATGGCATAGCCGGACCTCCCGGCGGCCGCCGCCAGGCCCTTTGCCACCGTGTCGGCTTGGCAAGCCACCTCGATGAGAACGGTGAAACCCGAGGGGGACCTCTCCCACGCCGCGAGGGACTCCCGCGCGGCCTCTGAATAGTCTCCTGAAGCCAGAAGCTGGTCCATCTTGCCGGTTGCGGGCTGGGTCAAACGTGGAGGCGAGGCGGTGCGAGGCTGGGCGGCGGGAGCCTTGGGCGCGGCGGGAGCCTTGGGCGCGGCGGCGGCCGGCTGCCCCGGGGAGGAGGATGGCGCCTCCGCCACCTGAACCGGTGCCCCCGCGGGGGCGGGTGCGGGAGCCTGGACACCGCGCTGAGGAGCCTCGGGGATCTGGCTCTGCGCTTGCCGTGTTACCCTCGGGCGGGACACGGGCCGCGAAGGTTCCACGGGAATCATGTCACTGGGGCGCAGGAAAAAATACCAGCCCGCCGCACCAAGAATGCCCACGACGGCCAAGACCGCCAGAGCGGCTAGGGCCCTCCCGAGCCCGCGCCGGGCCGGCCGCTCGCCTATGTCCTCGAAGGGGGATGCCCCCTCGGTCTCGTCTTGGACGGGGGGCATTTCAGAAGGAGGGGACAAGAGGTCGGGCGTCGTTCGAACCTTTTCTACAGGGCTGCGCGCCGGCTTGACTCTCGGAGACAGTAGGCGCGGGACCGGTGACGGTTCCTCCGCCTCAAAGAGGAGGCCGGGTTTGGGCGCGGCTGAGGCCGCTGGAGCGGCATCCTCAAGGCTCCAAGGATTGGCACTGGAGGGCTGCGCCGGGGCGGAGGGAAGGGGAGGCGGCGGAGATTTGGGCGGCTCCTGAGAGGGCGGGGCAATATCGTCCAGAAAGGAGAGATCGAGAGAGTCGGACTGGGACTTGGAAGAGCCTGACTGGACCATGACGGGAGCGAGGTGGAGAAGGCCCAGATTGCTCAAGCCCAGGAAGAAGCGCGCGCCGTAGAACGAATCCACCCCCGCCCGCTCGCACACCTCCCGGGCGTTCCGCTTGCCGTCCACCTGCTCCAGGAGCCGGATCTCTTCGGGAGTGGCGGGCAGGGCCCGGGCCACTTCCCGCTCCGCCGGGGAGATGACGATGGCCGTCTCCATGCGGCCCAAGGTCGTGGCCGCCCAGGCGCGATCGTCGATGGAAAGGGCCGTGTCCACGAGGAAGCGGGGTGTCGAGAGGGGCAGGCGGGCGATGTTGGGCGGCAGGACGCCCGTTTTGAACACGGCGAGTCCTTCGTCCCACTGGACCGCCGAGCGGGCGATCTTTCGCATCTGTTCCACCAGGGCATCGAGGAGGTCCTCGGATCCCAGGAATCCCATCTCCACGAGAGTTCGGCCGATGGTCCGGCCTTCTTTCTTCTCGGTGGCCAAGGTGAGCTGCTCGGAGGTGAGCTTGCCCCGCTCCACCAGGATCTGGGTGAACTTGTCCTCTCCGGCGTTCGATGCCGCGAAAATGAAGTCCCCGTCTTGAACGTATAGAAACTTGTTGGTCTGGTCGCGCTGGAGCACAAGGGTGCCCGTGGCTTTATCCCGGTATATCTCGCCGAGGATGGAGAGGAGTTCGCCCTTGCGGAAGGTGCGGCTGCCCTGGGCCATTCGTGCCCTCCTGGCCTTAAAGTATCAGGCTTCTCGGGCCAGAGTGTCAAGAAATTGGGAGAAATTGGGAGAAAAAATGGGCGGACTGCGACATGGAGCAGGTCCCCTCTCTCAACCCTCAACTCTCAACTCTCAACTCTCGACTCCCTCCCATGCTACCTTAGTTGCATGGCGACGTGGGACGGAGCTTCCATCCTGGTGATCCGGCTGTCCTCCCTGGGGGACATCGCCCGCATGTTGCCCTCACTGCGCGCCTTGCAAATCGGCCGTCGAGGATCGGTGGATGTAACGGTGGAGGACCGCTTCGCCCCCCTGTTGGATCTCTTCCCCTTGGCCCGGCGGGTTGTCCCTTACCCCAGGCGGGCTCCGGGGCCGCCCTGGCGGCACCCCGCCAGGTGGAGCAGAGCCATGGCCGCGTATGGAAAAACGCTGCGAGCGGAGCGGTACGATCTGGCGCTGGATCTGCACGGCATCCTCCGCTCCGCCCTCGTGGCCGCCATGAGCGGCGCGGCGCGGACGGCGGGTTACGGGCGGGGCTTCGGTAAGGAGGGGAGCCACCTCTTATACGGCCGCGCCGTGGCGCCCGCGGCGTCCCCGCGGATTTCAAGGTACGAACGGTACGCCGGAACCCTCACCGCCCTGGGCCTTCCTGCGCCCACGGGAGAGTACCTCGCACCCCGCATTCCTACCCATGTGGAGGCGGATGTCTCTCGTTTCCTGTCGGGAGCGGGTTCGGACGGAAGGCCCTTTCTCTTCGCGTTCCTGGGGACGAGCAAGGCTCAGGCCCGCAAGCGGTGGCCCTTGGAGCGGTTCTTGGAGCTTGCCCGCTTGGCGCGCCGCCGGGACGGTCTGCCCACGCTCCTGGGATGGGGTCCCGAGGAGGCCGAGCTGGTTCGCGGATTGCCCGCCCAGGACGGGCTCGCCGTAGTTCCAGATTGGGATCTTCCGCACCTTCTGGAGGTCGTGAGGCGATCTGCCGTGTTCGTGGGCGCCGACACGGGGGCCATGCACCTGGCAGCCCTCATGGGGGTCCCCACGGTGGCCGTGCTGGGGCCCACGAATCCCGTGCTCAACGCGCCTTTCGGGAGCCGCACCCGCATCGTGCACAGAGAGGGAATCCGCAGGGCCTGTCCCGGAGAGGGCTGCACGCACGGAGACTGCATGGGTGCCATCGAGGCCGGGCAGGTTATGGAAGCGCTTGAGGAGGTGAGAAGGTGATCAGGTGAGAGGGTGATCAGGTGAGAAGGTGATCAGGTGAGAAGGTGAGAGGGTGATCAGGTGAGAAGGTGAGCCATCCGGCGGGTCAGCCGGGACAGGGAGGGGCAGGCATGGCCGGGCAGGATCCCTGTCTCCCGGTTCCCATGTGGACCGACTCCCACTGCCACCTGGCCATGCCCGATTTCGACGGGGACCGGGCCGGCGCGGAAGAGCGGGCCCAAGAGGCCGGAGTGTTTCGCATGGTCGTCGTTGGGACCACTCCTGAGGATTGGGCCCCGGCGTCGGCCTTGGCCCGGCTCCCCGGCCGAAGGTGCACCGCGGGCCTTCACCCTCACGAGGCCGCCCGATGGGATGAAGAGTGCCGTAGCGGCCTGCGCCTCGCTCTGTCGGAGCCAGCGATCGGCGCCGTGGGGGAACTCGGCTTGGATTATCACTACGACCTCTCCCCCAGGGACGTCCAGCGCAAGGTTTTCGAGGCGCAGCTCGGCCTGGCCGCCGAACTGGCCCTTCCCGTGGTCATTCATTCCAGGGAAGCGTTCGCGGACACCGTGGATCTCCTGGCTGCCTTTCTTCCGGGCTTGAGAGGGGTGATCCACTGCTTCACGTACGGGCCAGCGGAGGCGGAGGCCTTCCTGGAGCTTGGGTTTCACCTTTCTTTTTCGGGCATCATTACCTTCCCCAAAGCTCCCCTCATCCGCGAGGCCGCCCTCCTCACCCCTTGGGACCGCCTCCTAGTGGAAACGGATGCTCCCTACCTGGCTCCCGTTCCCCATCGCGGCAAGCGGTGTGAGCCCGCACACGTTGCCCTGGTAGGGCGGTTCCTCGCCACACTCAAAGGGGTTTCCGAGATGGAGGCCGCCCATGCCACGAGCGAGAACGCGGCACGGCTCTTCAGATGGGAGCAAGGGGCCGGGAGCAGGGAGCGGCGAGGAGGGGAGGGGTAAGAACGCTAACGCTGAAGAGAGATCTTCGGCCTTCGGCTCACCGCTCACGGCTCACTTCTCACGAGAAAGAAAATGGACGGCCGGAATGGGGGGGGATTCCGACCGTCCATGTGCACTCGGCAGTGATCATGGAGAGAGCCGCCGAGTTACATCAATATAACACCGAATCCTGAAAAATTCATCCCCCGGGGCAAGCTGCCGTAACTTCTTGATAATAATGGGCCGTTGTGGATTCAATGAGCCGGAGGCAGGTCCGGCGCGCGGACCGTGAGGACGGGACAGGGTGCCTTCCGGATGACGCGCTCGGCGGTGGAACCGAGGAGGACGTGGGCCACTCCCGTGTACCCGTGGGTGCCTATGACGATGAGGTCCGCCTTCTCCTCCTGGGCGGCCCTGACGATTTCAGAGGAGGCGCGCCCGCGTTCCACGCGGACTGCCACCCGGGCGGGGGGAAGATCGAGGTTGGCGGCCAGCTCCTTCAGAGCCTGCTCCGAGCGCTCCACGAGTCGGTCTTCCACTTCGCCCGTGGTGAGAGGGCCGAAGGTGAAGTCCGAGGGTGCCACGATGGGTTCCACCACGTTCATGACCACCAGCGAGGCTTCGCATTGGTCCGCCACGGAAACGGCAAGCCTGAGGGCTCCCATGGACACCTCGGATAAATCCACCGGGCAGACGATCTTGTGCCATTTCACGCCCATGTCCCTATCCTCCCCATGCCTTCTTGGGTTGTCCCGCTGGAGGTGCTCTCCGCTCTCTTTCGGGGCATGGCTCCCCGCCTCGCAGGACGCGTGGGGCCTACCCCCCCGCGTTGGCAACCGCCGCGCCTTTCCAATATAATGACTGTCCAGCCACGCCGCCACGGTGCCACGGGCACCTGCCAAAGGCGGCCCTCGGAAGGAGGCCCCAGTGACCGGTGATGGACGCTTCCTCAAGGCGTGCCGGCGCCAGCCGGTGGATACGACTCCCGTATGGATCATGCGCCAGGCAGGACGCTACCTGCCTCAATACCGGGCCACTCGCGCTCGGGCGGGCGATTTCTTGACATTGTGCAAGACCCCCGACCTGGCGTGCGAGGTCACCCTCCAGCCGGTCCAGATCCTCAAGGTGGACGCGGCCATCCTCTTCTCCGATATCCTGATCCCCGTGGAAGCCATGGGCGCGGATCTGGTCTTCACGGAGGGCGAGGGTCCCAAGCTCTCCTCCGTGCGCACCCGCCAGGAGGCGGCGCGGCTGCACGTGCCTGACCCCCGGTTGGAGACGGGCTTCGTGATGGACGCGGTGAAGATCATCCGGCGGGAGCTGGACCCGAAGGTGCCGCTCATCGGGTTCTCAGGCGCTCCCTTCACACTGGCGTCCTACCTCGTCGAGGGCGGCGGATCCAAGACTTTCCGCCACACGCTGGCCTGGATCTACGGTGACCCGGAGGGATTCGCGGCCCTGTTGGACGTGCTGGCGGAGACGGTGATCGCCTACTGCTCGGCCCAGGTGGAAGCGGGGGTGCAGGCCCTCCAACTCTTTGACACCTGGGCCGGCGTCCTCTCCCGGCGCCTCTACCGAGAGTTCGCCTTGCCCTCCACCCGGAAAGTGGTGCAGGCCCTCAAGCACCTGGGCGTGCCCATCATCCTTTACGTGAACGGAAGCGCGCCTTTCCTGGAAGAGACCGCCGCCTCGGGTGTTGACGTTCTCTCGGTGGACTGGCGCTTGTCCCTCGCGGAAAGCTGGGAGCGCACGCGCGGCGCCGTGGCGCTGCAAGGGAACCTGGACCCCATGGTCCTTTACGGAGGTCCGGCGGTTATCGAGCGAGAAGCGGGACGGGTGCTGTCGGAGGCCCCCTTGCACGGGCACATATTTAACTTGGGCCACGGAATTCTTCCCGACACGACGGTGGAGGCGGCCCAGCACCTCGTCGAGGCCGTGCACCGTTTGGGTAGGAAAGAGATATAGGGACACGAGACGCGAGACGCGAGACGCGAGACGCGAGACGCGAGACGCGAGACGCGAGAC
>JBBIKI010000107.1:0-8357 GCA_037445535.1 Acidobacteriota bacterium | reverse complement strand
AGGAGAAGCTCCTGAGGGCCATCTTCGGCGAGAAGTCCGCCGAGTACCGCGACGCCTCGCTCCGCTGCCCGCCCGGCATCTCGGGCGTGGTGGTGGACGTGAAGATCTTCACCCGCCGGGGCGGTGACAAGGACGCCCGAACCAAGTCCATCGAAGAAGAGTACGTGGCGCGCATGGACAAGAACCTGCGCGACCAGATCCGGATCCTCCGGGAGGAAAACCGCAAGAAGATCACGGACCTCCTGGTGGACACGCAGACGGCCGCCGCGCTCTACGACGACATCACGGGCGAGGAGATCCTTGGCAAGGGCGAGACCCTCACGGCCCAGGCCCTCTCCCACCTCCGCGCCGAGGCGCTTCCCAAGGTTCAGATCCAGGCCAAGTTCAAGGAGGCCAAGAAGCGCATCGGAGAGATCGAGGAGCGCACCAAGCGCAAGATCGAGGTCCTCGAGCAGGAGTTCCGGGACAAGCAGGCCAACCTCGAACGGGGCGACGAGCTCCTTCCCGGCGTCATCAAGCTCGTGAAGACCTACGTGGCCATCAAGCGCAAGATCCAGGTGGGCGACAAGATGGCGGGACGCCACGGCAACAAGGGCGTGGTGAGCCGCATCCTCCCCGAAGAGGACATGCCCTTCCTGCCCGACGGCACCCCCGTCCAGATCGTCCTCAACCCCCTGGGCGTGCCCAGCCGCATGAACGTGGGGCAGATCCTGGAGACGCACTTGGGGTGGGCCGCCAGGAGCCTCGGCCTCTTCGTGGCGAGCCCCGTCTTCGACGGCTCCACGGAGGACAACATCAAGGAGATGCTCCAGAAGGCCAAACTTCCCCTGGGAGGCAAGGCCCGCCTGAGCGACGGCCGCACGGGCGAGCACATGCACCAGCTCGTGACGGTGGGCTACATCTACATGCTGAAGCTGGCCCACCTGGTGGAGGACAAGATCCACGCCCGCTCCATCGGCCCCTACTCGCTCATCACCCAGCAGCCCCTGGGCGGCAAGGCCCAGTTCGGCGGCCAGCGGTTCGGCGAGATGGAGGTCTGGGCGCTGGAGTCCTACGGCGCCGCCAACATTCTCCAGGAGATCCTCACCGTCAAATCGGACGACGTGTATGGAAGAACCAAAATGTACGAGAGCATCGTCAAGGGGCAGTATCCGGATGAGCCCGGCGTGCCCGAGTCCTTCAACGTCCTGGTGAAGGAACTGCAAGGCCTCGGCATTGACGTGAAGATCCTAGAGACCGAAGACCACCCCGCGCCGGAAGGCGCCTGACGTCACAGGGGGTAGAACCTTGAGACGAGCAACGTATCTCGAAAAGACCCGCAGCATCAACCGGATCAAAGGAATCCAGGTGATGCTGGCTTCCCCCGAGCGCATCCGCGCGTGGTCCCACGGCGAGGTCACCAAGCCCGAGACCATCAACTACCGCACCTTCAAGCCGGAGAGGGACGGCCTCTTCTGCGCTAAGATCTTCGGCCCCATCAGCGACTGGGAGTGCCTCTGCGGCAAGTACAAGCGCATGAAGTACCGGGGCATCACCTGCGAAAAGTGCGGCGTCGAAGTGATCCAGTCCAAGGTGCGCCGCGAACGCATGGGCCACATCGAGCTGGCCGCGCCCGTAAGCCACATCTGGTTCCTGAAGGGCACGCCTTCCCGCATCTCCCTCATCCTCGCCATGAAGCTGAAAGACGTGGAGAGCGTGAACTACTACGAGCAATGGGTCGTGACCGATCCCAAGTTCGTGGTGGTGGACGTGGACGAGGTGAAGGCGGCTTACCAGGCCCGGCACCCCGCGGACTCTCCGCAGGAGCGCAACCGCATCCTGCGGAACATCGAGGAGATCATTTGGAAGTACGAGGAGGCCGGCGAGCAGGACGACGCGGACCCGGCCAAGGGCTTCGAGCGCCTCCTCAAGCTCAACGAGCATTCCCTCTTCTACAACGAGGAGATGGCCGGCTCCACGACCCTGCGGTACAAGGCCCTCCTCTACGACAAGACCCTGGACGCCCTCCGCTCGGTGTACGGCTCCGACGCTTTCTCCGTGGGCATCGGCGCCGCCGGCCTCCAAGACCTCATGAAGCAGTACAACGAGGATTGCCAGTGCGCCTCCTGCCAGGTGGCCCGCGGTCCGCGGCTCACGCGCCTCGAGTGCGAGAAGGGCCTTCTCCGCTCCTACGTCAAGGTCCTGGCCAACAACCAGAAGCGCGCCAACCTCACCAAGCGGCTCAAGATCCTGGAGTCCTTCCACAAGAGCGGCAACCGCCCCGAGTGGATGATCCTGAACGTCCTTCCCGTGATCCCGCCCGAGCTGCGGCCCCTCGTTCCCCTGGACGGCGGCCGCTTCGCCACGAGTGACCTGAACGACCTCTACAGGCGCGTCATCAACCGGAACAACCGCCTCAAGAAGCTCATCGAGATGCGGGCGCCCGACGTGATCGTCCGCAACGAAAAGCGCATGCTCCAGGAGGCGGTGGACGCCCTCTTCGACAACGGCCGCCGCGGCCGCGTGCTGAAGGGCACCAACAACCGCCCCCTCAAGTCCCTGAGCGACACGCTCAAGGGCAAACAGGGCCGCTTCCGCCAGAACCTCCTGGGCAAGCGCGTGGACTACTCGGGCCGCTCCGTCATCGTCGTGGGGCCGGACCTGAAGCTCAACCAGTGCGGTCTTCCCAAGCTCATGGCCATCGAGCTCTTCAAGCCCTTCATCTTCAACAAGCTGGAGGAGCGCGGGCTGGCCCTCACCATCAAGCAGGCCAAGGAGATGGTGGAGCTGGGGCGCCCCGAGGTGTACGACGTGCTGGACGAGATCATCCAGAAGCACCCCGTCCTGCTCAACCGCGCCCCCACCCTGCACCGCCTGGGCATTCAGGCCTTCGAGCCGGTCCTCGTGGAGGGCAAGGCCATCAAGCTGAACCCCCTGGTCTGCACCGCCTTCAACGCGGACTTCGACGGCGACCAGATGGCCGTCCACGTGCCCTTGAGCCCCGGCTCGCAGGTGGAAGCCTCGGTCCTCATGATGTCCACCAACAACCTGCTCTACCCGGCCAACGGCTCGCCCATCGTGGTGCCCACGCAGGACATCGTCCTGGGCATTTACTACCTCACCCAGATCCTCAAGACCGCCTCCGGCGAGGGCCGCGTGTTCGGCTCCGTGGACGAGGTGCTCCTGGCCCTGGACGCGGGATGGGTCGACCTCCACGCTCAGGTGAAGCTCCGCTACACGGGCGAGGTCATCGACCTGAACAGCGTCCTGGACGACCAGGACATCAGCCACGCCGCGCCCGTGGTCCTCAACCGCCAGCTCCTCCAGACCACCGTAGGCCGCGTCCTGTTCAACTCGGTCATGCCCAAGGGCATGCCCTTCATCAACACCCTCATCAAGAAAAAGGGCCTGAAGGACCTCTTCATCTATGTGTTCCACCGCTACGGCAAGGAAGCGCTCGCCAAGCTCGCGGACACGGTGAAGGAACTGGGCTTCCTCTACGCCACCCGCGCCGGCATCTCCTTCGGCATGGACGACATGGTGGTGCCCGCGGACAAGGTCAAGCAGGTGAACGAGGCGGAGAAGGACGTGGACGCCGTGGAGACCCAGTACCGCGACGGCGCCATCACCAACCGCGAGCGCTACAACAAGGTGGTCGACATCTGGAACAAGGTCACGGACGACGTGGCCAACGCCATGTTCAATCAGATGCAGGAGGAGTCCTCCCGCGGCTTCAACCCCATCTTCATCATGGCCGACTCGGGAGCCCGCGGTTCCAAGCAGCAGCTCCGGCAGCTCGCCGGCATGCGCGGCCTCATGGCCAAGCCCTCCGGCGAGATCATCGAGCAGCCCATCACCTCCAACTTCCGAGAGGGATTGAACGTCCTCCAGTACTTCATCTCCACCCACGGCGCCCGCAAGGGCCTGGCGGACACGGCCCTCAAAACGGCCGACTCGGGGTACCTCACCCGCCGCCTCGTGGACGTGGCCCAGGACGTGATCATCACGGAGGATGACTGCGACACCCTGGACGGCATCTATATCGCGCCCCTCATGGAGGGCGGCCGCACCATCGAGCCCATCCGCGACCGCATTGTGGGCCGCGTGGCCCTGGACGACATCAAGGATCCCTTCAACGGCGACGTCATCGTGGAGGCCAACCAGGAGATCACCGGCGAGCTGGCCCAGGTGGTCCAGGACGCGGGCATCGAGAAGGTCAAGATCCGCTCCGTGCTCACCTGCGAGACCAAGCGCGGCGTGTGCGCGCGCTGCTACGGCCGCAACCTCGGTACGGGCCAGATGGTGGAGATGGGCGAGGCCATCGGCGTCATGGCGGCCCAGTCCATCGGCGAGCCCGGCACCCAGCTCACCATGCGAACCTTCCACATCGGCGGCACGGCCAGCAAGGAGACCGTCGAGACGAGCCACACGGCTCGCCACGGCGGCATCGCCAAGCTCATCAACGTGAAGACCATCAAGAACCCCGAGGGCGGCCTCATCGTCATCAACCGCTCCGGCGCCCTCGTCCTCGCGGACGAAGCGGGCCGCGAGCGCGAGAAGTACTCCCTCGTCTACGGCGCCCACCTCAAGATCGCCGAGGGCGACAAGGTCAAGGCCAAGACCGTCCTCGTGGAGTGGGACCCCTACACCAACCCCATCCTCGCGGACGTGGGCGGCGTCGTCCACTTCAAGGACATCATCGACGGCGTCACGGTTCAGGAAGAGACGGACACGGTCACGGGCCTGAGCCAGCAGGTCGTCATCGACTCGAAGGACCCGGGCAAGGAGCCCCGCATTTCCATCCGCGACGAGGGCAAGAAGTCCGGAGGCCGCGCCTTCCCGCTGCCTTCAGGCGCCCACATCCAGGTGAAGGACGGGGACCGCATCTTCCCCGGCACCATCCTCGCCAAGATCCCCCGTGAGACCTCCAAGACCCGCGACATCGTGGGCGGTCTTCCCCGCGTCGTGGAGCTCTTCGAGGCTCGCCACCCCAAGACCCCCGCGGTTATCACCGAGATCGACGGCGAAGTCCACTACGGCGAAGTCCAGCGCGGCATGCGCAAACTCTTCGTGGACAACCCCCGCACGGGCGAACGCCACGAGTACCTCATCCCCAAGGGCACCCACATCAGCGTCCTGGAGGGCGAGTGGGTCCACGCGGGCGACCCCCTGTGCGAAGGCTCCGTGGACCCGCACGACATCCTGCGCGTCCTCGGCATCAAGGAGCTGCAGAAGTACCTCGTGAACGAGATCCAGGAGGTCTACCGCCTCCAGGGCGTCAACATCAACGACAAGCACATCGAGACCATCTCGCGGCAGATGATCCGCTGGATGAAGGTGGAGGAGGTGGGCGACTCGCACTTCCTCGTGGGCCAGCAGGTGGACCGCTTCGAGTTCCAGCGCGAGAACAACCAGGTCATGGAGGATGGCGGCGGTCCCGCCAGCGGACGGCCCCAGCTCCTGGGCATCACCAAGGCCGCCCTCGCCACCGACTCCTGGGTCAGCGCCGCCTCCTTCCAGGAGACCACGCGCGTTCTCACGGAGGCCTCCATCAACGGCTCCACGGACTATCTGCGCGGGCTCAAGGAGAACGTCATCCTCGGCCGCCTCATCCCCGCCGGTACGGGCTTCTACACCTACCACGACGTGGATGTGGAGTACGACCCCACCGTCAAGCCCAAGGAGGAGAGCATCCGCGAGCACTACGCCACGGACCTTCCCACGGAGCTCTCCGTCCAGCGCCTCCTCGAGGAGCACCACGCCCTCAGCGCCAAGGAGAACGACGCCGCCGCCACCGAAGAGGGGACGGAGGAGTAGCGCTTCTCATCCGTGCCAGCACCTCAAGGGCGGGCCGCCAGGCCCGCCCTTTTTTATGTCCGGCCGGCATCTGCTCATCGAGGTGATGAGAGCCCACCGCCGTCTCGTCCGGCAGGCCGAGGGAACAGCCCTTGAGACATGATGACATGTTAGATGGGTGACCCCTTGCCCCCGGCCCTCCTTGCCCTTCGCTTACCTGGCTTCTTCGTAAGGACGGAAGACGCGGCCGTAGAGCAGGACGTAGAGGGCTTGGAGGGCGGCGGCGATGTAGAACGGCATGATGAACCACCCTGCGCCAATGAAGGCACCGGCCACCGTGGGGCCGATGGACATGGGAAGCATCATGGAGAGGACGTTGAGGCTCACGGCGAAGCCCCGGCGGTGGTCCCGGACGGCGGAGACCACGAGGGCCTGGCGCGCCCCGATGGTGCCCCGGTTGAAGGCGGACCTTAGGAGATAGGCAAGCGCCGCGAGGGCATAGAAGGGCATGACCGGCAGGAGGACGAGAAGGACGAGGCCGGCCGCGCGCCCCCACTGGACCGAGCGAACCAGCCCCATGCTCTGGGTCATGCGCGCCGCCACGAAGGCCGAGAGAGCCGTGACCGCGAAGGTCGCCGCCATGACGGGGCCGATGGCGCTGGGCCCCACGTTGAACTTCATGGCGAACCAGTAGGCCATGAGGGGCCCCGTGAGGCCGATGGCCAGCCCGTTGAGGGTGTTGAGGCCCACGAGACGCAGGAGGAAACCGTTTTCCCTGGAGTGCGCCTCGGAATGCTGGGGACGCAGCCCAGGCTCGCTTGGGCGATGGGCAGGGCGGGCGGCTTTGGCCGTTTCTGGGGCGCCCGCCACGAGGACGAAGTTGATGGCGTTGCCCAGCAGCACGATGAAGAAGAGGGGCCGGAAGCTCCCCGCCGCGCCGAGGGCCCCTTGCCACCAGGCGGGAGAAGCCGCCGCCAGGGCGCCGATCGCCATGCCGATGAACCCGAAGGCCGTATTCACGCTGTAGACGAAGCCGCGCCTGGAGGGGTCCACGGCTTCGGCGAGCCAGGCTTGCTCCGCGGGGGAGAAGGGGCCGGCGGCGCCGTTGGCCCCCCGGCCGAATCCCGCCAGCACGATGGCGGTGCTCAGCAAGAGAGGCTGGGACGTGGACAGGGCTACGAGGGCGCAGGCGCAGGAGAGGCCTTCATAGGCGAGTAGGAAGGGCTTGCGGCGCAGGCGGTCGCTGGTGACGCCCACCACCATCGTCAGCGCCGCGCCCAGGAGTCCGCCTCCCGTGAGGACCATGCCGATGGAGGTTCCAGGCCAGCCCAGAGCGTGAAGGTAGAGGGCGAGGTCCACTACAAGGGCGCCCTGGCTGATGCTTCGCCAGAACCGGGCCGCCAGGAGTCTGCGGGTGGCCGGGGCCAAGCTCCGCCATGTCTGGAGGGGTTTGCCCAGGCTAGGTACCGGAGTACCTTGCGTGGCGCCCGGTTCAGGAGGGGGAGCGCTCATGGCGTGATGGGAGATCCCGCGGGGTCAGCCACGTCTCCCTTCTCCCTCGCCGATCTGCCCGTGTCCGCCCGGGCCCGGTGCCTGTGCTCCCATCCCCGGCGGGCCTTGCCCGTGGCGTCCCCTGGGCTGGCCGTCCGGTTTGCTCCTTTTGGGAGGGGTCTCGGGTTGAGAGGCTGCATTCAGAAGGTCTTCGAAGGTCTTGCCTGTTTGGAATTCCTCGAGGATGACACCGGGGCCCTTCCCCGTGAGCCGCTCCAGCGTCATGACCCGGGCCAGGGCCAGGATGCGGGCCTCCGAGGCGGATGGATCACCGTCCTTCTTCTGCGGCAAGGGGTCCAGGTGATAGCGGGGGCTGCCCTTGAACACGAGATCCGCGAGGTAGCCGCCCTGGGCGCGAAGGACCTCGGTCCACGAACCCAGGCTGCTCTTGCGGGCTTCGGCGTCCGCCACGGGGGTTCCGGCGGCGTGGCTCACCATGGCCGCCACGGCGAAGTCGTCCAGAGAGAAGCCGGGCCCTTGCATGAGCGTGGGAAGATCCGCTTTCGGCACGAGCCACGCTTGTCGCACGGCCGCCACGGCCGGCGGGACGGGGGCGGGCTCAGGCGGGGGCGAGGCGGGTTCCTGAGCGCGGGCCAGAAGGCCCGTGCACACCAGGACGGAGGCGATGAGCCCGAAAATAACCCGCTCCTTCATGGCAACCGGCCCTTATCCCGCGGCGTGAAGGGCGGTGGCGGGTTCCAGGCGCGCCGCCTTCATGGCCGGGTAGAGGCCGAAGGCCATGCCCATG
Organism: Acidobacteriota bacterium; assembly: GCA_037445535.1. Lineage (GTDB taxonomy): Bacteria > Acidobacteriota > UBA4820 > UBA4820 > DSQY01 > JAKAJA01. Next base: position 283 of record JBBIKI010000107.1, on the reverse strand, counting down.
GCCACCGAAAGGCCTGTAGCGAACAGGGTCGCGCTCCACGGCCAGACCTCCGGCCACTTCATGAGGTGGCAGGTGAGCAAGGTTCCTCCCAGTCCAACCACGACGCCCATCATGCCCCCCATGGCCGCCAGGGCCCCCGCCTCCAGGATGAACTGGGTGCGGATATCACGCCTCCTGCCTCCCAGGGCGCGCCTCAGGCCGATCTCGCGGGTCCGTTCGCGGATGGAAATGAGCATGACGGCGAAGATGCCCACGCCGCCCGTGAAGAGGGAGACGGCGGCCA
>JBBIKI010000106.1:0-8418 GCA_037445535.1 Acidobacteriota bacterium | reverse complement strand
AGCAGTCTGGCGAGCTGGTCTTCGGGCAGCACCCGCTTTTCGAGGCAGAGCTCCCGGATGGTCCGTCCCGTGGCGTGCGCTTCGTGGGCGAGGGCCGCGGCGGCGTCGTAGCCGATGACGGGGGCGAGGGCGGTGACCATGGCGAGGCTCCTTTCCACCATCTCCTCGCAGCGCGCCTCGTCGGCCCGAAGGCCATGGACGCACTTCTTGGCGAAGGCCCTGGCGCCCGCGCTCAGGATCTCGATGGACTGGAGGAGGTTGGCCGCCATGACGGGCATCATGGTGTTGAGCTCGAAGTGGCCCTGCTGCCCCGAGAGGGCCACCACCAGGTCGTTCCCCAGAACCTGCGCGGCCACCATCACGAGCATCTCGGACATGACGGGGTTCACTTTGCCCGGCATGATGGAGGAGCCCGGCTGGAGATCGGGAATCCTGAGCTCCCCGAGGCCGCACCGCGGCCCCGAGCCGAGCCAGCGGACGTCTTCAGCGATTTTGGTGAGGCTCACGGCTGCGGTGCGCAGCGCGCCGCTGGCCTCCACCAGAGCGTCGCGGCCCGCCAGCGCCTCGAAGAGGTTGGGGGCCTGCTTCAGGGGCAGCCGAGTCTCCTCGCCCAGAAGCGCCACCACGGCCTCGGAAAAGCCGGGGGCCGCGTTGAGCCCCGTGCCCACGGCCGTGCCGCCGAGGGCCAGCTCGCCAAGGGCGGGCTCCGCGTCCTTCGCGCGCCTCATGGCGTTGCGCACCTGCCGGGCGTAGCCCGAAAATTCCTGCCCCAGCCGGATGGGCACCGCGTCTTGAAGGTGGGTGCGCCCGATCTTGACCACGGGGTCGAAGTCGCGAGCCTTCTCCTCCAGGGCTTCCGCCAGGAGCCCGAGGGAAGGGAGGAGGTCCTGTTCCAGCGCCTCCAAAGCCGCCAGGTGGATGACCGTGGGCACCACGTCGTTGCTGGACTGGCCCATATTCACGTGATCGTTGGGGTGCACGGGCGTCTTGCTCCCCACAACGCCGCCCAGGATTTGAATGGCCCGGTTGGCGATGACCTCGTTGGCGTTCATGTTGGACGAGGTGCCCGAGCCCGTCTGGAAGACATCCACTGGGAACTGGGCGTCGAGCTTGCCTTCTGTCACCTCCGCCGCGGCCGCCGCGATAGCCTCCGCGAGCCTGGCCTCCATCGCGCCGCGCTTCAGGTTTACGAGGGCCGCCGCGCGCTTCACCCGCCCGAACGCGTGGATCATCCTCGGCGGGATGGGCCGCCCGCTGATGGGGAAGTTCTCCACCGCGCGCTGAGTCTGCGCCCCCCAGAGGGCCTCCGCCGGAACCTTCACCTCGCCCATGGAATCCTTTTCGATGCGGTATTCACTCATGGAAAGTTCTCCTTTGAGGGCCGAAGGCGGGAGCGGGTAGCGGGGAGCAGGGAGCGGGAAGAAGGGCCAATCTTCCCCTCAGTGTCCGCTCACGGCTCCCTGCTCACTGCTCCCGAAGAATTCCAACCGTACCTTCGCCCGAGCTGGCGGACGAACTCCTCTTCACCATCCCTAAACCGCGCGGCGCACCATTCCGTGGCATCCAGGCCCACAGGCACTCGCAGGCGCGGCTCCCGCCCGGAGGCGGCGAGCAAAATCGCTTCGGCCACGGGCTCTCCCGCGGGGGCCTGGCCCTCCTCCTCGAACCCCTTCTCGATGGCCCGGTAGAGCGCCGCATAGGGGCTCGACGGATCCGAGGCCGCCGCCAAGGGGGCGGAGGAGAAGCCCGTGTCGAAGGCACCTGGCTCGATGAGGGTCACGCCGATGCCGAAGGGCAGAACCTCATGAAAGAGGCTCTCCGCCCATCCTTCGAGGGCGTGCTTGCTGGCGCAGTAGCCCGAGAACCCTGGGATACCGGTACGGCCCCAGTCCGACGACACGAAGACGATCTGGCCCTTCCGCCTCTCGCGCATGTGCGGAAGCACGGCCCGCGCCACCGCCACGGCCCCGAAGAAGTTCGTGTCGAGCTCCAGCCGCAAGGCCGCTTCGGGCGCCTCCTCGGCGGTGCCGAACTTCGCCATACCCGCGTTGTTTACCACGGCGTCCAATGTTCCAAAGGCCTCGATGGCCTCCTGAACGGCCCGGCTCACGGCCGCGCCGTCCGTCACGTCCAGACCGAGAGGAAGGAGACCCGCCGAAGGGTTCAGCGGGATGGGCCGCCGCGCCGCCGCCGCCACCCGCCAGCCTCGCGCCAGCGCCAGCCTCGCCGTCATGAGGCCGAAGCCGCTCGACGCCCCCGTAATCAGCATGGAGCGCCGCACCCTGGGCTCACCGTTCATAGGCATCTCATCCCGCACACCGGCATCCCGTCATCTCAGAATCCCCTCACTCCGCCTTGGCTTGAGTCGCGGCCGGCGTGGCCGGCGTGGCCGAAGGAACGGGCGCGGGAGGCAGGTGGAGATCCAGGAACCGGACCATGCGGCGCGTGGTCTCGTCCAGGCCCAGGAAGGTCATGGACAGGAACGAGGTCTTGTGATCGTAGCCGAGGGTGACCCGCTCGGGGCGGCCCATGGCTTCCCAAAGGTCGTCTCTGGAGGAGGCGGGGATGCAACTGTCCTTGCCCGCGTCAATGAAGAGGACGTCCGCAGGATCGATGGCGCCGGCCACGGCCACGGGATCCACCATGGCCAGGGACCCCGCCACTTCCCTGCGAAAGTCCTCTCGGCTCCAGCCAAAGGCTTCGGCCGCGTGGCGCCGGACGTCCGCCTCCGCCCCGTAGCACTCACTCAGGATCTCCTCCAGGTGCCCGCCCCCCATGGCGAAGACCCCCGCCCCGAAACGGCCGTCCCGTCCCATGGCCAGGCTTCCCACGATGGCGCCGATGGAGCACCCCACGATGCCCACCCGGCGTGGACCGGCGCTCGGCTGGTGAAGCACCCAGTCCATCCAGCCCCGCACGTCGTCGGCGGCGGCTCCGATGCACGCCGCGGACCGGGAGAGCGCCGTGAGGAACTCCTCGGGCGTGGACGCTTCCTCCAGGGCGGCGAAATCAATGAGGCTGGCGCGCTTTGGATCCTGCACCCATACGACGTTTGTTTCGATCCCTTGCTGGCCCCGGGTGAGCCACGTGACCAGCTTGCGCGGCGGGTAGGTGGAGCTGCCCCAGATGGGGAGAACCAGGACCCAGCGCTTGGGGCCCGGCGTGCCGCTGATGTAGGCGAGGGCGCCCAACTCTGGTGCCTGGGAGCCGCCGCACGGATTGGGCCGGTAGAGTTTGAGTACGTAGTGGCTGCCGGAGACTCCTCCGGACATCTCGATCACGTCCAGGCGGGGACCGGGAGGCCGCACGGCGGGCGGGTCGGCACGGCCCATGCCCCCCATCACGTCCACCCGGTAGGGGGTCGTGGTATGGCTCACGCAGGCCGAAAGGATCATCGACATACCGGCTGCAACAATTCCGCCGCTAAGGCGCCAAGGGGAGGATCCGGTTGGTGACAGCAACGCCTTCATGCGCGGTCCTCGTCAGAAGCTCCATTTTAGCCCCAGCCTGAGGGAGCGCGGGGCCTGAAGCGCCGTGGGCTTTCCCCAGTTGGGATCTCGCTGGAAGTGGCCCGTGTACACGTCCTGCAAGGTGGCAGGCCGCTGGTAGTAGTAGGGGTACATATCCGTGGGCGTCTGCCGGTTGGTCACGTTGAACACGTCCGCGAAGAGCGTCAGGTAAGACCGGGCGATCTTCAGGGTCTGTTCCACGTGCAGGTCGAGCTGCCAATGGCCGGGCATCCGGTCCTCGCCCCTGGGCGCGGCGTAGAGGGCGCCCCAGCCGGGGCCGCTGAGGGGATACAAGTAGACCTTATCCAAAGGACGGCCCGTCTGGACCAGGAGGTTGGCCCCCACAGCAAGGCCAAAATCGAAGCGGTATCCCATCTGGGCCTTGAGGATGTGGCGCACGTCCTGCGGCAGGTAGCCGTACCGGTTCTGGTTGTAGATGTGCTGGGGGAAGTCGTAGGCGCTGCTGATGTTGGGCGCCAGCGACGTGAGACCGTAGCCCCCCGAACCGCCCTCGTAGTTTCCCCTCAGGTACGAGAGGGTGTAGCTCGCGTTCAGGAACCAGTGGTTGGAGAACCGCTTGGTAGCCGTGAGGGTGTAAGCCGAGTAGTTCCGCACGGGGTGCGCGAAGCGCTCGTAATCGGGAAAGGCACGCGCCCAGCGGTTCATGACGGCGGGCCACTGGTTGGTGCCAGGATTCATGAGGTAGTAGCTGATTCCCCCCTGGTCGTTGAGATACGCCGTGTCCTCCAAAACCTCGCCTAAGCTCCTGAAGAGGGCGTTGAATCCCACGGTGAAGTCGGGAGCCACTTCGTACTCGGCGCCCGCCAGGAGCTCGTCGTTGTACTGGTTGTTGGTCCCCGGAAGAACCAGGGCCGGGATGGCGCCGTAGGTGTAGGTGTTCACCACCTGGCCCAGGTACGTCGTGGTGTAGTACCGAGCGTGGCCAGGATCCATGGTGTAGCTCGCCGCGATGGGAACGCGCTCGTAGTAGCGGCCCCAGTTGAGAAACGCCTTGGACCGCCCGTTCCCCGCGAAATCCCACGTGAGGCCCAGGCGGGGGGACCATGAATCGAAGGAGGTGTGCTGCCCGTACTGGGGGTTGAGCTCGTTGCGCTCCCACCGGACGCCGCAGGCAAGGCTCAGGCCATCCGCCAGGGACCACGTGTCCTGGGCGAAGCCCGCCACGTAAGCGCCGTAGGTCTTCCAGTGAGGATCCTGGAGGGAGGCCGCGGTGACGACGGCGTAGTCTTTCAGCTTGGACGAAAAGGGATCGGTGGCGAAGGGGAGGAGGCCCTGGACCCCGTACTGGACGCCCCCCGTGTACCCGTTGTAGGCATCCCACTTCTGATCCTCCCACTGCACGCCGAACTTGATCTCGTGCCGGTGGACCAGATAGGTGACCTTGGAATCGAACTGGGTGGAGGTGCGGTTGTCCCAGTCCATGATCCCCGTGCCCCTTCCCACGCTCACGTTCGGCGCCCAGTCGTAGCTGATGATCTGCGGCTGCGCGTAGCCCGAGGTATTCCAGGGGAGGACCTGGCCCGCGGACTGGATTCGTGCGATCTCCGTTTCCATGTAGAAGTTCTGCGTCCAGTTGGCGTACCACTTGAGGCCCGCCGCGAAGCCCGATTGGTAGCGGCGGGTCATGCGCGCGGAGGGGTACGTCACGGGCACGATGGGCGCCCCGCCCAGGAAGTTGCCCACCCCCTCGTTGAGCCAGGCGTGCTGGGGGCTCGTGAGGATGCTCAGCTCGAGCTGGTGGTTGGTGCTGGCGCGAAAGTTAAACTTGGCCAGGCCGATCCAATCCCTCGTGGAACTGTCGTAGCGGTAGGGCAGTCCCGCCTGATGGCCCGACAGCACGTTGGTAAGAATGGACACTCCGGCGCTGCGCTGGGAGCTGTAGGTGGGATTGAGGCCCGTAAAGAACCACAGGCGGTCCTTGATGATAGGGCCTCCCACGTCGAACCCGTAATCGTAGCCGTGAGAGGGCTGGCCCCCCTCGGCGCCAGGGCTTACGGAGCCGGCATTGGCCGTGAAAGACTGGCCCGTGTAGTACCCGAAGAGTTCCCCGTGAAAGTCGTTGGAACCGGATTTCGTGATGATCGTAAAGAGGCCGCCCGTGGAGGGGCCGTACTCGGCCCCCACCCCCGCGATGTTCACGGCGATCTCGCGCACGAAGTTGTAGTTGAAGGATGTGGCCAGAATGCCGCCCACGGGATCGGTGAGGTTCAGCCCGTTGATGACGTAGATGTTCTCCCCCCCCGTGGAACCCTTCACGCCTGGATTGCTCACCCCCACGCCCGCCGCCGCGTTGAGGCCCGAGTCCACGACGTTGGGTGCCAGATAGAAGGAGTCCTGGACCTGCCTCCCCACGGGAACGAACTCCAGGTCGGCCTGGGTGAGGTTGGTGGTCAACCGGCTGTGCTTGATATCCAGGAGTGGGGGCCGGGTACTGACCTCGATGGCTGTCTGGCCCGATTTGGCCAGGGCCAGGCGCAGGCTCACCGTGCCGCCCAGGAACACCCGCACCTGGGACTGGATCACTCTCGCGAAGCCCGGCATCTCCACGGACACGGCGTAATCGTTGCCGGGCGGAAGGTAGGGGATGAGGAACTCACCCTCCTCGTCCGTGGCCTGAACCCGGGGGCCCTGCACGAGCGGCGACGTTGCCGTCACCATGGCGCCGGCCAGGGGTGCCCCCGTCTCGTCCGTCACCGTTCCCGAGATGGCCCCGCTCGCCGCCTGGGCCAACAGCCATAGGGGCATTCCAAACGCCAGGAGTATCGCCACCAGCAACCGAAAGACGTCGCGCCTCATGGGCTCCTCCTCCCGTGCCACCTCTCTTTGGCCGGTCTCCCCGGCGGCGGTTCGATTACATATGGGGATAGAATACGGAAGGACCGCACATGCCGTCAAACGGCATGCCGGCGGATGGCTCCACATCCGTCAGCCGAACCTTGCCTCTTGGGGGCGGGTGCATGTCTAATGGACCCTAGCACGATACCCACACAGGAGGGCGCCCATGTCCGAATCCGCCGCCGTGGCCGAGGCCAATTCCTTGTACGCCGAAGACCGCCGCCGGTTCATCGCCCGCCTAGCCGGCCTGGGCGCCGCCGCCACCGTATTCCCCGAGACCCTCCTCACCCTGGCCCAGGAAAAGGGCGCCCTCACGGAGGAGGTGGTCCTCCAGGCCGAGAAGATCGCCGGGCTTGCCTTCACGGAGCCCCAGCGGAAGCAGCTCCTCAAGGGCCTGGAGAGCCTCGCCAAGGATGTCGGCGCGCTCCGGGCCTTGCCCCTGCCCAACAGCGTGCCGCCGGCCCTGAGGTTCTCGCCCCTTCTCCCAGGCGTCCAGCCTCCCCGGGGGCCGAGCTTCGTCAAAGCCACCAAGGTCCATGCCGCCGAGGCCCCGCGAGACTTGGAAGACCTGGCTTTCCTCCCGGTGGTTCAGCTCGCCGCCCTCGTGAAAGCGCGGAAAGTGACCTCCACCCAGCTCACCAAAATGTATCTGGCCCGCCTCAAGCGCTACGACCCCCTCCTCCACTTCACGGTGACCCTTACGGAGGGCCGGGCCCTGGCCCAAGCCCGCCTGGCCGATGAAGAGATCGCCGCGGGGAGGTACCGCGGCCCCCTGCACGGCATCCCGTGGGGCGCCAAGGACCTCTTCGCCGTGAAGGGCTACCCCACCACCTGGGGCGCCGCTCCCTACAAAGACCAAGTCATTGACGAGGATGCGGCGGCGGTGAAGCGCCTGGATGCGGCGGGGGCGGTTCTGGTGGCCAAGCTCACGCTGGGCGCCCTGGCCATGGGCGACGTGTGGTTCGGAGGCAAGACCCGGAACCCGTGGAACCCGGAGGAGGGCTCCTCGGGATCCTCGGCGGGCCCGGCCTCGGCCGTGGCGGCGGGCTGCGTGGGCTTCGCCCTGGGGACCGAAACCCTCGGCTCCATCGTCTCCCCCTGCACTCGCTGCGGCGCCACGGGCCTTCGCCCGACCTTCGGCCGGGTGAGCCGGACCGGAGCCATGGCCCTGAGCTGGAGCATGGACAAGATCGGCCCCATCACAAGGTCCGTGGAAGATTGCGCTCTGGTCTTCGCGGCCATCCAGGGTCCAGACGGCGAGGACCCCACGGTGGCGGAGGCCCCCTTCGCCTGGGATCCCGGCCTCGACCTCAGGACGATCCGCGTCGGCTACGTGCCGGACGCCTTCGAGCCAAAGGTTGAGCAGGACCCGGACGCGGAGAAGAAGGAGAAAGACACGGAATGGCCCCTCCTGGACAAATCGGCCGTGGACGTCCTCATGGGCCTGGGCCTCCGCTTCAAGCCCGTGGTCCTGCCCGATCTGCCCGCCGACGCCATGGCTCTCCTGCTGTCATGCGAAGCCGCCGCGGCCTTCGACGACCTCACCCGGAGCGGGCGCGACGCCCTCATGACCGCCCAGGGCGACGACGACTGGCCCAACATCTTCCGCCAGGCCCAGCTCATCCCCGCGGTCCAGTACATCCAGGCCAACCGCGCCCGGACCCTCCTCATGGAAGCGATGGACAAGGTCTTCAGTGACGTGGACGTCTACGTGTGTCCGAGTTTCGGAGGGTCCAACCTCACCATCACCAACCTCACGGGCCACCCGCAGGTGGTGGTCCCCGATGGGTTCCGCTCGAAGGATGGCACGCCCACGAGCCTATGCTTCACCGGCCGGCTCTACGGCGAAGCCCAGACCCTCGCCCTCGCCAAGGCCTACCAGGACGCCACGGGGTTTCAGCTCAGGCACCCGGTGTTGAAGAGATAGGGGGGATTTCGGATTTGGGATTTGGGATTTAGGATTTCGAAAAGGAGGCCGCGCAGGGCGTGAGGTCTGTTGCTCCTCACTCCTCACTCCTCACTCCTCACTCCTCACTCCTCACTTTTCACTTTT
>JBBIKI010000105.1:0-8622 GCA_037445535.1 Acidobacteriota bacterium | reverse complement strand
GCAGCGATACGGGAGTCATGGGCGCACCTCAGGGCGGGAGCAGGGAGCAGGGAGCGGGGAGCACATAGGGGCATCCGAACGCGGGGCCTTTTCCCTCCCCGCTTCCGGCTCCCAGCTCCCGGCCTTTCCGAATTCCGAATTCCGAATTCCGAATTCCATCTCGCTACCCCTTCAGCTCGCTCGCGTCGTCGATGTTGGCGCTGTGTTTGAGGCGGTAGAGGGCGATGAGCAGACCTAGGCCGATGGCCGCCTCGCCCGCAGCCACGGCGATGAGAAACACGGTGAAGACCTGCCCCGTGAGGTTGTGCCACAGCCCCGAGAAGGCGATGAAATTTACGCCAGCGGCGGCGAACATGAGCTCGATGGAGAGCAGGACCACGATGAAGTTCCGCCGGGCCAGGACGCCGAAGAGGCCCAGGCAGAACAGCACGAACCCAAGAATCACCAGCCCTTGCATGCTCATAGCGCGGCCCCTAAAGCTTCACCACCAAGACACCAAGGCGCCGAGAAAGGAGCATGGAATTGGGCATGCCGTTTCTGGGCCGGTATCTCGGAGCTGACATTCATGTTCATGTCCTGATCCCATTCCTCTTCTTGGCTTGGTGCCTTGGTGGTTCAAACGTCCCTTTTCGCGAGGAAGACGGCACCCAGGGCAGCCACCATGAGGAGCACGGAGGCCGCTTCGAAGGGGTAGAGGAACTCGCCGTACATGACCGAAGCCAAGCGCTGGGTGTTGGTCCCCGCAGCGGCTTGGGACTGCGCCTGGAGGGCGGCCCTTGCCGCCTGGGCCTGGTCCTCGCCGGAGACCACCATCACGTGCGCCGCTTGGGGCTGGGCCAGATAGTCGCTGTGATAAAGCTTGTGGCCCATCCATAGGAACAGGACCATCACAAGGAGGAACACGGGCCAGGCCTGGAAATGGACCTGCCGTGTGAGCCGCAGGGCCTCGTTGTCCGTGAGCATGATTCCGAAAATGTACAGGACCAGAATGCCTCCGGCGTAGACGAGGACCTGCACCGCGGCCACGAACTCGGCTTTCAGGGCCAGGTAGAGAACCGCCACGCCGACGAAGCCCACCAGAAGCGAGAGCGCGGAGGCGATGGGGCTGCGCGAAATGACCACGCCCAGGGCGCATGCGATGATGAGCGCGAATAGAAGGATCCACCCGATCGCCATCCCCACTCCTCAGAACTGGAGCTTTCAGCCTTCAGCCGTCAGCTTAAAAACAAACCAAGAGGCTCTACGCATCTTGATCCTCAACGTTTTCTAGAAGCCCCTGCTTGAAGTGTCTCACATCGAGGTCGTAGGGCAGGGTGGTTTTGTCGAAGAGAAAATCGTTGCGCTTGTAGCTGGCCATCTCGAACTCCTGCGAGTGGTGGATGGACCCCGTGGGGCAAGGGTCCACGCACATGCCGCAGTGGATGCAGTGTTCGAGCGAAATGAAGAACTGCACGGGCCGCTTGTCGGTCTTGAAGACCTCCTTCGGCGGCTGGAAGACCTTGATGCAGTCCTCCGGGCATGCCCGCTCGCACATCTTGCACGAGATGCACGTCTCCAGGTCCACGTGGAGGCGGCCCTTGGCGCGGTAGGGCAGCACGGGCCGCTTGTCCGGGTAGAACTCGGTCACCTTGGGCTTGTGGAACCACTGGAAAGTCACCCCAAGGCCAGAGGCGAGTTCGGGAAAAGTCATCATCCGCACGAGGCGGTGCAACGCTCCGGGCATCATGTCACCTCAAAAGCCAGAGCTTGATTCCGGCCACCAGGAACAGGTTCAGCAGGGCGATGGGCAAAAGAACCATCCATCCGATCCTGAGGAGCTGGTCGTAGCGGTACCTTGGGAAGGTGGCGCGGATCCAGATGTAGAAGTAGAGGAACAGGACCGCCTTCACCCCGAACACGGCGAGACCGAGGGCGCTCACCAGCACAGGATGGGCGGCCAGGAGGGTCTCGTAGGGAAGGAAGGGGATCTTGTAGCCGCCCAGGAACAGGGAGGTGGCCACGCAGCACACGAGAACCACGTTGGCGTATTCGGCCAGGAAGTAGAACGCGAAGCGCATGCCCGAGTACTCCGTGTGGAAGCCGCCCACCAGCTCGCTTTCGCCCTCCGGCAGATCGAAGGGGATGCGGTTGGTTTCCGCCACGGCGGAGATCACGTAGACCCCGAAAGCCAGGATAAGCGGAATGGCGAAGGGCAGCTTGGACTGGGCGTCCACGATGTCACTCAGGCGGAAGGACCCCGCCATGAGGATCACAGAAAGAACCGAGAGGGTGAGGGGAATCTCGTAGGAGAGCATTTGGCTCGCGGAGCGCAGGCTCCCGAAGAGCGGGTACTTGGAGCCGGAGGACCAGCCCGCGAGGACGATGCCGAAGACGCCCAAGGACGTGATGGAAAGGAGGAACAGCATGCCGAGGTTCACGTCCTTGACCACGAAGGGGTGCACGACTCCCGCACCCGTCACGAGGGGCGGCGCGAAGGAAATGATGGCGAACCCAACGAAGGCGGGCACGATGGCGAAGATGGGGGCAACCCGGAAGAGGAAGGGCTGGGCGCTGGCGGGGATGATGTCCTCTTTCAGGATGAGTTTGAGCCCGTCGGCGATGGGCTGAATGAGGCCGAAGGGTCCCACGCGGTTGGGGCCCACCCGCGACTGGAAGAAGCCCAGGAGCCGGCGCTCGATGTAGACCGTGTAGGCCACGCAGAACGCCACCACTCCCAGCAGGATCACGATCTTGATCAGGGGCCAGCCCACATAGGTCATGAGCGATTCAAAGGTCATGCCCGTCCCCCTACCGGTCCACTTCGCCGAGCACGATGTCAAGGGAGCCGATGTTGGCGACGACGTCGGCCACGAGCCCGCCCACGACCATCTTCTCCAGGCCTTGGAGGTTGATGAACGAAGGCGACCGGACGTGGCATTTCCACGGCTTGTCTGTTCCGTCGCTCACAAGGTAATAGCCCAACTGGCCCTTGGCGCCTTCCACGGAGAAGTAGGCTTCGCCGGCCGGCGGACGGATGATCTTGGAGAGCTTCTCGGGCATGAGCGGGCCCTCGGGCATGCCGTCGAGCGCCTGCTGGAGTATCCGAAGGCTCTGGCGCATCTCCCGGACGCGCACGATGTACCGGTCGTACACGTCACCGTTCTCCCCCAGGGGAACCTCAAAATCGAAGTCCTCGTAAGAGCCGTAGGGGATACACTTGCGCACGTCGAAGTAAACGCCCGAACCCCGGAGCGTGGGGCCCGAAAGGCCCAGGGCCACCGCCTCGGCGCCGCCGATGATCCCGATGCCCTTGGTGCGCTGGAGCCACATGCGGTTGCTCGACAGGAGGGTCTCATACTCGTCCAGGCGGTTGGGAAGTTCCGCCATGAAGTTCCTGCACGCCCGCTCCCAGCCCCGGGGGAAGTCCAGGCGGACCCCGCCGATGGGGTAGGCGTTCTGGAGGAGGCGCTGGCCCACCATGGCCTCGAAGAGGTCCATGATGACTTCCCGCTCGCGCAGGCCGTAGAAGAGCACCGTCATGGCGCCCAAGTCGAGGGCGTGGGTGCCCAGCCACAGGAGATGGTTGGCGATGCGCTGGAGCTCGTCCAGAACGACCCGGATGTACTGGGCCCGTTTGGATACCTGGATCTTCATGAGCTTCTCGACGGCCCCCACGTACCCGTGGCAGTTGAGGATAGCCCCCACGTAGTCGAGACGGTCAAAAATGGGCGTGGCCTTCGTGTAGGTGCGGTACTCGACCCACTTCTCGATACCCCGGTGGAGGTAGCCCAGGACCGATTCGATGGCCACCACCCGCTCGCCGTCGAGCTGCAAGATGGCGCGGTAGACCCCGTGGGTCGCGGGGTGCTGGGGCCCGAAATTGAGCTCCATGGTGGTGGTTTCGAGGGTCTTGCGCAGCGGGGATGTGCCGGCGGCGTCCATGAGTTCAGGAGTCACGGCGGCCCTCCTCGGCGATGCGCTCGGCCGCCTCCAGGTCGTCGGGCATGTAGCCGGGCTTGGCGAACTTGTCGGCCCGGATGGCCGCCTCCTTGGGCCCGCCCAGCGGGTATTCCTTCCGAAGCGGATGGCCCTCCCAGCCCTCGGGCAGAAGGATGACCTTGAGGCCGGGGTGGCCCTCGAAGACGATGCCGTACATGTCGTGCGCCTCGCGCTCCTGCCAATTCGCCGTGGGCCATATGGGGACGGCCGACGGACAGGATTCGCCGTCGTCCAGGGCCACCTTCACGCGAACGCTGTGGCGCCTGGCCACGGAATAGAGGTCGTACACCACCTCGAACTTCTTGTCGTTGACAGGGTAGTGGGCGGCGGTGAGGTTGCTCAGAAAGTCCATGGCGCAGTCCGCGTCGGTCTTCAGAAAGGCGAGCGCCTCGCCGAGCATATCCTTCTTGACGAGGACGATGGCCTCGCCACAGGGGCTCTTCACGCCCTGAACGGCGTCACCGAAGGCCGCCGCCAGCTTCTCCGTGACGGGCGTGGCCACTACTTCGCCCGTGGGCTCCCACGTCTTGGGGGCCGGCGGCACCGCGGGCTTGGGCGGCGGGGGCGCGGGCTTGGGCGGCGGCGGAGCCGCGGGTTCCAAAGGTGCGCCAGCCTCCGGGGCGGCCGCGGAGGCCTGCGCCTTTGGAGCCTTGGGAGCCTCGGATGCGGCTGGGGGTTCGGGCTGGCCGGTCTTCTCTTCGTCGCTCATGTCACTTCACCAACTGGCCGTGCTGAACGCCGAGGCCCTTCTGCTCGAAGCGCTCCACCACCTCGGGGATTTCCTCGCCCTTCTTCATCCAGCCCTCCGTAGGCCGGTCCAGGAGAGGCCCGCGGTGGAAGCTCTCGTGGGCCACCTTGGGGGTTCGGATCTTGTCTTGCAGCTTGAGGAGGCCATAGAGGAGGGCCTCCGGGCGCGGCGGGCAGCCGGGAATGTAGACGTCCACCGGCACCAGCTTTGAGATGCCCTGCACCACCGCGTAGGTGTCGAAGGGTCCGCCCGCCACCGTGCATACGCCCATGCCGATGATCCATTTGGGATCAGGCATCTGGTCGTAGAGGCGCCGCACGAGAGGCGCCATCTTCTCGGTGACGGTGCCCGCCACGATCATGACGTCGCTCTGGCGCGGCGACGGCCGAAAGACCTCGGAGCCGAACCGCGAGATGTCATAGCGGCTGGCCGAGGTGGCGATCATCTCGATGGCACAGCACGCCAGCCCGAAGGTCATGGGCCAGAGGGAATTGCGGCGGCAGTAATCGAGGGCCCAGTCGAGCTTGGTAAACCCGACCCAGGAGGGATAGCTTTCGTTCATTCCTCCCACCTCAGGGCACCCTTCATCCAGACGTACACGTACGCCGCGATGAGGAGCACCAGAAAGACCACGACCTCGACGAAGCCGAAGAGCTTGAGGCGGTCGAAGGCCACGGCCCAGGGCAGGAGGAAGATGGTTTCCACGTCAAAGACCAGAAAGACCACGGCCACCAGGTAGAAGTGTACGGAGACCTTTCCCCGCGGGGAGTCGTGGACCTCGATGCCGCACTCGTACGGCTCCAGTTTCACCGGATCGTACCGCTTGGGGCGCAAGAGCCACCCCAGACTCATGGTCAAGGGCACGATGGCCAGAGCTATGGCCACGAAGATGCCGATCGGCAGGTAGGACAGCACTTGGGTTACCTCCCCCGGAACCGGACGGCGCTTTGGCCCCGGGTCGATAAGAATACGCACAGGGAGCCGAAGCTGTCAAGCCGGATGGATACGGTCCCCCGGCGTGGGCCATATGCACCAACCCCGAAGGCGCCTCCCGCCACGCCACGCACCAAAGCCTCTCTGCGGCCCATCACACCACGTCCATCTTCGCCAGCTTGGCCACGAGTTTCTTCTTGCCAAATCTGTTGAAAGACACGGAGACCTTGAGGTCGTCGCCGGCGCCCTCCGTGCCCAAGACGATCCCGAACCCGAACTTGGGATGGTGAACCCTCGCGCCCGTTCGGTACATGGGCTTGGCCTGAGCCTTTTGAGTTTGGGCGATGAACGCGGCGGCCTCTTGCAGGCTCACGGGAGCCCGGCTCACGCCCCCCACTTCCTCGACGAGCAACGGTGGGATCTCGCCCAGGAAGGGCGACGGCAGGCGGCTCTGAGGGACGCCGAAGACGTAACGCTGGTGCGCCCATGAGAGGAAGAGATGGTCCATGGCCCGCGTCATGCCCACGTAGCACAAGCGGCGCTCCTCCTCCACGCCATCCTCCGTCCGCGAGGAGAGGGTGTGCGGAAAGAGCTCCTGCTCGAGGCCCGCAAGGCAAACCACGGGGAACTCCAGGCCCTTGGCGGCGTGGATAGTCATGAGCTTCACCGATTCCTGGGCAAAGCCCTCCTTCAGGTCGTCCTGATCGCTGGCCAGTGCCTGCCGCTCAAGAAAAAGGCGAAGGTCGCCCCCCTCTTCCCGAAGCTCGAACTCGCGCATGGCCGAAATGAGTTCCTGGATGTTCTCGATGCGCGCTTGCGGATCCACGCCCCCTTCCGACTGGGCCGTGAGGTACTCGACGTACCCGGTGGCCGACAGGACCCACTCGGCGAGGGCCGCGGGAGCCATGGTCCGCGTGCGGGTTTGGATTTGCTCGGCCAGGTCCAGGAAGCCCCTGAGGGCCACCTTGGTGCGGGTAGCCACGAGATCCTCCTCCACGGCTAAGCGGAGGGCCTCCATGAGAGACGTACTCCGATCCTGGGCCAGGGCTTCCATCTGGTCCTGGGTCGTCTTGCCGATGCCCCGGGCGGGCACGTTGAGAATGCGCATAAGGGCCACCCGGTTCAGGGGGTTGAGGGCCACGTGGAGGTAGGCCAGGACGTCCTTGACCTCCTTTCGCTCGTAGAACTTGAGGCCGCCCACCACCTGGTAGGGGATGCGCCGGTTGAGGGCCGCTTCTTCGAAGCTTCGCGACTGGGCGTTGGTGCGGTAGAGGACCGCCATCTGCCTCCACCCGAACCGGGCGTGGAGGGTCTGCAAGGTGTCCATGACCCACGCCGCTTCCTCCCGTTCGGTGGGCGCGGCGAAGAGCCGGGCCTTGGTGCCCCCGTCCCGGTCCGTCCAGAGGCTCTTGCCCAGGCGCTGGGTGTTGCGGGAGACGAGGGCGTTGGCGGCGTCGAGGATGGGCTGGGAGGAGCGGTAGTTCCGCTCCAGCTTGATGACCTTGGCACCCTTGAAATCCCTCGTGAAATCCAGGATGTTCTGGATGTCGGCCCCGCGCCACTTGTAGATGGACTGGTCCTCGTCCCCCACCGCGAAGACGTTGCCCCATTTTCCCGAGAAGCTTTTCAACAGGCGGTACTGGATGCGGTTCGTGTCCTGGTACTCGTCCACGAGAATGTGCTGGAACTGCCGCTGATACTTCTCCCGCACCTCATCCTTCTCGTCCAGAAGCCGCAGCGCGAGCAGGAGGAGGTCGTCGAAGTCCACCGTATTGCTCGCCGCCAGGCGGCGCTCGTAGTCGGCGTAGACGGGGGCGATGGAGAGGGCGAAGTGGCTCTGCGCTTTGGAGGCGAAGTGGCCCGCGTCCACCCCGTCGCACTTGGCCTTGCTGATGGCGGAGGCCACCGCACGGGGCTGGAAGTTCCGGTCCGACAAGCCGCGCTCCTTGAGGAAATGGCGGACCATGGACAGGGCGTCGTCCGCGTCCAGAATCGTGAAGTCCCTCGTGTGCGGGCCGCCCAGGGCCTCCACGTCGGCCCGCAGCAGGCGCACGCAGATGCCGTGGAAGGTCCCGAGCCAGAGGAACGGCAGGGCCTGCTTGCGCAGGAGGGCGCAGACGCGCTCCCGCATCTCCCTCGCGGCCTTGTTGGTGAAGGTCACGGCGAGGATGTTGTGGGGGGAGGCGTGCTTCTCCGTGATCAGGAACGCGATGCGGTGGGCGATGACTCGTGTCTTGCCCGAGCCCGCGCCGGCCAGCACCAGGGCTGGACCGCCCTCATGGGTCACCGCTTCACGCTGTTCGGGATTCAGGCTGTCCAGGAGCGGATCGGACACGGGGCTTCACCTCAAGGGGAAGGGGCGCTGAGTGCGTCCCATGTTTGGATTTTATCACATCTCGCCGTCGGTTCCCGGGGCGGGGCCCTCGCCATGCTCCGCAACCCTGCGGGCGCTCGCTCCTCGCTCGCGCTCTCGTCACAGCCGCCAGCGGGCCTCCGGGCCTGCTGGAGCCTGCCTTCGGGGGAACGCCCCGGGTCTTGAGTCTAAGGAGTCCCAGGAGCAGCCCGCTGAGGCGGGCCTGGGTGGGGCCTTCTCGCCCCTTGGACGCGCCAAGAGCGCCCGGTTCTCTCAGGCGCTCCCTGCGGACTACTTCAAGTTGTGGTGGCGGGACCGACGGGGCTCGAACCCGCGACCTCCGACGTGACAGGCCGGCGCTCTAACCAAACTGAGCTACGATCCCACCAGGTGGGTAACTGTACATGATGGGAGAGCTTACGTCAACCCCCGCACTTGACACCCGGGGCCGTTTTGAATAAAATTATCATTCCACTGGGGAGTAGTTCAACTGGTGGAACGCCTGGCTCTGGACCAGGAAGTTGGGGGTTCAAGTCCTCCCTCCCCAGCCATTTTTGGCCCGTTCGTTCAGCGGTTAGGACACCGGCCTCTCACGTCGGTAACAGGGGTT
>JBBIKI010000104.1:0-8661 GCA_037445535.1 Acidobacteriota bacterium | reverse complement strand
TTGGGGCCGCCTCCGAGCCTGGCGAGGAGGCTCCAAGGGTGGGGTAGGGTCCCCTGCGGGCTTTGCCCGCGGGGCGGGGAGGGAATGGCCCTCCCCGCCATGGAGGCCGAGCGGGCTAATCCCAAAGCCTCCCGGTTTCCGAATGCAAGAGAATTCCATCGCGGAATTTGGGAGAGACCGGGCGGCTGGCGGCGTCCGGTCTCTTGTAGTATCTTGAAACGCTAAGGAACCCTTGTCATGGGAGAGGGGAACCGGCAAAGGCACTATCTGCTCATCGTACTCTTCGGAGCGGCGGTGGCGGCCCTGGCCGCCCAGACTGGCTTCGAGGGGCGGGCCCTCTGGGCCGCGCCCGTCGTTCTCGTCCTCTTCTTTTTAGCTTACGGATACGACGTTCGCCTGCCCGGGTCCACCTCGCGCATGAGCGTGGATTACGCCATCGCCTTGCCCGCCGTGGTCTTGTTCCAAAATCCGCTCATCTCGGGGCTGCTGGCGGGGCTGGGCCTGCTCCTAAACCGAGCCTACACCCGGCGGCTGAGAGGCGTGAAGCTGGTGAACGTGTTCGACACGCTCAACACGGTGCTCTCCTTCACCCTGGCCGGCCGCCTTCTGCTGGCCATGTCGGCTGGACTCCCGGCCGATTCCCCGCTTTGGCTCCTCGGCCTGGGCCTCGGCATGGTAGCCTTCGCCCTCATCAACCTGACGGGGTATCTCCTGGACCGCATCACCGTCGGAACGCCGGTCACTCCCGCGTTTCTGGGCCGTTACTTGCTTCAGATGGCGGTCTGGCTGCCGCTCTCCCTTCCGTTCATGACTCTCGTCGTTTTCGAAATCCTCCACCGCAACATGATCCAGCTTGCGCTGGCGAGCATCCCCCTCCTGGTCATCGTGTGGGCCCTCCACCTCAACGCCAACATGGAGGAGAAGAACCTCGCCCTCATCCAGGCCGGCGGACGGCAGGAGTTCCTTCAGCAACTCACCATGACCTCCTCGGGCTCTTTGGAGCAGGGGACGTTTCTGAGCGACCTCCTGCGGGGCCTGAAGGAGTTCGTGCCTTGGGACCGGGAGCTTCTCCTGGTCCTCCCCGCCCTGCACGTGGAAGAGCCCTTCCTCCACAGCCTGGGGGACCTCCCCGCGGACCCTCACGGCGTGAAGGACGCCCTCATGGATCTCCTGGAGGAAGCCGCCCTGCGGCAACCCAGGATCACGTCGGAGCCCCGCCTCAAACCTTTTTTGCACCCGGAGGCGAAGCATCAGATCATCCTTGCCCTGGCCACCTCCGAGGTGGCCTTCGGCATCCTCGTGGTCGAGCGGACCGCGCCGGAGCCGTTCCTGGACAGCGACGTGAAGTTCCTGGAGATGGCCCTGGCCCAGATCGCCAGCCACGTGCAGGATGAGATTCTCAAGCAGCAGCTCCTGGCCACCAACAGGAAGCTCATTCACCAGACCGACTACCTCTCCCAGATCCTCCAGATCTCCAACCTGCTCAGGGTGCACTTGGACATCCAGGGCATCTTGCAGAAGGTGGCCCTGGGCATCAGGGAGGGGATCGGCTTCCAGACCGTCCTCATCAGCCTGTACCACGAGGAGGAGGGCTGTTTCGAGCGTATCGCCCAGGCGGGCGAGGACGAACGCTGGGAGGAGATTCGGGCCGTGCACCCCCCCGCCGCGGACCTCCTTGACTACATCAAGGACACATACCGCGTGGGCGGGTGCTACCTCATACGGCACACGGACGTCCAACCCCGTCCCTATGACATTCTTCCTCAGAACCCCCGGCCGGCGAAGGACCTGGACGACTGGGACCCCATGGACATGCTGCTCGTGCCTCTCGTGGACAAGGACGACCGCCTCCTGGGCATCATCTCCGTGGATGAACCCATGGACGGCAAGGTACCTTCCATGGAAACCCTCCGGGCCTTGGAAGTCCTGGCCAACCAGACGGTCCACGCTCTGGAAACGGCCCAGGTGCACGCCCAGATCAAGCGGCAAGCCGTCATCGATGGCCTCACGGGGCTCTACAACCACGGCTATTTCCAGGAGGCCCTCGCGGCGGGGGCGCGGGAGCACGACGAGTCTCGGCAATCTTACGCCGTCCTCATGATGGACCTGGACAACTTCAAAGACGTCAATGACACCCACGGCCACCTCGCGGGGGACGCCATGCTCCGGGCCGTGGCCGAAGTCCTCGCCGCCTCCATCCGGAAGGAAGACATCGCCGCGCGATACGGCGGCGAGGAGTTTGCCGTGTTTCTGCCCAGGAGGACGGGCGAACAAGCCCGGCTCGTGGCCGAACGGATCAGGGCCTCGGTGGACCAGATCAGAACACTCGTTCCCGGCGGGGGCGGCCCCGTCCGAGTCACCCTCTCGGTGGGCGTGGCGGCCTATCCTGAGCAGGGCGATGATCACCACAAGGTGCTTGAACAGGCCGACCTGGCGCTGTACCGGGCCAAGCGCACGGGCAAAAACAGGGTGTGCCACGTCGTGTGAGCGGCCGGGCCTGCCAGGAAGGGGAGAGCGCACCATGGAACCGCACCCACGAGCCGCTGCAGGGAGCGCGCCCCGACGCCGGGGTTTCCTCGCGGCGGTGGCCCTCGGCTGCGCCCTGGTGCCCGCCCTCCCCTGGGGCCAGGCACCGGAACCTAAGCCCACGCACCTCCGGGTGGTAGCCGCCTCCTACGAACCCTTCGCCTTTCAGGTGGAGGGCGCGGCCAAAGGATTGGACGTGGACCTTCTCAACTTGGTCTGTTCGGCCAGAGGCTGGACCTACGACATCGAGTGGCTGCCCTTTCCGGAGCTGCTGGCCCGCGTCAAGACCGGCACCGCGGATCTGGCCATGGGCGCCATTTACGTAACGCCTGAACGCCGCCGGGAGATGCTTTTCACTGACCCCTACCTGCACAGCGGCCTCGTCCTCGTCACACGGGCGGACCACATGGTGCGGCCGCCCGCGGGGCTGGCGGGCCTTCGAGTGGGCGTCAAGCGCGGCGCCACGGGTGAATCCCTGGCGTCGGAGCTCAGCCGCTCCGGTCATCTCCACATGGACATTCGAGCCTATGACAGCACGGAGGGCTGCTTCCAAGCCCTCCAGTCGGGCGAGGTGGACGGGATCCTCAACGACTATCTGAACAGCCTCTTCCTTATCCACAAGAAGTATCCGGGCGAGCTGGTCATCAGCCGGGGCTTTTTCGGCGTGTATTTTTTCAGCCGGGACGACATCGCCTTCGCCATGCGTCTGAGCATGGAGCCCGAACGCGCCGCCTTTGATGAGACCCTGCGCCAGCTTCGGAAGGGAGGAACCTACGGGCACGTGGTGCAGCAGTGGCTGCCCGAGCGGCCTCCCGTGGACTGGGAGCGGGTCCTGATGGTAGGACTCGCGGTCTTCCTCTTTCTGGCGGTCCATGCGGGGCTCTTCTTCGTTTACTACAGGAGAACGTCGAAGTTTAGAACCCTCGCCCAGTCGGAACAGCACTACCGCGACATTATTGAGAAGTCGCCCGTGGCCATCTTCCTCCACAGGGGCGGGATCATCCTATACGCCAACGGTGCTTTCCTCCGCATGTTCGGGGTTTCAGACCGGGCCCAAGCGGAAGGACGTTCCATCCTGGATTTCATCGGTTCGGAGGGCCGGGAACGCGTGGCGCAGCTCATGGCCAGCCGCGCAGCGGGAGAACCCGTCCCGTCCGCCTATGATACTGCGGGACTCCGGGCGGACGGAACCACCTTCGCCGCCCACGTCCAGGTGGCACCCCTTGCCCTCGCCGACGGCCCGGCTTTCCTCGTGTACATGGAGGACCTCACCGAACGCCTCAAAACGATTGAGGCCTTACGGGAGAGCGAGGCCCGGTTCCGAACCTTCGCCGAGAACACGACAGCCGCCATTCTCATGTACCAGGGCACGTCATGGATCTACGTAAATCCGGCCACGGAACGGATCACGGGATATACCCGCGAGGAGCTGCTCTCCATGCGGTTCTGGGACATCGTCGCTCCTGACCACCGGGAGGCGGTCAGGGAACGCGGCTTGGCCCGGCAGCGCGGAGACCCGGTGCCGACCCACTACGAGATCAAGATCCTTACGAAAAACGGAGGCGAGCGCTGGGTGGAGTTCAACGCCGGGGCCACGGATCTGGGAGGGAAACCGGCCGGCGTGGCCACGGCGTTTGACATCACCGACCGCAAGCTGGCCGAGGAGCGCCTGAACCACTTGGCCCACTACGACTTCCTCACGGGGCTTCCCAACCGGCTCCTCTTTTACGAGGTGCTCAGCAGGGCCATCGCACGGGCCAGAAAGGAAGAGGATGTCCTCGGCATCATCCTCGTGGACTTGGACCGGTTCAAGGACGTGAACGACGCCCTCGGGCATGACGTGGGCGACCTGATGCTTCAAGGTGTCTCCCGGCGCCTGGTGTCCGCAGCCGGCGGCGAGGCCACGGTAGCGCGCATGGGCAGCGACGAGTTCGCCATTCTCCTGCCGGGCCGCCGCGGCGAGCCGGTCTCCGAGGAAGTGGCCAAACGCCTCCTGGCGGACTTGGGACGGCCCTTCATGGTGGCGGGGCACGAGGTCCACGTGACGCTGAGTCTCGGTCTCTCCCTCTTCCCCACGGACGGCGACGACATGGAGGGCCTGCTCAAAAACGCGGACATTGCGCTGCTTCGCGCCCGGGCCCACGGGGGCAACGCCTTCCAGTGGGTGACCTCGGATCTGAGCGCCCAGGCCGCCGAGCAGGCCACCCTCAAGAACCGGCTGAGGAAAGCCATCGAGGGGCGGGAGTTCAAGGCGTTCTACCAGCCCATCATGGACCTGAAGGGCACGCGGGTGCTGGCCATGGAGGCGCTGGCCCGCTGGGAGCACCCCGAGCTGGGGCTTCTGCTTCCCCACAAGTTCATCCCTTTGGCGGAAGAAACGGGCCTCATCCTTCCCTTGGGAGAGTGGATACTCTACGAAGCCTGCGCCCAGAACCGGATGTGGCAAAAGGCCGGCCACGGGCCCGTGCGGGTCTCCGTGAACCTGTCGGCCCGGCAGTTCCAGCAGCGCGATCTTCTGGATACCATCACCCTCGTGCTCAGGTCCACGGGGCTCGATCCCCACGACCTCGAACTGGAGATTACGGAGAGCACGGCCATGGCCGACATGGACAACACCGCGGCGGTTCTGCGGCGCCTCCATGACCTGGGGATATCCATCGCCATCGACGACTTCGGCACGGGATATTCGTCCCTCGCCTACCTCAAGAAATTCCCCATCCACGAGCTGAAAATCGACCACTCCTTCGTGCAGGACGTGCCTCACGATCCTGATGACGCGGCCATCGTCCGCGCCGTGGTCACCATGGGCCACGGCCTGGGGCTCAAAGTGGTGGCGGAAGGGGTGGAGAACGTGGAGCAGCTTCGATTCCTTCGCGAGACGGGATGTGATGCCGTCCAGGGCTTTTACTTCAAGGAACCCGCCCCGGCCAAGGACGTGGAGCGCCTGCTTCAATGACGGCCGTCCTTCACTCCAAGCCCGGGGAGGCTCCCATGCCGGTCCCCCCTTCCTTCCGCCGGGGCAAGATCCTGCGGGCGGTGCAGGATTACCTCCTCATCACGGCCGGGGCCCTCATCGCCGCCGCGGGGGTTGACCTCTTCCTCACGCCCAACAAGGTCGTGTCGGCGGGCGTCACGGGCCTGGCCATGCTCGCCCACTTCCTCTGGGCATGGCCCGTGGGCGTGGTGGCCCTTATCCTCAACGTGCCCCTCTTTCTCGCGGCCATCCGGTGGGGAGGAGGCTTCAAGCTGTTGGTCAAGACCCTCTACGCCACCACCGTCATGAGCCTGGGCATTGATGCCCTCCACCCCCTCCTCCCGGCGATTCAGGGGGACCCCCTCATCTACACCCTCTTCGGAGGGCTCGTGGATGGCCTGGGCATCGGCCTTGTGCTCCGAGCGGGCGGGACCACGGGGGGAACGGACATCGTGGCCCAGCTCGTCTACCGGTACCGCCGCGTGTCCTTCGGAACCGTGTTCCTCCTCAGCAACACCCTCATCCTCCTGGTGGCCATTCCCGTCGTGGGCCTCGTGCCGGTGCTCTACGCCCTCATCGTGAACTACATCTCCAGCCGGGTTCTGGACACGGTCCAGGAGGGCCTGGGCTACGCCCGGGCGGTGACCATCATCTCCGAGAAACCGGAGGACGTGAGGCAGGCGATCCTGGGTGAGATCGGGCGGGGCCTCACGGTCCTCCAAGGCTGGGGCGGATTCAGCAGGGAGCCTCGTCCCGTCCTCTACGTGGTCGTCTCGAGGTCCCAGATCAGCGCCCTCAAACGCCTCATCGCCGACATCGACCCCGACGCCTTCGTGGTGGTCTCCGAAGCCCACGAGGTCCTCGGCGAGGGCTTCCGCCCCGTGGCGGATTGAGGCGAGACGCGAGGGCCCATGGCAGACAACAAGGTTTCGCTCTCGTGTTTGGTTTTTTGCTTTTCCCTTGCTTCTTACTTTCTACTTTTACCTTTTCACGTTCCCTGTCCGCCTCCCGGAGGCCTTCTAACATGAATCTGTGCATTTTTTGCGGGTCGAGCGGCGGCAAGGACCCCATGTACGCCGAGACGGCGCGGCGCCTGGGCCGGGCGCTGGCCTCCCGCGCCATAGGGTTGGTGTACGGAGGCGGCTCCATCGGCCTCATGGGAATTCTGGCCGACGAGGTCATGGCCTCGGGGGGCCGGGCCGTGGGCGTCATCCCAACGTTCCTCAACAACCTCGAACTGGGCCACCGAGGCGTGACCGAGCTGCGGGTGGTGGGATCCATGCACGAGCGCAAGGCCCTCATGGCGGAACTCAGCGATGCCTTCTTGGCCCTGCCCGGCGGCTTTGGCACCGTGGAGGAGTTCTGCGAGGTACTCACGTGGGCCCAGCTCGGCCTGCATACCAAACCCTGTGCCCTCCTGAACGTGAACGGCTTCTTCGATCCTCTCCTGGCCCTCTTCGACCACCAGGCAGACACCGGATTTCTGTCCGCGAAGCACCGGGCCCTCGTCCTTGTGGAGGAGGAGATCGGGCGCCTCCTGGACCGTCTCGCCTCCTTCCCGCTCTCCGCCTCCGCGGCCCACCTCGCGAAGACCTGAGCGCGGCGCGGGCCTTGCGGAGACGGCGCCTCCGAGGGGCGCTCCGTGATATGCTGGGCCTCACGTGCCCGCCAGCGCCGAGGCGCCACGAGGCGGGCGGGGAGGATCCCATGGCCAAGTTGCCCAAGGCGTTTACGGCGTTCACCCAGACCCAGCCTGACCTGGCGGAAGCTTACGAGGAACTCTCCAAGCGGTGCCACGAGGCGGGCCCGCTCTCCAAACGCGAGCGGGCCCTCGTGAAGCTGGGCATCGCCATCGGCGCGCGCCACGAGGGAGCGGTCCACTCCCACACGCGCAAGAGCCTGGACCTGGGGCTGAAGCCTGCGGAGATCCGCCATGCCGCCTTTCTGGCTCTCACCCTCGTGGGATTTCCCAACATGATGGCGGCTCTCACCTGGATGGACGACCTCCTGCCCCAGCACGCCAAGGCCCGCAAGGGGGCCGCCAAGAAGGCCAAATGAGGAGAGCGTCTCCCGGGCGGGGGACTCCCCGCACCCTCTGGCCATGACGGGCGGTCCCTGGCTCTATCCCGTCCTCTTCCTGACGGCCCTCTTCGCGGGGACGGCGGACACCATCGCCGGGGGCGGCGGGCTGATCACCGTGCCGGTCCTCATGGGGCTGGGCTGGTCGCCCCTGGACGCCCTGGGGACCAACAAGTTCCAGGCCAGCTTCGGCTCGGGCAGCGCCACCTTCCATTTTGCCAGGGGCGGCGCCGTGGTCTGGCGTGACTGCGCCTGGGGCATCGCCTTCACCGCCCTGGGCGCGGCAGCGGGCGCCTGGGCCGTGGGACAGGTGCCCGCGGAGTTTCTCAAACGCCTCATCCCCGTCCTCCTCATCGCCATGGCCGCATACGTCCTGATTACCCCGCGCTTAGGCCACGAGGAGACCCGGTCCCGCATGAAGGTCTTCTCGTTCCACCTCCTTTTCGGGCTGGGCATCGGGTTCTACGACGGCTTCTTCGGCCCCGGCACGGGCTCCTTCTGGGCCCTCGCCTACGTGCTTCTGCTGGGATACGAGCTGCGGCGGGCCACGGCCCACACGAAGGTCATGAATTTCACGAGCAACCTCCTCTCCCTCGCCGTTTTCCTGGCCATGGGAAACGTCCACTTCGCGCCAGGATTGGTGATGGCGGGGGGCCAGTTTTTGGGCGGGCGGCTGGGCGCCCGGCTGGTGCTCACCCGGGGAGCCAAGCTCGTGAGGCCCGTCCTCATCACCGTGGCCGTGGCCATCGCCGTGAAACTCCTGTGGAGTGCCTATGGGGGAGGGGGATAAGGTCAGTGAGGAGTGAGGGAGAAGTGAAAAGTAAACGGTAAGGAGAAACTACGCGCCGGGGTCTCGTGCCTCGCTGGGTAGATCGCGAGCGGAAGGACAGGAAGCTCGGCGCGAACGCCGCGACCGCTCGGCTCTTTCTTCTTACTCGATCACCCGGTCACCCATTCGCGTCTCGCGTCTTGCGTCTCACGTCTGACGTCCAGCGTCTCGCCCCGCGGCCTCAGCACCAGAGGGAGTCACATGTTCGAACATAAAGGACAGCCCGTTCTATCGCGAAAACTGTACGTCAAGC
>JBBIKI010000103.1:0-8700 GCA_037445535.1 Acidobacteriota bacterium | reverse complement strand
GGGTGAATTTCCCGCCCTTGACCGTGCTCAGCTTGACAGATTGGGCGTCCTGCACAGTCTGGGTAGCGCCGCCCTTGGCCGTGGTATACGAGACGTGGCCGCCGGAATTCAGGAAATACAGCCAGACCTGGTCATCCGTGTAGTTATCGGAGAAGTACGTGGCTGCATTCTGGGCCTTTTCGAAGTTGTTCTGGATCACGAGGTTGGCCTGCGCCATGGCGGTCGCCGGCCACATGATGGCAGAGGCGCAAAGCAGCAAGACCGCGGCGAAGTGCAGCCGCGTTGCACACAGCCTATTCATGGGACTCCGATTCATGGTCTATCCCCCCTCGGATGCCGACGAATGGAACATTCAACCGCGACCTGAAATGATCCTGTTGCCTGGCGTTCACCACTTGAACCGGCCCCGCCGCCATCCTCCTCACTTCTTTCGGAGCTTCTCCCACAACGCCCCCATCTTGGCCCTCACGCCGGCGGGCATGGTGATCACTTCGGGCCAGTTGCGGTCGAAGCCTTCGCCTTTCCATTTGCGCGTGGCGTCGATGCCCATCTTGCCGCCGTAGGCGAAATACTGGGAGGCGTGCTCGAGGGCGTCGGCGGGGCCGCGGGCGAGCTCCAGATCCCGGCCGGGGTCGATGTTGGCCAGGACGCGCCACGCGACCTCGCTCATGTCCTGAACATTGACATCGCTGTCCACGACGACGATGACCTTGGTGAACATGGCCTGCCCGAGACCCCAGATGGCGTGCATGACCTTCCGGGCGTGACCGGGGTACTGCTTATCGATGGCCAATATCATGAGGTTGTGGAAGACGCCCTCGGCGGGCATGTGCATGTCGGTCACTTCGGGCATCTGTCGCTTGAGGAGGGGCAGGGTGACGCGCTCGATGGCGTACCCCATGAAGGCGTCCTCCATGGGAGGGCGGCCCACGATGGTGTGGACGTAGACGGGATCCTTGCGCCGCGTGAGGCATTCCACGCGGAAGACGGGGTAGTCGTCGGCCAGGGAGTAGTAGCCCGTGTGGTCGCCGAAGGGCCCTTCCCGCCTGAGTTCCGCTGGGTCCACCCAGCCTTCCAGGACGAACTCGCTGTTGGCGGGGACCTCCAGGTCCACCGTCTCGCACGGCACCATCTCCACGGCGGTCTTGCGGATGAAGCCCGCGAGGAGCATCTCGTCCACGTCGTCGGGGAGGGGCATGGCGCCGCAGAAATAGGTGGCCGGATCGGAGCCGATGGCCACGGCCACCTCGATCTTCTTCCCCTGCCGCAGGGCCTGGCGCGCGTGCTTGGCGCCCTGCTTGTGGACCTGCCAGTGCATGCCCGTGCTCGACGCGTCGTAGACCTGCATGCGGTACATGCCGCAGTTTCGCTTGCCCGAGTGGCGGTCCTTCGTGAAGACCATGGGGAGGGTGATGAAGGGGCCGCCATCGTCGGGCCAGCACGTGCAGACGGGGAGGTCCCTCGTGAGGTCGAACTGCCCCTTCTTGAGGATGACCTCCTTGCAAGGCCCCGACTTCACGGCCTTGGGCATGAAGGAGGCCAGCTCGGCGAGCTGGGGGAGCATCTTGATCTTGTCAAGCAGGCCCTGCGGCTGCTTGACGTCGAAGAAGGCGTTGATGCGCTGGTCCACCTCGTCGTAGGAGGCGATGCCCAGGGCCTTGAGCATGCGCCGGTGCGTGCCCATGACGTTGCCCAGGACGGGGACGGAGTAGCCCCTCACTTTCTCGAAGAGGACGGCGGGGCCGCCCTCCTTCACGGCGCGATCCAGGACCTCCGTGATCTCGAGGCGGGGGTCCACCTCCTCGCTCACACGGAGGAGGTCGCCGTCTTGTTCGAGGGCCTTCATGAAGTCGCGGAGGTCGCTGTACATGGAGGGGTCCTAGGAATGTAGGGGCGGGGCACCGTCCCTGCCCGCGGTCGTGCCACACTCACGCCGGGAGGGCACGGTGGCCCTCCCTTACGAGGCTACGGCCGTCTGGCCTGCCCCTGCTCTTCCATCTGTTCAATCCGCATGTAATCCTTCAGCCCACGGCCTCCGTGCGCTGCGAGTTCGGACAGGGTGACACACCTGAGGCCCCTGGCCTGGATGCCGTCGATGATCCTGGGCAGGGCCGCCACGGTCTGGCTTCGGTCTCCACCCACGTACACGTTGTCCCCGTCGTGCAAAAGGATGATGTCGCCCGGTTTCAGGCGGCGCAGGGTCCTCTGTACGATGACGTCCGTACCGGGACGGGTCCAGTCTCTGGGCATGTTGCTCCATTCTGCGACCGCCATATCGTCATGCCGCGTCTTGAAGAAGAGGCGCAGATCCCGAAAACCGTGGGGCGGGCGGAACCAGATGGGCTCGAACCCCACCAGGCCCTTGATGACCCCCTGGGTTTGGTTGATCTGCCAATCGATGGTGGCGTTCCTGGCCCGGACCACGGAGCCATGGTTGTAGCTGTGGTTGCCGATCTCCATGCCTTCAGACGCCTCGCGGCGCACCGCGTCAGGAAATTGGAGGGCGTTCTCGCCGATGATGAAGAACGTGGCCTTCACACCGCGGGCCTTCAGGATGTTCAGGATTTGGCTCGTGTAGGGCTCGTTGGGACCGTCGTCAAAGGTCAGGGCCACCATGTCGCCCTTGCGGTCTCCGTGGGTGAAGACGGGCCCCAGGAGCTGCGAGCGGGGTGACAAGATGGAGTGGGCGAAAAGATAGGCCACCAAGACGGCCACTTCCACAAAGTGAAAGCGGATAGCGGGAGGCGCGGAAGAGAGGGCGGGGACCGAGCGCAGGGACCGAACCAAGGCCTGAATGAAGGAGGAAAAGTGGCGCCTTCCCCGTCTCCTCATGTCCTCATCCCCTCATCCCCTCATCCCGGCTCCACGGTTCTCGGGCCAAGGACATGGATTGAAACCTTGCCCAGAGGGTTCTTACCTGGGACCGAGTGTCTCCTTCCGAACCCCCGTTATCCACCACCCAGTCGGCCAATTCGGACTTGCGCTCCTCGGGCCACTGGGCGGCCATGCGCCGAAGCACCTCGCCCTCGTCCCATCCGGCCGCCTTAAGCCGGGTTTTACGAAGCTCCGCGGGGGCGGTGACCAAGATCACGCCGTCGAACTCGGTCCACGTCCCCGCTTCAAAAATGAGGGCCGCCTCGGCGATCACGACAGCGCCGGAAGCGCCTTGGGCGGCCAAGGCCTGAACGCGCTCCCTGCGGGCCGCCACGACCCTGGGGTGGAGGATGGCCTCAAGCCGCAACCGGGCGCCCTCGTCTCCGAAGACCAGCGCGGCCAGGACCTTTCGATTCACCCCACCGTCTTCGTTCAGGACGTGGGAACCCAAGGCCTCCGCCACGGCCTTCGCGGCTTCTTGCCCCGGTTCCAGCATGCCGCGGACCAAGGTGTCCGCGTCCAGGATCACCGCCCCCATCTGCCCAAACATTCGGGCCACCGTGCTCTTCCCGCTGCCGATGCCGCCCGTCAAACCTAAGTGGAGCATGGCAACCTCGGTTCGCGCTCGCCGGCCGAGCTTCCGGGTGGGATCTCGTGAGTAGGTGATGAGGTGAGGAGGTGAGTAGGGCGAAGCGGAGTAGGAGACAGGTGCATGCGGCGCCAGAGATCAGGGTTGGTCGTTCTCTTCCTGCTCACCTATTCTCCCACTTTCCTGCTTAGGTCCCTTATACACCTAACCTCAACCGCGCACTCTTCAGCGTGTTGCTCATCAGCATGGCAATTGTAAGCGGTCCCACGCCCCCGGGCACGGGCGTGTAAAGGAAGGCCTTCTCCCACATGGCGGTGGGAAGGACGTCGCCCACGAGCGTGGAGCCCTTCTCCCTCACCTGCCGGATGCGGTTTGGATCGTTGCCGAACAATCGCGCCGCTTCCTCCGCCCCCGTGACCCTGTTGATGCCCACGTCCACCACCACGGCTCCGGGCTTGATGAACTCGCCGGTGATGAAGGCTGGCTTGCCCATGGCCGCCACGAGAATGTCCGCCTCCCGGCAGACGGCGGGCAGGTCCTGGGTGCGGCTGTGGCAGATGGTGACCGTGGCGTGCTCGCGCAGGAGCATGAGAGCCATGGGTTTGCCCACGATGTGGGATCGCCCCACGACCACGGCACGCTTGCCCTTCATCTCCACGCCGTAGCGCCTGAGGAGTTCCATGATGCCCGCGGGGGTGCACGGCTCGAAGCCGCCTTGATCCAGGAGGAGGTTTCCCATGCTGACGGGGTGGAATCCGTCCACGTCCTTGGAGGGGTCAATGGCGCGCAGGACGGCGCCTTCATCTATCTGTTTCGGTAGGGGTAGCTGGACCAGGATGCCGTCGATGTCGCTCCGCCCGTTGAGATCTCGGACGATTTGGAGGACCTCTGCCGTGGAGGCGGAGGCGGGGCGCTCGACCTTGTCCGAGAAAAGGCCCGCCTCGGCGCAGGCCTTCACTTTGGAGGCTACGTAGACGCGGCTGGCGGGATTCTCGCCCACGAGCACCGCGGCGAGCCCCGGGGGACGGAGCCCCTTGGCCTTAAGCTGGGCGGCGCCCACGGCCACTTCCGAACGGATCGCTTCGCCGATGGCCTTGCCGTCCATGACCTGGGAGGTCATTTCCGCTTCTCCTTCTTGAATGTGGCGAGGAAGGGGAACTCCAGATCCAGTCCGTCCCGGCCCAGGAGGATATTGCTGAGGATGAGGTGGACTTTCTTCTGCTGGTAGGTTTCGTCGTACTTGAAGAGCATGAGGCGTTCGATCCATTGTCCTGGCGGCAGGTGCAATGCCGCGAAGAAGAATGTTTTCCCCGCCGCCGCGAGCCGCTGGTCTCCGTCCGATTCCTTGTAGAACATCTGGTAGACGGTGATGTCGTCCACGAGGTTGGCGCTTCCGAACATGCTGGACCCGGGTGTGAATTCGAGGGTTTCATCCTTCTGGAGATTCTCGAAGCGGACGAGAAAGAAGACGTAGTTGTCCTCGGGCTGCAGAAAAGCCCCGAAGGGATCCTTGACGCCCTTCTGGGCGAACCACGCGGCGCGGTCCTCGGGGCGCATGTAGACCACCCGCACGTCCGCTCGCCGGTCTTTGTAATGGAAAGCCCGGCCCTCGATAATGTAGCCCTGCTCTGGTTTTTTGGAAGGTTCCGGCAGGAGATCCTGAAGGATGTTGATGGTCTTGGCCGAGATGGCCACGGCCGCCAAGGCCGCCAGCGCCAATCCCCATCGCATCATGTGCCTCATG
The DNA here is from genome assembly GCA_037445535.1 of Acidobacteriota bacterium. Classification (GTDB taxonomy): domain Bacteria; phylum Acidobacteriota; class UBA4820; order UBA4820; family DSQY01; genus JAKAJA01. The sequence goes on along the minus strand of JBBIKI010000103.1, from coordinate 3,493 downwards.
GTTCCTCCCGGCAGGGGCGGCGGCCTCCCCTTCTTGGTATTCTACCTCATCGGGTCCCGCCGGGCGAGGCGGGAAACCTTTCGTGGCCGGCCGCGTACCATCGAACGGGTCCCTGACCTGCGAGGGACGGGAAAGGGCTGGCCGCCCGCTTGGCCAAGGGGTTCAGGGGGCGACAGGAGGATGCCATGAGACGCAACTGGACGATCGGGGTGGTGCTGGCGGCCCTGGTACTGGCCGTCGCCGGGGCCGGCTATTGGTGGTCCCATAAAAGCTCCTGGGCATATCAGGGCTTGGCGTCACGGTTCCCCGAGCGAGTGCAGGTGTTCATGGAGATCCACCAACTCGGACAATGGATGCCACCCGCTGAGGGCCAGGCCGGGACGGCCGCCGCCGGGGTTCAGTCTTCTCGCGGAACCGATCCCATGCTTCAGGTCCTGCAGACCGTCTGGGCCGCCCCCGTCGTCTCCGCCAAGGACATCCCGGCCCTCCTTCGCACCAAGCCCATGGCGGCGGGCTTCTGGCTCGATGGGTCCACCCTGAAGGGAGCCGCCCTCATGCCCCTCGCTCCCGGCGAGAAAGCCGCCCTGGAGCAGGCCCTGAAGGACAAGCTGGGCGACGGGCCCGAGGTTGGCCAAGTGGCTGGCATGACCTTGCACAAAGTAGACGTCCCCCTTGGCAAGGCGAACATCCACCTGAACATCAAGATGGACCAGCTGGTATGGGGTGTAGACGACGCCTGGGCCGTTCTCGCCTCCGGTGTTGAAGGAGCCAGGGCCGTTCTCGAAGGTACGGGGAAGCCCCTCTCCCAAGACGGGGTTTTTCTGTCCGTCCTGAAGCGGTTCCCCGACTCCGGAGGAGCGACGCTCTTCGTGCGCGGAACCTTGCTGGAGCGGGTACAGGCGATGGTTCGAGAGACGACGTCCGGCAAGGCCGGCCCTGAGCCCGCCGTCCCTTCTGGAACCGCCTCGCGGGAGGGCGGGGAACCCGCTCCCCAGGCCAAGCCCGAAGATCGAGATGGAAAGGCCACGCCGGGAACCTCTCCCGAAACATCCCGCCAGGAGGGAATCTACCAGACCCTGGGAATCCTCGCGATGCATACCCTTCCCAAGCTGGCCGCCCTCGACAGCATCTCCTCACTCGCCCTCTGGACGGCTCCGCCGAAGGAAGGAGAAAGGGGCTGGCAGGTGCAGAGCTGGCTCGGGTTCAAGGACCAGCCCAAGGGAATCTGGAGGCTGGCGGCTCAGGGCTCCTCCAGGACGCCTCAGATCGCGGAACGCCTCCCAAAACACGGCCAAATCTACGTCTGGGGCGCTGGACGGGATCCCGCACGGCTCTACCAGGACATACTGGACGAACTCGGTAACGACCTACCTCCGGATCAGATGGGGACTTTGCGGGCCGTGATCGGTGCCGCCGAAGGCAAACTTGGTATGTCCTTCTCCAACGACCTCCTGCCCACCTTGTCGGACGAATGGTGCTTTGCCTCGGAGCCTTCGCCCGAAGGAGCGAAACCCTCGGAGAAGGGGACAAGGATGGCCCTGTTCCAGACCCTAAGAGACCCTCGCCGGTTCGAGGACCTCGTGAGCCAGAAGCTGGCCCCCCAGCTCAAGCTTCAGCCCATGGAGCTCAAGGGAGCGAGAGGGTGGAGCCTGGGTTTGCCAGGGGCAGGGAATAGGTTGAGCCTCGTCGTTTCCGGCGGCATGGCGATCTTTACAGATGACGCCGCCTGGGCCCTGGACACGGGCGGAACCTCCAGCAAGCCCTGGAAAGCACTGTCCAATTACCGTAGCAAGGCCTCTTGCCTGATCCTGGCCGAATCCAAGAGCGACGTTCTGGTGAGCGTGTCCTGTCTGAGCGGCCCCGAAGGAATCTATACGGCGGGGAGGTTCCCGGGGCACAAACCGGACTGGTGCTCCGGCGACAAGCACGCCGGAGGTTCAGAGATGCCCGCCGCGCCTTCTTCGGGAAGAACCGGAGGGACGCAGGCGGCCTCCGAGGCCAAGGGCACCATCTGATCTCCGACCTTACGGCTCGAGCCCACCCGGGGGGGCGCAGATCATCGCGCTCCCTTGGCGCGTGGCGGAAGCAGGCGCCCGCCCGTTCCGGTCAAACTCTGGGTTTGAGAATCCCCTTGCTGATGAGTTTGTGGATGGCCCTCAGCGCCTCCCGTTCGGCCAAGGGGGAGACCTTGAGGATGGAGGCGATATCCCAGGTCCCGTCTGCCCGGGAGGCCAGGTAACCTTCCTGGGGCGTCAGGTTTTCGGTATAGAGGCGTGCCAAGGGCACGGCCAGCTCCAAAACAGTGGCCATGGGGACCACGTCCCGGAAATAGGTACTAGAAAGCCCCTCCTCCGCCAGCGCCAGTCCACGGGCAACCTCCTCATCGTGGGGGGCAGCTTTGGCCAGGTAGCGATACATGTTGGCGGCCTCCGCGAATCGCTTCTCCTCAATAGCTTTGGCTGCCTCCATGAAGAGGAGGCGCTGGATGCTGGCGTAGCTCTTCTCTTCTGGGGCTTCAGCCTCGCCGACCTTTCGGACCAGGCCTCGCTCGGCCAGCTTGAAGGCGGCCTCGCAGGCCTGAAACTCGGTGGTATGAAGCTCGAGGGCTACGTTGGCCAGGGACCTGCGGCCGTCGAGGGCCTCGAACGTCCGCCGGAGCAGCGAGTTGGGAGGGATATCTAGGGGAGCTGCCGGAGATACCTTATCCAGCACCGTGCGGTCGCTGGGGAAAAGGCGCCGGATCCGTCCCCACTCGTCCTTGCGCCGGATTCCTTCCATGACCAGGGACATGACGTTGAGGTGAACCCGGGGGAGGTCCGGCTCGATGGAATTCTTGTCCTCGAAGGAGAACTCCCCCTCCTCCCAAAGAAAAAGGTCATAAATGTTTTCTTCGGCCTTGAGCTGCAGGACGTTATGCAGGTCCTCCGGTTCAAGGATACCTACCATGACCAGAATCATGCCCAGCTTGATCCCCGACGCGAGCTGGGTGTCCATAGCCTTGTTGAGCTGTTCTTCACTGATGTAGCCGCGACTGATAAGGAACTGGCCCAGGTATTCCCTGGGGTCGGAGGAGGAGGTGAAAATGATGGAACCCGTCTCGAAGTAGATCCGCTTGGTGATCCCCTGACTGCCCCTCACATGGAGAATGCCCGTCCGCTGGCCCGTGTCCAGCCACTGAAGGACGTCCGGCAACATCATGGTTTTGAAATTGCCCTGAAGTCCCATGGCCACCCCTCCCAGCCATGGTAACGCCTTTGGGAGCATAACAGAATAGGGACAGGGGACAGGAGCCTCGCTCCGGACTGGAGCGGCTCAGCCCCTAGGTCCCACGTCTTAGGGCCTATCCTCTTTACGGACAGGCCCTAACTTTTCACTCTTCACTTTTGACTAAAAAAGGGGGCGGTTGCCCGCCCCCTTGTAGCGTAAAGCCATGAAATAGCGTTACTTGGCTTGAACCTGGATGGGCTCCACGGCAAGGATTTGGACGCGGCGG
>JBBIKI010000102.1:0-8738 GCA_037445535.1 Acidobacteriota bacterium | reverse complement strand
GACCAGATGGACGTGCTGGTCATGACACCTGACCGGCAGGACTCGGCGGCCACGGTCTCTCTACCCGTCTCGATTCCAGCTCACTCTGAGGTCGAGGTGGCGGTTTCAGTGGACTTGTCGGCCTATTTTGCTCCGCAGGCGGGGGCGCCTGCGCCACAGTACGGCATCTTCCACGCGGACTACAGGCTTTTATCGCGGACAGGAGTGTCCGCGCCACAGGAAGAAGAGATCCAGCCGCAAGGCGAGACGGAGACAGGGCGATTGATCGTTGAGGCCGCCGGCGCCGACCGCCAAGCCATCACCAAGACCGTCTTCGCCATTTGGACGGACGACGACGTGGCCGGCGACCCGGCCAAGCCAGTCCACGTGCACATCGAGGACCACACCGGGACCGCGCGGACGATGCACCTATGGACGTGCTACGAACACGGCAACGGCGTGCTGATCGACACGATCACGCTGGAGGCCGGCGGCGTCCTGGACAGGGACATCGTGCAGGATCTCAGCGTAGCGGGGCCTTACCATTACTATCTGACCGATCCCATCTTCGGCTCCGACTTTGGACCCCAGTGGGCTTTCATGTGGGGCAGCGACCCTTGGAAGATGGCGGGGCAAGGCTACGCCTTCATGTTCGGCAACGGGGGCCCCAACGGCACACAGCGGTTCGTCCAGGTTTCCGGCATCGTCACGGAAACGAACAATCGCTACACGCCGGCGGATACCGTCAGCGGCAGCGTCACGCTGTCCAATCCGCGGACGGTGCCGGTCGACCTCACGGTGTCCTTCGCGCTCGTCGCGGCCGGACAGACGGCCGCTCAGGCCCAGCCGGTGCACCTCGAGCCGGGAGCATCCCAGCCCGTCGGCTTCTCCCTTGCCCTGCCCGGCCCCATCGCCTACTATGCCACCGCCACCGTGAGCGCGGCCGTCTATCTCGGGCAGGGACTTTTGACCGGAACTTCGGCCGTTGTGGCCGTGGAACCTTGGCAACCCGATCTCGCCCTTGCTCCACAGTGGCCGGCCTCACCGACCCTGGCCAGCCTGGCGACGGCGCCGCTCACCATCCACGTCGTGAACCGGCCAGGCGAACGCGTGGCGGACAGCTCCGGGTATCAACTCAAAGCGGAGGTCTACGAGGTGACGGGGGACCGCCCGTGGACGTGGCCCAAGATGGAGGAGCAGACGGTCGCCATTCCCAGTCTGCACCCCGGAGAGGCCGCGGATGTCACCGTTCAATGGGCCCATTGGCAGCCGGTCGCCGGAAAGACCTACTCCCTCAAATTCCAGGCGCAAAGTACCGCCAACCCGTGGCTCGCCAGCGGGGCGGTCAGTAAGACCGTGGCGGCAGACAGGCCCCAGTTGTACGGCACCCTGTCTCGAAGCGCGCCGGGTGAACCCGCAGTAACGTTGAATGTCCATCTCGCCAACTGGGGTGACCTCGCCTGGGTAGGCGAACTGGCATGGGACTGCCCCGCGCTTGGCCTGAACATCTCGAAGGGCGTGACGGCCGCGCCCAAAGAAGACTTGCCCCTTTCATTCACCACGCCACGGCCGGATGTCCTCGCGCTTGGAGTTTATCCGTACACGGCCACGCTGACGGCGGCCGGACTCCCCGCTCCGCTCACGTCCCAGGGAACGCTGCAAATCACCGCCCCCGCGTTGGGCTTTGCCTGGCCGGAGACCGCGCCCAGCTTTCGCCACGATCAGGACGCCGATCTGCCGCTGACGATCACGGCGGGCGCGATGGCGGGTCCACTCCCGGGCACCCTCGACGCGACGATGACATGGAACGGCGGCTCAGCGGAGGTAGCCTCGGGCGAGCCCCTGACGCTGGATCCCGCCCAGCCGGCCACGATCAGCCTGGCGCTACCCGTGACGCAGATGACGGCGCCTGGGCCTTTCACGATCCAGGTGGCCCTTCACGTCCCGCAGGGGAATCTGGTCCAGCAAGGAAGAGCCGGTTATTCTCTGGGCGGCCCCTCCTATGCCGGCGGCTTCGCGCAGAACGACACGCCGCCGGGAGGAACGCTGGCCGGACAAGTCACGAACACGGGCGCCTTCGAAGGAACCGCCGAGGTCTCCTGGAGCCTGGCGGACGCCAAGGGCGTGATCGTTGCCTCCGACAGTCCAACGCTTTCTTTGCCCGTGGACGGAACGGCTCCGCTGAACGAGGCTTTGCCGGCCAACCTCCTGCCCGGGCCGTACCAGAGCGTGCTCCTGGTGAAAGACGCCGCCTCGGGTTCGACTCGATCGTTCCTCCAGCACTTCAACGTGACGGGAGCCTCCCCGGCGCTCTCCCTGACTACTGACAGGAGCTTGTACGGCACGGCCGACCCCGTTGGATTGGCCCTCCACGTGGAGGACCCAGGCCACGCGCTCGACAACGCCTACGCCCATCTGGAGATCCAGCGGTACCTCGGAATGGGCGCCCAGGGCGGGGGCCAGAGCGGTCCCCCCGGCGCCTCATGGAACACACCCAGCGGGGACGGCTCGGGGAACTGGATGGTCAATCCCAGCGACTGGTTCGTGAACCCCGCCAACGGAAGCGCCGCCTATGTCCAAAACGTGAGCGGCACTCTTCCCTCCAGCGATGTCTCTCCCGTCGCCGCCGACGTGAACGGAGACGGGAAGGCCGAGTTCATAGGCCTCACCCATAGTTCTCTGAACATCGCCTCCCAAGGCGATCTCCATGCCGGAGGGGAGAAGCGCTTTGCGCCAACTGCGTGCAGACACAAAGAGCCCAAGGGAACAGGCCTAACGGGGGCCAAGGTGGAGGGCACATTCCAAAGCTGGATCCAGATCCCGACAAGCACATGGGGCCAGGAAGGCGACACGTGGAATGGAGCCTTCATGCTAGGGATGAGGGACGACGGGATGGGAGCCGCCAACCCCTTCTGCCTTGGTCTCATGCGGATGAATGAAAGCATACCCGCCGCGGTGCTCCTGGTTCGGCTGGACGGCGCGGTGATATGGAAGCGGGATTTTCCATCGCCCTTTGCCACGTATCACGTGGATGGGCCCGTGTTTGCCGACCTAGATGGAGACGGAGTCCGCGACGTGCTGTTCGGAGCCGGCGACACGATTTACGCCCTGAATGGAGCCACCGGGGCGATTCTTTGGACCTTCGCCGGTCCAAAATATTCCGGCCCCGTATACCGCTTGGGCCACGCGGATGGAGCCGTGCGCATTTGGGTGGGTTACGCTGATTCGGCGGGAGGCACGATCACTCTGCTGGACGCCTCAGGCCAAACGGTATACCAGACGGTCCCTAGCGGAGGCCTGGAACCTTCGACACTGGTCGTTGGCGATGTGGACGGTGATGGGAACGACGAGGCGGTGATAGCTCAAGGATGGAAGGCCGAGCATCCGCCTCTGGAGATCTTTCACGTGGAAGGGCCTTCACCCGTCGTAACAACCACCGTGTGCCGGTCCGGTATTTCACTGGTGGACCTCAGCGGAGACGGCCGGGCAGAGGTGGTTTTCTCTTCGCGAGCTCAAAGTCCGGACCAAACCTGGAAAGTGATGGTGCATGCCGCTAACCTAGCCACTGGGGAGATTCTCTGGAGCACGCCGTTGCCTGATCCTCCTGAGGGCCTGCAGCCTTCACTCGGAGCCCAAGTGACCTACCAAACCCGGGCCGGCCAGAAGAAGCTGCTCCTGAAGGAGAAGCTATGGATGCCATCCATTCGAGAGGGCTACGGCAACATCTCGCGCTGGGTCCTAATAGACGGGCCGAGCGGAATGATGCAACAGGTCATCACTACGGGCTGGAGCTGGCAATACGAACTGATTGGTGACTTTGATGGCGACGGAGTGAGCGAGGCCGTTACCGATGAATCCCTTCTTGACAACGGTTGTGCTGCGCCCGACGGTACGCCTGGCCCCTGCGCCGAATGGGAGACAGTATGGCGGACGGATGACTGGCTGGCGGAGGACGGGCAGGTGACCTTGGATCGCTCTTACGCTCCCGGCGAGATGGCCGCCCCCAGCGCCTACCGTGCCACGGGTTCGTTCCTCACCAACGCTGGACAAGCTCTGAACGCGCCTCCCGCGGCCTTCTCGGTGGCGGCTACTACCCTGGGCCTCACTCTCACGCCCGCCGCGGGCGCGACGATCCGAACCGATGAATCCTTGAGCGGTTCGATCTCGCTGATCAACATGGGGACCGCGCGGGAGACGTCCATCACCGTCACGCTCCTCGTGGACGGCCAGTCTGTCTCTACGTGGGACGTGAGTTCCCTGGACCCGTCGGCCAGCGAGAGTTTCACGTTCACGCTGCCACCAGGGGCCCCCGGCAAGCATACCTTGGAGGTGCAATCGTCTGAGAGCGGAACGGCCGTCGCCGGCCTCCGTTCGGCCTACAATTCGGCCCTTCCAATGCCGGAGGTGAGCGTGGACGCCCCGGCCTCCCACACGGAGGTTCCCTTCGACCTGGCCATCAGCACGTCCAACCCGGGCCAAGTGCCCGCCCATGGGGTTCTAGCCATTTCGGACGATCCGTCGCAACCCTCCTCCTTCGACTTGCAGCCGGGGGAGACACGCTCGATCACGATTCAAAGGCAGACCAGCAGCGCATACGCGGCCCAAATCCTCGTATCCGGTGACGTCTCACAGACGATTCCCCTGACCGTTCCTTACGCCTATCAGCTCTCTATCGCCATACCCAATTTGGACCCCCAACCGAGCGGAGCCCTTACCGTGCCCGTTCATCTGGCGCAGGCGGGGCCTCTTGCTTACGCCGGTTCCCTTCTTGCCACCTTGACCATGGCCGATGGTTCCACGCGCACGTCCACGTGGCCGCTTCAGGTCCCGGCGGACGGCTCGGCGGATGTGAGCCTGCCCTTTGCCGTGGACGTTCCAGGCCAGGCACGCTTGAGCCTTGGGGCATCTCTGACAGAGACGACCGCGGAACGAGATTTTCTTGTTTACCGGGACGGCAGCGGGACGCTGCAAATCACCCTTCCCCAGACGCTCGGTGAAGGGCCGTCTCCACTCCCCTTCACCGTCCAGAACGCTGTATCCGCGCGGGGGGCTTTCGATGTTCAGCTGCTATGGAACACGGGAGCCGGCGCCCAGTCCGTGGCTGCGGCGAACCTTTCCGTGGAGGGTTTGCAGAGCTCATCAGGCACGCTCGTTCCGGTGCTCTCTCGCGGGACGGGAACGCTGCAGGCGCTTTTAAACGGCGTGCCGGTGGCTTCCCAGCCCGTCACCGTCCTCCCCTTGGCCCAGGCGAACCTCGCTCTGGCTGCGGAGCGTCCAGCAGACGACGTCCCCTTCGTGAGCGCCACCATTCAAAACACCGGCTTCGGGCCGATGGATGGAACGCTGGAAGTTCGCGCCGACACGATGACTTCAACCCCGGTCCATTTGGACGAGGGAGCAAACCTCGTCCAGGACATCCACATCGCTCCCGACGGGTTCGGCGGAACGGAGGCTCCCCTCACCGTGCTACTGCACCTTCCCGACGGAACCTCGGTCGAACGGAGCGTGGCGCTTGATCTGAAACCCCCGAGCTTATCGGTGACGCCGCCTCAAAGTCCCGTGTTCCTCACCCCCGGCCAGCCGTCCGCCTTGGGATTGACCGTGACCAACACGGGCGATTTAAGCGCTTCCGTCGCACTGGCCGTGGACTTGGAGGACGGGGAATCGGGCTACTTCGAGCAGACGGCGGATGTTCCTGGTCACGCTTCTACGTCGGTGGAGATCACCGTGAACCTCCCGCCGGACATTCCGAATGGCACGGCAAACGCGCACTACATCCTCCAGCGGACCGGCGGCGCCAGGACCGTACTGGCCGAGGGAGATCTTCCCATCACCCTGCAGGGGCCGACCGTCACGGTGTCCGCCTCACTTGATGGCGTGGCGTTTCCAGTGGGGACGCCAGCCACCGTGAACGTAGCCTTCTCCGTCTCGCCTCCCGGCGCGCCCCCCAAAGATGTTCAGGTGCGAATCATCGGCGGCGCCTTCGAGGAGGACCGCTCCGTCATGGTCTCCGGCAGCCAGAGCGAGAGCTTTGCCGTTCCCGTTTCAGCCGATACGGACGGGATCTCCGTTGAAGTCGTGCAGGCTGGCGGACGCTCGCTCTACATCAACCGCTTCCGCATCTACCCGCTGGGAGATGGCTTCTCCCTCCGCCCGGACAAGAGCGCCTACCAAGCCGGCGAAGGCGTCACCGTGAGCGCCAATCTGCCATCGGCGGGGACGCTCCACCTCAATTTCATGAATCAGGACGTGACGCTTGAAGGAAGCGGTGCAGTGAATCAGTCCTTCACGATCCCGGCCGACGCCGCGGAGGACAGCTACACGATGGCCTACGAGTTCACACCCAGCGACACGACCGCCTCTCCCTCGTCGGGCGGGATGCCGGTGGACGTTCACGGCATTGTCGTCACCGGCGGCGAATCTCACCTGGACAAGAGCACCTTTAGCGCCGGGGAGAATCTGACTGGCCACGTCGTGCTCTATGCCAGCCAGAATCTGACCGGAACGCTTAAGTTTTGGATCGTGGCTCCCGATGGCAGCTACGGTTACGCGGGCGACCAACCCGTCGTCCTTGCGCCGGGCGGCGCGCCGGGGCGCTTTCCATTTTCCTTCCCCTTCGGCACGAGCCAGTCGGGCACCCACCGGGTAGCCTTCTCGATGGTGGGAAGTTCAGGCACTTCCTACGTGGGGGGCTCACTGCCTTTCCAGGTTGGAAGCGGCATCCTTCTCGGCGTGGCCGCCAGTCAGGCCAGCTACCCTCAAGGAACGGAAGCCGCCTCGGTGATCCTCCGAACCGCCGGGACGGGGGCCGCGGCCGCCATGGTGGAATTGGACGGAAACGCGGCTGCACAGAATCGCTTCACGCTGAGTGGGATTCAGGCTCTCACGTTGGGCCTGGGCTCCTTGTCACCTGGCGAGCATGCGGTGAAGGCCACCCTCACCGACGGCGCCGGGCTCGTTTCAGTCGCGCGATGCCGGTTCCTTTACGGTTCAAGCCTGCCGGACCTTACGGGTTCGGTGAGCGCGGGATGCCGCAGCGGTGACACCTTGCCCCTCTTCCTCACGGTTGAAAATAGTGGCGCCAGCCCGGCGGGAGCCAGCACGATGTCTCTCTATGACGGCGACCCGCTGGCTGGAGGCGTGCTGATCGCCGCTATTCCCGTACCCGCCCTGGCCCCGAGCGCCCACGACGCCTTCTCGTATGATTGGGCCATCGCAGGCGCGGAGGGACGCCATGAACTCTACCTCGCCGCGGACAGCCAGTCCGCCATTCCGGAGTGGAACGAGAGCAACAACACTTACCACGCTTCCGTTATCGTGGGGGCCCAAGTGACTGTCAACGTCACGCCGCCCGACCATACATGTTCGAACCAGCCCATCGTGCCTTCGGTACAAACGACGCCCGCGGGAACCCCCGTCACCGCCGTCCTCGACGGCACACCCTATTCTTGGGACACACCAATCACGGCCGAGGGAGACCACGAACTCACAGCCACTGTCTCCAACGGATGCGGCTCCGGCGTGAGCGCAACGAAGCACTACGTGATTGACACCATCCCTCCAGAGCTTCAGATCTCGGGCGTGGAGGAGGGAGTTGTCTACACGGCACCGGTCACACCGGTGTTCCAGGCCTCCGACACCCATCTCGGCACGACCTCCGCCGTCTTGAACGATCAGCCCTTCGCGAGCGGAGCTTCCGTCAGCGCCCCGGGCAGCTATACCTTGATCGTCTCGGCAACCGACTGCGCTGGAAACCGTACTCAAACCTCCGTGAATTTCGCCCTGGGCGGGTCACCCGTGCCTGCGCTTCCTCCGATCGTCAGCGCCTACGCCGGCTTCGGGTGCGACTCCGTGGCCGTCAACGGCCACATCAGGATCTTCGGCGTGCCGTCCCTGGGCGGCGCCCAGGGCTTCGGCGGACATCTCGCCTCCAACGGAATCATCACCATCAGCGGGCAAAACATCGTCAACGGCAATGCTGTCCCTGGCCCGGGCAAGCAGGTCAAGATCACCGGCTCCAAAAGCCAGGTGATCGGATCCACCGCTCCCGCCATAAACGTGATCCCGTGCGAAGCCCAAAGCGTTGCCGAGTGGGCCTCCTACGCTCAGGTCCACAACGACAACTCCTCCATTCCAACGCAGTTCCTCGACGGGCGAGGGAGCTTCAAGCTCACGGGAAATAAGACATGCACACTTCTGGGTGGCACCTATTATGTGGCCTCTTTCACCATGACCGGGAACTCGACCCTGGTGGTCAGTGACTCGGCCACCGTCGTGGTCACGGGACCCATCACCATCAATGGGTCCTGCCACGTGAACCCGAACGGGGATCCGTCGCATCTTACTCTGGTGTCCAGCGGCTTTCCCGTGTCCTTGAACGGAACCGCCGGCGTGGACGCGGTTGTCTATGCGCCCCTGTCGCCGGTCACCATCAACGGCAACATCACCGGGTACGGAAACCTCTGGGGTAAGACCCTCTTAGGAAACGGATCGTGCCTGTGGGGCCGGGTGACGCCCGAAGCGGCACCCGCTCCTGATCCCGCATCGCCGGAACCGCGGTAGAGGATCGCACCCGTCCGGGCCTGGGGCCGCGTACCCAGGGCCCGGACGGTGATTGGCGGCCCGGCAGGTAAGGGGCCGCCGTGGTATTGAGGACAGGCTGGACGGGCAAGGAACGGCGAGGACCGGTTCCTCCGCCCTCCTCTCGTCCCCCAAATTCCGCGATGGAATTCTCTTGCATTCGGAAACCGGGAGGCTTT
>JBBIKI010000101.1:0-8770 GCA_037445535.1 Acidobacteriota bacterium | reverse complement strand
ACGGCGATATCGTGGATCCCGACTCCAAGGTCACGGGCTTCCAGCCGGCCTACGTCCCCACGCCCGCCAAGGACGGCCATCTCCAAATCCGGCCCACCAACCTCATTACGGGCGTCTACTGGTTTGACAAGGCCAAGGGCCGGCCCGTGTTCACCTGGCAGGTCCAGAAGGCCTTCTTCGAGGGCTGGGACAAATCCAACGGCTGGACCTACCGCCCCGAGATCGTGAAGGCGTTCGGGGACAAGGACGGCATCATCGACCGCGCCCAGGCCCTTTACACGACTCCCGAAAAGATCGCCCTCGTGAAGGGCCTCCTGCAAAAATACGCGGGGGTCTCCGATCCCGAGCTTCGGATCGAGATCGTTCCGTGGGCCATGAGCCACAGCATCGTGGGGAAGGAACAGGCCACCAAGGACTGCACGGCCTGCCACGCCAAGAACAGCATCCTCCACCGCCCCTTGGACCTGGACGACGCCCTGCCCCAGGGCGTGCCCATCCTCTACGGCGGAAAGCAGGTGGACGTCGTGGACTACAGCGGAAAGGTGCCCGCCTTCAACAACCGGCCCCTTCTGGGTTCTTTCTACATCATCGGCAACAGCCGCGTCACATGGGTCGAATGGGCAGGCTGGCTGAGCGTGGCGGGAGCCCTTCTCTTCGCCCTCGTTCACGGAGCCATCCGTCTCTTTGGAGGCAAGTCATGAGCACGTCCAAACCCCTCTACGCCCTTCACGAGCGGATCTGGCACTGGCTCCAGGCGGCGGCCATGATCATGCTGATCCTCAGCGGCTTCGCCATCCACTACCCCGACCGTTTCGGCATTTTAGGGTCCATGGCCCGTGCCGTGAGCTGGCATTCTTGGATCGGCTTCGCCTTGATCCTCAACGCTTTCCTCGGCCTCTTCTACCACCTCACGGCGAACAAGTACCACCACTTCCTGCCCAAGATGGACGACTTCACGGGGGGAGCAGTCCGGCAGGCACGCTTCTACCTGTATGGCATCTTCAAGGGCGAGCCCCATCCCTACGAGACGGATCCCAGGCACAAGCTCAATCCCCTTCAGAAGTTCACCTATCTGGCGCTCCTGAACATCCTGCTGCCCTACCAGATCGTTACGGGCGTCCTCATGTGGGGCGCCAACCGCTGGCCGTCTACTTTCGAACGCGTCGGAGGGCTGAGAGTTCTGGGCCCCGCCCACACTCTGGGCGCCTACCTCTTCCTGGCCTTCCTCATCGGCCACATCTACCTGGCCACCACGGGAACGACGCCTTGGAGCCTGTTGAGAGCCATGATCACGGGCTATGAAACGGGGAAGGGGGAAGGCCATGAACCGGCCCAAGCCGCCAGACCTTGAACACGCGGCTGCACCGGAGGCCCCATGCCCCGAAGGGGGCGGGCCGAGCCTGAGCTGGCGCGTGCGGCCCATCGGGGTCATACGCGCCCCCTTTTCGACGCCCGTGGAAGCGCCGCGCCACTTCAAGCGCATCGGGAGGTCCACGGTCCACGTATTTCCCGACTATGTGTCCGGGCTCAGGGACCTGGAGGGGTTCAGCCACCTATGGCTGATCGTTCTCCTTCACAGGAGTGACGGCTTCGACCTTCTGGTGAAGCCCAAGGAGCGGGACATGGAACATGGGGTCTTCGCCACCCGGTCGCCAAGGCGGCCCAATCCCCTCGGCCTTACCCTCGTGGAGCTGGTGAAGCGCGAGGGGGGAGATCTCCAGGTCCTGGGCGCGGACCTCTGCGACCACACTCCGCTGCTGGACATCAAGCCTTATATGCCCTCCCACGACTACGCCGAGGCACCTCGCCTTGGCTGGTGGCAGGACGAACAATCCTGACGGTGAGAGCCGCTGTGTTTCTAGGGGGAACGGGGGCGGGCCCGCCAAAGGCCCGCCCCTAAACGTCTATTGACCGGAACCCGCGGGCGCGTCCATGTCGATGCCCAGAAGGAGGGTGCAGGCGTGGAGCCCTTCCACAAGGGCATCCCCCGCGCTGGCGAAGTAGGGGTTGGGCTGAGCATCCCCCAGCTTCCTCACGAACTGGCGCCCGAAGGGGACCAGGTGGCGGCGCAGGAGGACCCCGGCCGTCTCCCGCCACCGCTCCTGCTCCTCCGCGTCCTCAGCCTGAGCGAACCCGGCGAGGATATACGAAAGGAATTCCAGCTCGAGCCCCAGGTGATCCTGCGGCAGGGTGAGCCCCTTGCGGGGCCGAATGCCCGCCGATTCATGCAGGGCCTTGAGGTCGCCGAGGCACTCGGGGGCCATGAGCCGGTTGTAAGTGAACACCGACTCGTAAGGATGTACGGTGGCGTTCCCGTTCCCGTGGAGAAAGAGGCGGACGTACTCCACGGCTTGGTGCTGAGGCTTGCCGCAATGCTCAACCATGGAGGCCAGGGCCCCGGGAAGGCCGTCCAGCCCGGGGCATCTCTCGGGACAGCGTCCGATCACACCCGCGAGCCGGACCTTCACGTCCGCCTCGGGCTCAAGGAACACCTCCGACAGGACGCTGAAGACCTCCGAGAGGGCGCCGATCAGATCCCCTCTGCCGCTGTTGTCCATCGTTCCCAAGCCTCCTCCCTCACTCTCACTTGAACGCGCTGATTTGGCCGGCATAGACGAAGATGAACCTCAGCAGGTAGCCACCCGCCAGAACCAGAAGCGCAGCCGCGGAGGCCAAGGGCTTGTTGTGATGGATCGTGCTCTTCCGCCGGAAGACGGGGGCCATCTCCCACAGCTCGATGGCCAGCGGGAGCAGGAGCCCAAGCCCCAGGAAGAAGAGCCAGAAGGCGAGCGTGTAGGGGCCGCCCAGGATGAGTTTAAGCGCCTCTTGCACGGCCAAGACCGAGAGCTTCCCGTGGATGAGGTAGGGCAGGACGATGAAAAACTCCAGGATGATGAAGCAGATGTCCAGCGTGTAGAGGAACCGCACCTGTCTGAAATCCAGGTTCTTCTTGTTAAAGGAAAGGGCGAGGATGAGAGCCGCCGTGCCCGTGGAGAGGGCCGAGAAGAGAAACATCTGGGCCACCAGGTTGGTGTTCCAGAAGGGCCGGGCCTGGACGGCTCCCAGCAGCACGCCCGTGTAAATGCCCACGCCCACGGCGAAGGGAAACCCCGCCATGGCCAGGGGACGGCTCCACTTTGAGAGATCCACGTTCAGGCGGTTGAGGAAGGCCAGGCGTTTGGGGACCATGGCGAAGAGCTTCTGGCGGAACTCGGCGGGCAGCCACGACCAGAAGTAAAGGAACGTGAGGGTCGTGAAGATCATGAGCAGCCAGGAGCCGATGGACATGGGGCTCTCCCAGCGGAAGGTGACGAAGAGCTTGTAGAACCGGTACCAGTTGCCCAGGTCGAAGATCAGAAGGAAAGACCCGAAGGCAACGGGCCATGGGGCCATCATGGCTCCGTACTTGGCGATGCGCGGATAGGCCGGCTGGCCCTCCTCCTGGAGGTACGTGGCGAGGGCCGAGACGAAGAAGATGCCCGCTGAAAGCCCGCCCAGGAATAGGTAATTGACGATCAGGAAACCCCATTCGATGGTCTGCATGGCTTTCTCCCTACAGCAGGTAATACAACTGCGGGCCGTTGCCCGTTTCCGCTTTCTTGACCAGGTAGCGCCGCGTGGAGAGGAGATCGTGGAGCTCTCCCTGCGGGTCGTCCAGGTCTCCGAAGACCCGCACCTTGGAGGGGCAGGTCTCCACGCATGCCGGAGGCTGTCCCTTGTCCACCCTCTGCACGCAGAAGGTGCACTTGTCCACCACCCCCATGTCCTCCCGGAAGTAGCGGGCGTTGTAGGGACAGGCGATCATGCAATAGCGGCAGCCGATGCAATCCGAGTAGTTCACCAGAACGATGCCGTCCGCTCTCTGCCACGAAGCTCCCGTGGGGCAAACCCTGACGCAGGAGGGGTTCTCGCAGTGCATACACTGGCCAGGATCGAAGGTCATGAGGAGCTTGGGGTAGGAGCCCCGCTTCTCCTCGTCGATCCAGTTCCGGAACTTGCCCACGGGGACGCCGTTTTCAGCCTTGCAGGCCACCACGCAGGCCTTGCAGTTGATGCACTTCTTCGAGTCCAGCACGAGCGCGTAGCGCTTCTTTTTCTTTTGGTCAGCCATCGTCGTCCCCTCAGACCTTGCGGATGTTCACGAAGGTTTCGTGGAAAGCCGCGTTGCCCGAGACCTGGTCCCACGCCGTTTCGAGAATCTGGGCGTCGCTGGCGCCGTTGTCGTAGGCCAGCTTCTGCCACTGCGACCGCTTGCCAAACCCGTGGAGCATGAACACGCAGTCGGGACGGATCTCGTCGGTGACGCGGGCCTTGATCCGCACGGTCCCCGCCTTGCTGGAGACCTCCAGGAGGTCGCCCGTCTGGATCCCCATCCGCTGCGCCGGGCCGGGATTGATCCAGAGGTTGTTTTCGGGGGCGAACTCGTGAAGCCACGGATTGTTCGTGTTGTTCGCGTGGGTGTAGTAAGCCCGCCTGCCCAGGACCACGCGGAACTGCCCCGGCTGGGGCTCCACGGGGGGCTTGTACACGGGGAGCGGATCGTAGCCGCTTTCCTGGAGCCGGTCGGAGAAGAGTTCTATTTTCCCGCTCTTGGTGATGAACCGGTGATCCGGCTTGAGCGTCGTACCGTATTTCGGGAAGCCGCCGGTGGTGACCACGCCGTGCTTCTGGAGGTAGTCGAAGGCGTTCTCCACGGGCACGTCCTTCGCCTGCGCCTCGACCCAGTCCTTCATGGTGTAGTCGAAATAGTCCGAGACGTTGAGGCGCTTGGCCAGACCTTGAATGATCTCCAGGTTGGGCTTGGTGTCATGGATGGGCTTCACAACCTGCTGCCGGTAGACGACGGCGGGCCAGATGCCCGGCATCATCTCCATGGGGTCCGTGCGCTCCAGGTAGTGAGATTCTGGGAACACCACGTCCGCGTACCAGGCCGTATCGCTCATCTGGAAGTCGATGACGCCCACGAAGTCCATCTGCTCGAGCATCTTGATGGTCTTGGCCTGCTCCGGCAGGGCGTTCATGGGGTCCTGCTTGTAGACCATCCAGCCCTTCACCGGATAGGGCTGCCCCGAGAGCACGTTCTCCCGAAGCTTGAGATAGGCGCCGTCGCCCTTGGCGGAAAGGGGAAAATTCTTCTCGATCTCGTCCACCCGCGCCGCCTTGGGATCGTCCCACGGGAGGAAGAGGTATTCGCCCATGGAAATCTTGGCGTTGGGCACCATGCCTCCCTCGCGGTCCCAGTTGCCCACGATGGCGTTGAGGATGGCCTGGGCGCGGCGCATCTGGAAGTCGTTGGTGTACCAGGAGCTGCGGCGGCCCGCGTAGTAGACGGCGCGCGGCGCGGCGTCGGCGAACTCCCGGGCCGTGCGGACGATGTCCCGGGCGGCGATTTCCGTTTGCTTCTCGGCCCAGTCGGGCGTGTATTGGCGCACGTGGTCGGATAGCTTGTCGAAGCCCGTGGTGTAGGCGGCCACGAAGTCCTTGTCGTACCTGCCCTCGCCCACGATGACGTTGATCATGGCGAGGATGAAGGCCAGGTCCGTACCGGGCCGGATGGGATACCAGTGGTCTGCCTTGGCGGCTGTCACCGTGAAGCGCGGGTCCAGATAAACGAGCTTGGCCTTCTTGAGCATGACCGAGCCGATGAGGTCCATGGTGTCGGGGATGATGATGGCCTCGAAGCGGTTGGCGCCTGACATGATGACGTAGTCCGCGTTCTCCATGTCGAAGGCCGGGACCGTCCCGAAGGTGGCCGAGTAGGCCAGGTTCACGGAGGCGAGGCACAAGGTGGGGTGGCGGACGATGTTGGGAGAGCCCAGGGCCAAGCCGAGATTCTTGAAAAAGACCTCTTGGAACCCCTCGGTGGAGGACCACAAGGTCCCCTCGGGGCCGTACTTCGATTTGATCTCGGAGAGCTTCTTGGCTGCGTAGTCCCAGGCTTCATCCCAGGAAACCGCGCGCCACTTTCCCTCGCCCCTGGCGCCAGCGCGAATCAATGGCTGCTTGATACGATCGGGGTCATAAACCTGTTTGATGGCGGCATTCCCGCGGGCACAGAGCATGCCTCGGGAGCGCGGGCTCTCGGCGTTCGGGTTGAGCTTGTGAACCACGCCGCCCTCCGCCACCGCCAACACGGAACACTTGTTCGGGCACACCTCGCAGGTGGTGGGAACCACCGTGGGCGCTGCCTCCTGCGCCGTGCCCTTCTCAAAGTATTTTAGGCATCCAGTCTGGGTGATCAGGGCCGTGGCGGCCGCGCCTGCGCCGGTCACTTGCATGAACGTTCTGCGGTCCATTGGATTCGCTCCCATCGCTCTCTCCCCCACCGGTTGAAAGAGGCCGGGGGGCTCGGAGGCCCCCCGGCCATAAGGGTATGGAGGGTTCTAGAAGGTCGCGTCGAAGAGCAGATATGCGTTCTTCACGGTCTTGGGGAACGCGTAGAAGTTCACGGCATTGTTGTTCAGGTTGTAGTAGTTCAGGTCGCCGGGGGCGATGTGCCAGCCGCTGAAGGCGGTGGAGTAGTCGTAATAGGTGTAGCCGATGCGCATGGAGGCGTGTTTGTTGAAGTTGATGTGCATGTAGCCTTCCCACACGTCGCCGCGGGCCGCGAGCTTGTCGCCCACTTCGCCGGAGCTGGGGGTGTAGGTGAACCAGCGGGGCGAGCCGTGGTTGAACTCGACGCCCAGGTCGAACATGGGCACGGGGGTCCATTTGACGCCGGCGTAGTAGGCGGTGCCGGTCTTGCTGTGAGTGGGATCGCCGAGGAGTCCGCCGAAGCCGTACTGGCTCACCTTGCCGTTGGGATGGCTCTTGATGTAGCCGCCCGCCAGGAAGTAGGTGAAAGTGTCACCGATGTTGTGCTCCCAGGTGATGCCCCACTGGTCCATGTTGCCCAGGTTATTGGTGGCCGTCACGTACTGCGGAGAAGGCTGGGCGTAGGGCCCGGGGATGGGAAAGTTGATGAGGGAGCCGAAGGGGATGTCGGTCATATTGCCAAAGCGGTTGTAGCCGAGCATGAAGCGGGCGCTGTTCACCGTGTTGCCCACCTGGAAAAGCAGGGGCATGTCGTAGATGAAGCCTATCACGGAGCTGTCCTTCATGCCGTTGATGGAGCCCATGCCGAAGGGGGTCATGGTGTAGGAGCTGCTCACCTGGCCGCCGCCGCCGAGCCCGGACTCGTAGCCGATGCCGGCGCAGACGCCGAAGGTGGTGCCCTCGGGCAGGCCCAGTTTGTCCATGTGGTAGTCGATGTGGAACCCGTCAACCTCGGCGTTCACCATGATGGCCATGGGGGTCGCCTGGCGCTCGGTCCCTTCCCGGATTTCCATGGGGGGGCCGTCGCTGGTGTTCATGCGGCCGAAGGCCAGGGTGAAGGGGGCGTTGGGGAAGTCGTAACGCAAAAGGGCGCGCTCCACGTGCAGGACGTCGTTGCTGGGCACGCGCACCGAGTTGAAGCCGTTGTAAACGGTGTTGGGCTGGCCATTGAAGATGGGCACGTCGGCGCCGCCGTAGAGCTTGTACATAGAGAGGCGGCCCATGAACTTGAGGTTGTCCGTCACGTTGGCGTTCATCTTGAGGCGCAGGCGCAGGGACCACTGCATGGGGTTGGCCCAGTTCTGCGCGGGCACCTGCTGGGTGATGGGCATGCCCGTGTGCGGATCGAAGCCCATGACCTGCTGGTAGGGGTTGAGGTGCCAGCTCTGGTTGTCGAAGCGGACGCGCATGTCGCCGCCCCACGAGATGTTGTTGCTGGCGGTCTTGATCTCCACCTTGGTGAGGCGGTTGTCCAGGTCCTTCACCTGCTCCTCGGGAGCGGGCGCGGCCTGCTGGGACGAAACCTTCTGTTCGAGGCTCTGGAGCTGCTGCTTGAGCTGCTCGATCTGCTTCATGAGTTCCTCGTTGCTCTGGGCCATGAGGCCCATGGGCACGAGGAGCATGGCAAGAACGACCCCTAGTCCAATCTTCCTCATCTATCCCTCCTTGGCGCCCATCCGGCGCCTGATGGAAACGCTGGTGTTATCCCCGCGCGGGTCGCGGGCCCTGGCTCAGCCGCCGCACGTCTCGGGCTGAGGAGAATCGGACGCGTGCGCCGTGAGGAAGGTCTGCACGTCTTGGATCTTGTCGGGCGTGAGGTACTTGCTCAGATCTTCCTTGCCCTTGTTGTGCTTGCCGGCCTGGAAGTAGGCCTTCCACTGCGCCTGGGTCTTCGTCAGAGGCGTCACTTCGCCGCCCGCCGCACCCTTCGTGTGGCAGGTCTTGCAGTCTTTCTTGAAGAAGAACTTGCCCTTGGTCTCGCTGCCGCCGGCCACCACCGCGATGACCATGGAGCTGAGACCCGCCGCGATAACCGCCGTCTTGATCCACTTGGAAACCACCATGAAACACCTCCTTTCAATCAGAGGCCCTCCTTGGAAAAACCGTGCCAAAACGTAACTCCTTTATTTTCAAGTTTATACGCAGAATGAACACCAAGTGGAACAATCCGGCAAAAGTGTTCCATTCTCCCGCCACATTCATTGCTAAGTGCCTTATTATATCTATTTTACATGATAAACAAGGATCACGGAACACGCGTTCCACGCCGCGAGGAGGGCACCGAGCCGGCAAAGCTTCAAGCGGCGCCTCTCACGGGAGAACGTTTGACGCTTGGCGCCAGCCCATCTGGGTCATGATGCTCCCCGCGGCCGGACCATTCGAGAACTCAGTTCGCATTTCACCGCACCCCGCCATTTATGGCCAGGGAATTCCGTGAGCCGGGGAAACGATAACC
>JBBIKI010000100.1:0-8820 GCA_037445535.1 Acidobacteriota bacterium | reverse complement strand
ATGTCGGATGGGAAATGTGAACGGCCGGAACCGAAGGAGGATGTTGTGTGTTTCTTAACATTCGCCATTGGCCATTGGATATTCGACATTAGGTGCCCATGCGTCCTAGCCTGATCTTCCACCTCCTGAAGACCTCGCTCATGCACCAGCGCAAGAGGGCGGCCCTGACGGTCCTCACGGTGGCCTGGGGCACCCTCTCCATGGTCTTCCTGCTGGCGTTCGGAGAGGGCGCGAGAGTCAAGGCCGAGGAGGAGTTCAAAGGGTGGGGCGAGGCCTTCGCCATGGTGCACGCGGGACGCACGGCCAAGGAGTGGCAAGGGTATCCCAAGGGCCGGCAAATTCAGATCTGGTCTAGGGACATCCCGGTGATTCAAGGCCGGCTCGGCGAGGACGTTCTGGTCTCCGGCTGGATCGGGAGGGGGGGCATTCTCCTAGACCACGGCGGGACCACCGCGGTGGTGAGCCTCCGCGGCGTCGATGCGCCCTTCGAGCGGCTCCGGAACATCAAGCCGGTAGAGGGCGGGCGGTTCCTCTCGGCGCGAGACGAGGAAGAGAAGAGGCGCGTGATCTTCCTCGGCGACATGCTCGCCACGGAGCTTTTCGGCGAACAGGAGCCGGTTGGACAGAGCCTCCTTGTGAACGGGCAGAGCTACATGGTCATCGGGGTGCTGCAGCACAAGCTCGCTCAGGGGCTCGGCGGGGAAAGCCCCGACACCCGCATGGCGGTCATTCCCCGATCCACGCTCCTGTTCCAGTTCGGCGACCGGCCCCTGGGTGTCCTCGTGGTCATGCCGCCCAATCCGGACCAGATGAACGCTACGCTCCAAAGCGTCAAGGAGACCCTCAGCTCCCTCTACAAGCTGGATCCCGAGGACGAGCAGGCCCTTCACATATGGGACAGGGCCAAAAACGCCCAGGACATGCGCAACATGTTCACCGCCATCCTGGCCTTCCTCGCCATCATCGGCGGGCTCACTCTCTTCATCGGAGGAATGAGCGTGGCCAATATCATGTTCGCCATCGTCAAAGAGCGGACCCGCGAAATCGGCGTCAAGATGGCCATGGGCGCCCGCCGCAGGCAGATCGTGCTCCCCATCCTCATGGAGGGGATGCTCTACACCTTGTCGGGAGGGGCGGTGGGGCTGGCCGTGTCGGTGGTGCTCGTGGAACTCATGGGAGCTCTGCCCACGGAGAAATACAAAGGCCTTTCCATGATAGGCCATCCCACCATCTCGTGGAACATCGCGCTCCTCACGGTGGCGATCCTGGCCGTCGTGGGTACCCTGGCCGGCTATTTCCCCGCCCGGCGTGCCGCTTCCATCAACCCCGCGGAGACGCTGAGGTATGAATAGGGGAGCAGGAAGCCGAAAGGGCATGGTTCCTGTTTCTCTCCGCTCCCGTTCTACCTGCTCCCCGCTCCCGAAACCTCGGAGGTTTCTTTTGCGTAAGTCCACCTAGCTGGAGGCCGAGAGCTGACAGCGTCTTTCTCGCGGAGCGACCATGAACTGGCCCATCGGGAAAAGGAACGGCACCAACGGAAACGGCGGGAGCGGCGCCATCATCGAGATGGCCTCCATCCGGAAGATCTACGACACGGGCAAGGTCCAGGTGGAGGCGCTCAAGGGCATCGATCTCGCCGTGAACAAGGGCGAGTTCGTGGCCATCGTGGGGCCCTCGGGCTCGGGCAAATCCACCCTCATGAACCTCATCGGATGCCTGGACACCCCCACGGACGGAACCTACCACCTCGCCGGGGAAGCTGTGGCCGGCCTGGACCGAGACCGCCTCGCGGACGTTCGCAACCGCCGCGTCGGTTTCGTCTTCCAGAATTTCAACCTCCTGCCCCAGATCTCCGCCTTCGAGAACGTGGAGCTGCCCATGCTCTTCGGCGGCCTGGCCAAGGCCGAGCGCAAGAGACGCGTGGAGGAGCTTCTCGGGCGCGTGGGGCTGGCCGAGCGCATGGACCACAAGCCCACGGAGCTCTCCGGCGGCCAGATGCAGCGCGTGGCCATCGCCCGGGCCCTGGCCATGCATCCCGATATCGTCCTCGCGGACGAGCCCACGGGCAACCTGGACACGACCTCCGGAGGGGACATCATGGGCCTCTTCAAGGAGCTGTGGGCCCTGGGTAGCACCCTCGTAGTGGTGACGCACGACATGGCCCTCGCGGACCGCGCCGGGCGCATCGTCGAGATCCGCGACGGCCGGGTGACGCGGGATACGACCGCCGCGGCCTAAGAGCGAGACGCCTGAGTTCAATCTCCGCGAGACGGAGTGAGATGGCAGCACGGTGACCGCCGGGCGAGACCATCATGGCGTCGGTGTGGTATCTTCGAACCCATGAGAATCTATTTATCACGCTGGCTGTGCTTGGATGTGGCATCGAACCTCGCCAGGCTCCGCGAGGAGGCGAGTGAGGCGGCGCGGGGAGGGGCAAACTGGGTGGTTTTCCCGGAGAGCTTTCTCCACGGGTACAGCAGAACGCTTGACCCCTCCTTGGTGCGGCGTACCTTTGGGGAGGTCTCTTCGGAGCATCCGGCCAGCGTTTTCTTTTTCGGCTCATTCTCCGAAGACCGGCGGAACCGGATGACCGTCTGGCAGGGGGGCCGAGAACTGGCCCGGTATGACAAGGTGCATCTTTTCGGCCCCAACAACGAGCCTCGGCTTTGGGATCCGGGCGACCGATATTCGGCGGCCGATGTGAAGGGCCTCCTGGTGGGGCTTCTCAACTGCAACGACCTGCGCTTTCCGGAGCAGGCCCGCGCCCTGAAGCTCAAAGCCGGAGTGCGGGCGTATGTGGCGGTGGCCTGGTGGCCCTGGCGGCGCACCCATGTCTGGGAAACCCTCCTGCGCGCGAGGGCCATCGAGAACGGCGCCTGGGTGTTCGGCTGTTGCGTGGCGGGATCGCGCTTTCCCGGAGAGGACTTCGCGGGAGCGGGGAACTACGCGTTCGATCCCAACGGGGACCCGGTTTGCACGCGGGATGACCGGACGTATGAGGTGGACTTGTCTTCACCTCCCGCCCTTGTCGCCGATACGGCGGTATCGTTTGTGGATATCGCAACGGTGGAAGTCTTCCCGAGCGGAGAAGGGACTAGGGGACTAGGGGACTAGGAAACTGGACGGGCATGGCAGCGGACGCTCCCCCGCTGTCAGCTTCTTCCTTGGTCTCCTCACTCCTCAGGCTCCACCGTCTTTCCAGTTCCACCACTTGAGTTTCTCCGGGTCGTGGCGCTCACGGGAGGCAAAGTAGACCGCGCAGCGGGCCACGTAGAGCCAGCACCGGTCGACGGTTGTACCCTTGGCATGGCAGTGGGCGGCGTAGAGGGCTTCGGGCGACGCTCCCTTAAGATCCGCGGCCTTCCGCACGCCCAGGTCCCAAAGATCTTGGGCGATGCTGGGCCCTACGCCGGGGACGGTCATGAGGTCCCGCAGCGGCAGACTCCCCGCGTTTCGTTTTCTTGGCATGGTGCCTCCTGGGGCCCATTCTACCGCGGCGTCTTTGTGCTTCCTCAAGGGCCTCTGCTATCCTTCGTGAATAGGGAGGTATGAAATGAAGTGGATCAGGCCGCTTCTGATTGTATCCGCGCTCGGCTTGCAGGCGCTGGGGGCCCTCGGTGCCACACCTGCCCCGCCCGCGACCTACCACTTCACCATCCTTCATTTCAATGATTTCCACGGCCAGGTCGAGCCGCTGTGCGAGGAACCAGGAAAACCCTGCGGCGGCCTGGCGCGCCTGGCGGGCCAAGTGTCGGCCGCCGAAGCAGACGCCGCCGCCCGCGGGGAGAAGGCCTTCCTGTTCTTTGCGGGAGATCTCTTCACGGGGACCGCCTTCTCGACCCTCTTCCAGGGCGGGCCCGAGTTCGACGCCCTTTCCCGCATGGGCGTCACGGCTATGACCACGGGCAACCACGAGTGGGACTTCGGGCCCGGCGTGCTCATGGCGAGGGTCCGGAAAGCCTCCTTCCCCGTGGTGCTGGACAACGTCAAAGCCGCGGACCCCTCTCACGCCTTCTGGGTTCCCGCCCTGAGCCTGAAGGCGGGTGACCTTCGCATCGGAGTCCTCGGAGTCACCACGCCCGACACGCCCGTGACGACGGCTCCCGGCAATACTCAGGGATTCTCCTTTTCGGACCCGGTGGCCGCGGTGGGAGCCGAGCTGGCCGTCCATCAAAGCGATTGGGATTTCGTCGTCGTGGTGAGCCACTGCGGATTTGAGGTGGACAAAGCCCTGGCGGACCGGTATCCCTCTCTGGGGCTCATCGTGGGGGGCCACGACCACAAGGTTCTTGAAGCGCCTTTCGTGGAAAACGGCGTTCCCATCGTGCAGGCGGGTGACCGGGGGCGGTTCCTCGGGAAAGTCTGCGTGACGATGGAAAAGGGGAAGAAGCCCGTCGTCACGGGCCGCCTCCTGCCCATCACTCCCGAGATGCCTGAGAGCCCGGGGGTAAAGAGCCTGCTCGCGCCCTACCTTGCCCAAGAAGAGAGCGCCCTGGGTGCGGTCATCGGCAAACTGCCCGCCGCTCTTTCGGGGGACAGAGAGATATTGCGGACGAAGGAGGCCCCCATCGGTGACCTGCTGGCCGACGCCATGCGCGCCGAAGCCAAAGCCGACGTGGCTTTCGTCAACGGCGGGACAATCCGCGCGGGGCTCCCCGCCGGCGGCGTGACGGGTCGCGACCTCTACGCCTGCCTGCCCTTCTTCGACTCCCTTTGCACCATCCGCCTCACGGGGGCGCAGGTTCAGAGCCTCCTGGACCGGTGCGCCGCCATGCCTCTCCAGGATGCCCCCGGCGGATTCCTCCAAGTGAGCGGCCTCTCGGTGCGCTATGAAGGGGGAAAGGCGCGCGGCGCTGCCGTGGGCGGTGTTTCCTTGGATCCTGCCCGGAGCTATCTCGTGGCGTGCACCCACTTCCTCCTTTCCGGAGGGGACAACTTGGAGGAATTCAAGGCCGGGACGGACGTACGGGATTGGGGTATCAGCCTCCAGGAGCTCTTGCGGAGGAAGCTGGAGAGCCCCGGCCTGTCCCTTCCCGAGGCGGGCGGGCGCATCGTCCGCGCCGAAGCGCCACCCGTCCAAAAAGCGGCTTGAGGGAAACCTCCCGGAGGAATCTCCAGGCCGGGCGGGGTGTTGACCGATAAGGGGACCAGATGCCACTGACCATCAAGCGGGCAGCCAAATACGGGTTTTGTTCCGGTGTGCGCATCGCGGACCTGAAGGTCAAGCGCTTCACGGCCAAGGGAGGGCGCGGCGCCATCCTCGGGCAGGTGGTCCACAACGAGCGGGTCGTTGAGGAGATGGAGCGCCTGGGCGTGCGCACCGTCCACGCCCTGGACGAGGTGTCCGAGCCGGTCGTCGTCTTCTCCGCTCACGGGGTTCCTCCCTCGACCCACGAAGCGGCCCGCGACATGGGGCTCGATATTTTGGACACCACCTGCAAGTTCGTGTACGACATCCACCGGGAATCGCGCAAGGCGCTGGCGGAAGGGGCTCATCTCGTCTTCATCGGAGATCCCAACCACCGCGAGGTCATCGGGTACACCCATGATCTGGACCCCTCCGCCTATCACATCCTCCACAGTGCCAAGCAGGCCGAGGCCGTGGATTGGCGCGGCTATCCCTCCATCCGGGTCTTCTACCAGACCACCCTGAACGCCGATCAGTACGAGGGGGTGGTGAGGATCATCGAGGCGGCCAACCCCCGGACCTCCAGAGCCGACACCGTTTGCTACGCCACCAAGGAGAACCAGGAGGCGGCCCGCGCCCTGGCTACGGACCCGGAGGTTCAATTGGTCCTAGTGATCGGCGGCAAGCACTCGGCCAACACCAGACACCTCCACGAGATCTGTGCCCAGGTCAAGCCCAGCTATCTCATCCAGGGGGATTCGGACATCGACACGGCGTGGCTTGAGGGCGTCTCCGTCGTGGGCCTCACGGCGGGCGCCTCCACCCCCGACTACGTGGTGGACGAGGTGGAGCAGTTCCTCAAGGCGCTGTAGAGCCCGAAGCAGTCTTCCTCATCCTTTCAAACCCATGCCGTAATAGAGGGGCAGCCTGACCCGGCGCAGGCCGGAGAGGATGGCCGCACGCTCAGCGGCCGCCATGGAGAGGGCCTCTTCGGAGCTGAGCCTGCCTTGGTCCCGGAGGAACGCCACCTCATACTCGGCCTCGGCGGGGTCCGTGATGGTGGTCCACTCATGGGAAGCGGCGCGGATGGCGGGGCGAAAGCCGGCCCGTCTCAATCCCCCTTCCAGCCAAGCGCCCACGTCAAGATGGCCTCCTGAATCGTGCACGGCCCCGGCGATGGCCTTTCCCAGGCCCGTGTCAGGCTCGTCCACTCGGGAGGACAGGTCGGGCTCGGCCAAGATCATGGCGGCGCCTTGTGGTTTGAGGACTCGCCGCGCCTCGCGCAGAGCCGCGAGAGGGTCGGGAAGCCACAGGAGGAGGAAGTGGAAAACCACGGCGTCGAGGGAGCCATCGGGGAAGGGCAGGGCGCGGGCGTCCCCCGCCACGGTTCGGACGTTCTCCAGCGGGGGGGTTCCTGGAGCCAGATCGAGAGCGCAGATGGGGCGCCCCGTTCGTGAGGCCATTTCGGCGGCCACGAGGCCATCGCCCGAGCCCACGTCCAGCACCGTCTCCCGCGTAGAGAGCCTCGCCATGCGGTACACGGCCGCGCGGATGGGCCGGGTCCGTTCGAACTGGAACCGGGAGGGGAATGCGTGGCCACCGTATGCGGCGATGGAGGCTAACCCCCGCTGGCCACTTCGCGGCAGAAGAGCTTCTGGTGCTCCGCCTCGATGGGACAGCCTCCCCCGCAGAGGGCCAGATGCTCGCAGGCTTCGCACTCATTGAGGGGCTTTTGCGGCTTTCGGAGCCTCTGGCACAGGGGGTGGTTCCAGATGGCGTCCCAGGGATCGCGCAGGATGTTGCCCACGCCCTCGTAATAGGACTGGCAGGGAATCACCGTTCCGTCGGGCTCCACGGCCATGCTAAGGCGCGCCGCCGTGCACTGCTTCACGCCCACGCCCATCTCCACGGGGTTCAGCTCGCAGTACCGCGTGGGGGTATACCACACGAGGCGGACGCCCCTCTCGCGGGCGCGGGCGGCGAGCCGCTCCAGGACCGGAATGACCTCCCGTGCGGTAAGCTCGGTGCCGCTGGCCTTGCCCTGGCCCGAGTAGATCATGCCGTTCACCGCGAAGGAGGGCAGGCCCTCCCCGGCCACCAGGTCCACGAGGGCTTCGATGCCATACGCGTTGAGCTGCGTGAGGGTCGTGTTGGTGAGGGTGTAGATTCCCGCAGCCTTGGCCGCCCTGAGGCCGGCGAGGGTCTCATCGAAGGAGTCGGCCCTGGTCATGACGTTGTGGATGGAGGGGTCCGCCGACTCCAGGGTGATCTGCACGTGGTCGAGCCCCGCGTCGCGGAGCCTCGCAGCGAACGCGGGGTCGCCCAAGCGGCGCCCGTTGGTGTTCAAGCCGGTCACGAGGCCCAGCTCCTCCGCATAGGCCACCAGGTCCGGAAGCTCCTCGCGCAGGGTGGGCTCTCCCCCCGTGAAAACCACGTGGGGGATACCCGCCTTTTCGCACGCGTCCAGGACCTTTCGCCAGGAGGACGTGTCCATCTCCTCCACGTCCCGCCCCGGCTCGTTGTAGCAGTGGGCGCAGCGGTTCTGGCACCGGTAGGTGAGGGCCAGGTCCATGCGCAGGGGGGCGGTGAGGTTGGGCGAGTATGGCTCGATGAGGTCCACGCCCAGGTCTGACAGGGGGCACACCTGGTCCGTGTGGGAGAGGGTTTTCACGGCGTCGAAGATTCGGTGGATGTCCTCAAGAAGCTGGCCGCGGGTCACGCCTCGGTACCGCCGCCGCATGGCCTCGATGGCGCCCTCCTCCCCCAGGCCGTCCAGAAGGTGCTTGACCATCTCCGCGGCCGTGGCGTTGAGGTGAAGGATGCGGCTCGCGTCCAGCGTCACCACAGCGTCGTGGGACGGATTGACCCGCAGGTGCACGCGGTGCATGGCGCCGTCCACCTCCACCGTGCCCGAGTAGAGCCCCGGATCGACGGGCTTCGCTCTCTTGAACCAATCTTTGATCTTCATGGCTTCCGCTCTTCCATCATCGTCCCCCTCCCGCGCAGGCGCAGGCGCACCCGGCGCAGGCGCAGGCGCAGGCGCATCCGCCGCCCGAGTGGCCGCCACCCGAAGTGACGGGCATGGGGTTGGTCTTCTGTGTGACGGCCGTGGAAAGGCCGGGCACGGAGTTCACCAGATCGTGGCCGAAGCTCTCGATGCTTGAGACCACGGTGTTGGCCGCAGCCACGGGGCTTGGGATGGAGCTCCCGCCCGGCGTGGGCAGGCCGGCGCCGCTGGTCCCGGCATGAGAGGACCCGTAAAGCGCTCCCCACCACACGGGCAGCGGCATGGGGCGCGTCCCGAACCGCTCCGTGGCCGTCTGGCCGAAGTTCTTGTCCAAAAGGAGCCATTCAAAGGCCTGGGAGTAATCCTCCTGGCCCGCCTGGTCCCATGCCTTGCGCATGATGTCCTGGTAGTAGAGGAGGGATTTCTTGCGGCTGAACCCCTTCATTTTTTCCTGAACGCGCTGGACGAGGTCGGTGATGACGCGCGCTGCTTCCCCCTGGCTAATTTTTCCGTCGTCCTGCACCGCCTTGGCGAACTCCTGCTCGTAGGAGAAGGCAGGCTCCTGCCCCGGCAGAAGCGCCAGCGTGAGAGGGCTGCGGGAGAGAACCTTTACCAGCCCCTTGCGCAGCATGCCGAAGAGGAGGAGAGCCATGACCTTGTCCACGGGCTGCTGCATGAGGACGGC
>JBBIKI010000099.1:0-9283 GCA_037445535.1 Acidobacteriota bacterium | reverse complement strand
TTCAAGTCCCGCGCCACCAACGCCATGGGCGGCGAGTACATGGTCGAGCGCAAGTCCGAGCTGGACAACTGGGGCCCCTACGGCCGCGTGAAGCCCATCCCGGCCAACCTGCGCAATTACCTCGGCATGCTCGATCTGATCGAGGGCAAGGGCCCGATCTTCATGCGGACCGAGGAAGCCATCCAGAAGATCGCCGAGCAGTACAAGGACGATCCGAAGGCCTACAAGAAAAAGATGAAGGAACTCGAGTCCGAGGCATGGGAAGACTTCCTCGACATGACCATCTCCCAGGCCATCCTCTGGGCCGCCAGCAACGTGGAGCCCGAGGCCAGGAGCTCCGAGATCGCCGCTTGCGAGCCCTACTTCATCGGCTCCCACTCCGGCGCGTCAGGCGCCTGGGTTTCCGGCCCCGCCGATCTCCAGACCGCCGAGACCAAGAGCGAGTACTTCTGGGGCTACGACAACATGTCCACCGTGAAGGGCCTCTTCTGCGCCGGAGACGCCTCGGGCGCCTCCAGCCACAAGTTCTCTTCGGGCTCCCACACCGAAGGCCGCATCACGGCCAAGGCGGCGGTGAAGTTCATCGTGGAGA
Organism: Acidobacteriota bacterium; assembly: GCA_037445535.1. Lineage (GTDB taxonomy): Bacteria > Acidobacteriota > UBA4820 > UBA4820 > DSQY01 > JAKAJA01. The sequence continues at coordinate 8,691 of JBBIKI010000099.1, read as the reverse complement.
ACAACACGCAGCCCAAGGTTGACCAGGCCGAAGTCGATGCCCTCAAGGCCGCGATTCTCAAGCCCATGGAGACCTTCGAGGCGCACAAGAACGCCACCACGGATCCCGAGATCAACCCCAACTACATCAAGCCCAGAATGTTCATGTTCCGCCTCCAGAAGATCATGGACGAGTACGCCGGAGGCGTGTCCTCCCAGTTCATGGTCAACAAGGCCCAGCTCGAGCGGGCTCTGGAACTCCTTGGCTTGCTGAAGGAAGACGCCGCCAACCTGGCCGCCTCGAACCTGCACGAGCTCATGCGCTGCTGGGAGAACCAACACCGCATGTGGCAGGCCGAAGCGCACGTCCGCACCATGCTGTTCCGCGAAGAGACGCGCTGGCCCGGCTACTACTTCCGCGCCGATACGCCCAAAATCAACGACAAGGACTGGCTCGTCTTCGCCAACTGCAAGTGCGATCCCAAGACGGGCAACTGGGAGATGATCAAACGTCCCATCAAGCACATCTTCCCGCAGGCGTAGGAGGACGAACTCCTCGCCCGTTGATCAGTTCCTAATTGACGGAGGCCCCCGCGGGGGGGCGGGGGCCTCCACTTCTTTTAAGGCGCCCGAATGATTCTGGAAGAGCCGGTTCTCTGCCCGCACTGCAGCCAGCCCATGGCCCACTGGGCCAATCCCGAGATGGGAAGTTGGAGCGGCGAGTTCCAGTTCGTGTGTTTCAATGACGACTGCCCCTACTTCGTGCGCGGCTGGGAGTGGATGCAGAGCCAGTTCAACGTGACAGCGTCCTACCGCCACCGAATGGATCCCGCCACCGGGGACAAGGGCCCGCTGCCCGTCTGGTCCCGGGACGCCTTGAAAAACGGCATTCTCGCCGAGAAGGAACCCCTCCATGACTGACAAGCCACTTACCCGAGAAACCATACTCAAAGACTATCCGCGGATGGAGCCGGATGAGCGTTTCGTGTTCGAATGCCGCCCCGGCGTTTCATGCTTTACCTGTTGCTGCCAGGACGTCTCCATCGTGCTCACCCCCTACGACGTCCTGAGACTGACCCGCGTCCTGAACATGGATTCCTCAGACTTTCTGGAGAAGCACACCATCACGGGTGTCACCAGCGAACCCAATTTCCCCGTGGTCCTGCTCAAGATGGAGGGCGAGGCCAAGCGCTGCCCCTTCGTGGGCGAGCAGGGCTGTTCGGTCTACAGCGACCGGCCTTGGGCGTGCCGCATGTACCCCCTGGGGGCGGCGGAACCCGAGAACCCGAACCCCACGGACCACGCCTTCCACTTCCTCCTGAAGGAGGACCTTTGCAAAGGGCACGGCGAAGGCCGCACCTGGACGGTCCGGGAGTGGATCGCGAACCAGGGCGTGGAAGAATACGACATGATGGGCGCCTCCTTCAAATCGCTCATGCTCCACCCCGGTTGGAGCAAGGCCGAGGGCATTCCCGCCGGCAAGCTCGACATGGTCTACATGGCCTGCTATGACTTGGACCGCTTCCGCCGGTTCGTGTTCGAGACCAAGTTCATGGAGGTCTTCGAGGTGGACGAAGCTCTCGCGGAGGCCATCGCCATGGATGACGAGGAGCTTCTGGACTTCGCCATGCAGTGGCTCCGGTTCAGCCTCTTCGGGGACCGGACCATGAAGATTCGCGAGTCGGTCATCGAGGCCAGGCGGAAGGCCGCCGAGTCAGCGGCGCCGCCGGCCCCTTCAGCCCCATAGACGTCCTAAGAGGCAGGGAATAGCATGACGCAAGAAGCTTCTGGAAAGCCCGACGCGAAGAAGGTCCTCGTCATCGGCGGCGGCATGGCCGGCATCACGGCGGCCATCGAAGCCGCCGAGGCGGGATGCCAGGTGGTCCTGGTGGAGAAAGCGCCATCCCTCGGAGGACGGGTGGCCCGGATGAACCAGTACTTCCCCAAGCTGTGCCCGCCCGCCTGCGGCCTGGAAATCAACTTCAAGCGCATGAAGTCCAATCCTAGCATCCAGGTGCTCACCCAGGCCGAGGTCCAGGAACTCGCCGGTTCTCCGGGTGATTACACCGCCACCGTCAAGGTTTCGCCCAGGTACGTGACGGATGCGTGCACCCAGTGCGGCGAATGCGTCAAAGTCTGTCCCGCCGAGCGCTCCAGCGAGTTCGATTACGGCATGAGCAAGACGAAGGCCGTGTATCTTCCCCAGGCCAACGCCTTCCCCGCCCTCTACGCCCTGGAGCGGGAGGCATGTCTCGCCGGCTGCGACCTGTGCGTCAAGGCATGCGCCTATGGCGCCATCGATCTGAACCAGAAGGCCGAAACCAAAACCGTCAGCGCGTCGGCCGTCATCGCCGCTACGGGTTGGGTCCCCTACGACGCCTCCAAGATCACGAACCTCGGCTACGGCCGGTGCGCCAACGTGGTCACCAACGTCCTCATGGAGCGGCTGGCCTCCGTCAGCGGACCCACGCAGGGCAAGATCCTCCGCCCCTCCGACGGCAAGGAGCCCAAGACCGTGGCCTTCGTGCAGTGCGCCGGTTCCCGCGACGAGAACCACCTGCCCTACTGTTCGGCGGTGTGCTGCGCGGCCTCCCTCAAGCAAGCCACCTACATCCGGAGCGCCTATCCCGAAGCGAAGGTGACGATCTTCTACATCGACATACGCACGCCCGGACGCCTGGAAGATTTCTACGCCAAAGTGAGCGCGGACCCCATGGTGGAACTCATCAAGGGAAAAGTGGCCAAGGTGGAGGAAGATCCCGCCACCAAGGACGTGATCCTCGAAGTGGAAGACGTGCTCCATGGCAAGAAGATCACGGAGCGGGTGGACCTGCTGGTGCTGGCCGCGGGCATCGTGCCCCAGACCCAGGGCTTGCCCGCCACCGCCACGCTGGACGAGTTCGGTTTCGTGGACAACCGGCCGGGCAAGACGGGGTTCTACGGCGCGGGGTGCGTGAGACGGCCTGAGGAGGTCTCGGCCACGGTGCAGGACGCGACGGGTGCGGCCTTGAAGGCCCTCCAGTGCGCTGTAAGGAGCGCTCACCATGGATAAGAAACTTGGCGTCTACATCTGCAGCGGGTGTTCCATCGGCGACGCCCTCGACACGGACAAGCTGGCCCAGGTGGCCCAGAAAGAATACAAGGTTCCCGTCTGCCGCGCGCACGCCTTCCTCTGCGGCAAGGAGGGGGTCGAGCTGATCCACAAGGATCTGCAGGAAGGCGCCGTGGATTCGGTGGTCATCGCCGCCTGCTCCCCCCGCGTGAAGGCGGAGGCCTTCGCCTTGGACCCGTGCATGGTGCAGGAGCGCGTCAACCTGCGCGAGCACGTGGCGTGGTGCCAGAAGCCCAAGGATGAAGACACCCAGATGATGGCGGAGGACTACCTCCGCATGGGGATCGTCAAGGCCCAGAAGATGGAGCCCCTTGAGCCCGTGTCCGATGAAGTGAGCAAGGCTATCCTCGTGGTGGGAGGCGGCGTCACGGGCCTCACCGCTGCCCTGGAAGCGGCGGCGGCGGGCTACGAAGTGGTGCTAGTGGAGAAGCAGGCCCAACTGGGCGGCTTCGTGGGAACGCTCAAGAGCCGCTTCCCCCGGCAGGCCCCCTACACCGAGTTGGAACCCGCGGACCTGGCGGAGCAGATCCAGGCCGCCACCTACCACCCCAAGATCAAGGTCTACACCTCCACGGCCATTACCCAGACCTCTGGCCAGCCAGGCCAGTTCGACGTGACCCTCTTGAAAGACGGCGACACCATCGTTCACCGGGTGGGCGCCATCGTCATGGCCACGGGCTGGAAACCCTACGACGCCTCCAAGCTGGGGCACCTGGGCTACGGCCTGACGCCCGACGTGGTGACCAACGTGGAGTTCGAAAAGATGGCCGCCGCGGGACCCCTCAAGCGGCCCTCCGACGGAAAGGCCGTGGAGAGCGTTCTCTTCGTGCAGTGCGCGGGGTCACGCGACCAGGCTCACCTGCCCTACTGCTCCTCCGTGTGCTGCATGGCCACGCTGAAGCACGCGGACATGGTCCACCAGCAGAACGCCGATGCCAAGGTCTTCATCATCTACAAGGACATGCGGACCCCGGGCCAGTACGAAAAGTACTACGCCAAGGTACAGAACCATCCGGCCACGTTCCTCACCAAGGGCGAGATCGAGGCTGTGGACAAGGCAGCGGGCGGCAAGCTCTCGGTGCGGATGAAGGACACTTTGCTGGGTGAAGCGGTGAACGTGGTGGTGGACCTGGTGGTCCTGGCCACGGGCATGGTTCCCAATTCGGCCGACGGCGAGGCCATCCGCCAGCTCCACGACGCCCAGGCCAAGGTCCTGCGGAACGAGTCCGACACCCAGCGCCAGGAGGCCGAAAAGAAGGCCGAGGAGCTCAAGGCCCACGAGGGCACCGAGATTCTCCACCTGTCCTACCGGCAGGGTCCCGATCTTCCTCTCCTGCGCTACGGTTTCCCCGATTCTCACTTCGTGTGCTTCCCCTACGAGACGCGCCGCACGGGCATCTACGCGGCGGGGACCGTGCGGGCGCCCATGGATTCGGGCCACGCCCAGGAGGACGCGCTGGGCGCGGCCATGAAAGCCATCCAGTCCACGGAGCTGGCGGCCCAGGGACAGGCGGTCCATCCCCGGTCCAGGGACATGTCCTTCCCCAGCTTCTTCCTCCAGCGCTGCACCCAGTGCAAACGTTGCACGGAGGAGTGCCCCTTCGGCACGCTGGACGAGGACGAGAAGGGCACGCCTAAACCGAACCCGTATCGCTGCCGCCGCTGCGGCATCTGCATGGGGGCCTGCCCCGAGCGGATCATCTCCTTCAAGAACTACTCCGTGGATATGATCGCCTCTCAGATCAAAGCCATCGAGGTCCCCGAGGAGGACGAGGAGAAGCCGCGCGTCCTGGTTTTCATGTGCGAGAACGACGCCTATCCGGCCCTGGACATCGCGGGTATGAACCGGATTCAATACGACCCGAGCGTGCGGATCATCCCCCTGCGCTGCCTGGGCTCCATGAACATCGTCTGGATCGCCGACGCGCTCTCCGGGGGCATCGACGGCGTCATGCTCGTGGGCTGCAAATACGGCGACGACTACCAGTGCCACTTCGCCAAGGGCAGCGAGCTGGCCAACCGCCGGCTCGAAAACGTGAAGGAGACGCTGCAGCGGCTTCAGCTGGAGTCGGAGCGGATCCAGGTCACCCAGCTCGCCATCAACGAATACGGCAAACTGCCGGTGCTCATCAACGAATTCATGGACAAGATCCGTGAGATCGGCCCCAATCCTTACAAGGGGTTCTAGGCGTCGGGAAGTTAGGAAGCAGTGAAGATAGGAAGTTAGGAAGTCTGGAAGAAGGGGAGGCGGGAAGATGGAAGCGGCGGTGAAGGCAAGACCGGCGGTCCGTCCTTCCTCGCTTCCTCGCCTCCTCACTTCCTCACCTCTCTGAAGAGGACGACATGGCCGAACCCATTCTTCTCACGCCCGACACCGAGTTCATCAAGAATGTTCTGGCTTCCGGAGGCGGCGACCTCAAGAAGTGCTTCCAGTGCGCCACGTGTTCTGTCGCCTGCAACCTCTCGCCCGAGGACTCGCCCTTCCCGAGGAAGCAGATGATCCTGGCCCAGTGGGGGCTCAAGGACAAGCTCCTGGCGGACCCGGCCCTCTGGCTTTGCCACAACTGCGGAGACTGCACCACCCTCTGCCCCCGCGGCGCCAAGCCCGGCAACGTGCTGGGCGCCTTGCGGAACCAAGCCATCCAGCACTTCGCCGCGCCCTCGTGTTTGAGCCGCATGGCCACGAGCCCCAAGGCGTGGCCCATCCTCTTCGTTCCGGGCATCGTGGTGTTTGGCGCCTTGGCCCTTTGGGGCCCCAAGGAAATCACGGAGCCAAGGGAGTTCGCCAACATCTTCCCCCTCCACGTGCTCGAACCCATCTTCTTCGCCCTTTCCGGCCTCGTGCTCCTGGCCTTCGCCATGGGGCTCATGAGGTTCATCAAGGGCTTGAGATCCTCGGGAGCGGACGGCTCCATCCTCGCGGGCCTCGTCCCGGCCGCCGTGGAGATCATGACCCACAAGCGCTTCAAGGAATGCGGCAAGGAGAAAAACCGCTTCTGGGGCCACCTGCTGACCCTCTGGGGCTTCGCGGGGCTGGCTCTCATGGGCACGGTGGTGGGCATCGGAACCATGGCGGGATTCATGCACACGCCGCTTGCCTGGACCAATCCGTGGAAGATCTTCGCCAACATCTGCGCGGCGGTGGTTCTCGTGGGCGGATTGATCCTGCTGGTGGACCGGCTGGCGGACTCCGAGAAGAGAAAGACGACGACCTATTTCGACTGGTCGTTCCTGCTGATCCTCGTGGGCATCGTGAGCACGGGAATCGCCGCCGAGCTCTTGCGCACAGGGCAACTGGTGGCCGCCATGTATTCCGTCTACTTCGTGCACCTGGTGTTGATCTTCGCGCTGTTTTTGTTCGCACCGTACACCAAGTTCGCTCACATGGCGTACCGAACCGTGGCCATGGCGGCCACAAGAAAGAGGACGTGAGCCGGCGATGAGCCAAGGGACGGTGAAGCACCATCATCGGAGGAGGATTTTCGGCACGTAGGTCATGTAGCCGCGACCAGATGATTCTAGGCGTGGATTTTAGGAGGACTAGTGATGGCGGATCAGACGAGGGACACGAAACTGCTGGACGAGCTTGAAAAGGGCCCGTGGCCGAGCTTCGTCAAGGAGATCAAGAACGCTTCCAAGACGAGCCCGGTGTGCGACGACCTTCTGGGCCAGCTCGAGCTGTCGTACGAAGAGAAGAAGGGCCACTGGAAGCACGGCGGCATCGTCGGCGTCATGGGATACGGCGGCGGCGTCATCGGGCGCTACAGCGACGTGCCCGAGCAGTTCCCCAAGGTGGCCCACTTCCACACCATGCGCGTGAACCAGCCCTCGGGGTGGTTCTACACGAGCGGCTCCCTGCGGACGCTTTGCAACATCTGGGAGCGCCACGGCTCCGGCCTCACGAACATGCACGGATCCACGGGGGACATCGTCTTCCTTGGCACCAAGACCGACGAACTGGAGCCCTGCTTCAAGGAGCTGGGCGAAGCGGGCTTCGATCTGGGCGGCTCGGGATCCTGCATGCGCACGCCTTCGGCCTGCGCCGGCATGGCGCGCTGCGAGTGGGCCTGCTACGACACACTCAAGATGTGCAACGACGTCACCCACCAATACCAGGACGAGCTGCACCGCCCGCCCTTCCCGTACAAGTTCAAGTTCAAATTCTCCGGCTGCCCCAACGACTGCGTGGCCTCCATCGCCCGCTCCGACATGTCGGTCATCGGCACGTGGAAGGACGAGATCCAGCAGGACGACGCCCAGGTCGCCGCCTACGCTGCCGCCGGCATGGACATCCAGAAGGACGTCTGCGACAACTGCCCCAGCAAGTGCATGAAGTGGGACGGCAAGAAGCTGGCCATCGAGAATCACGAGTGCGTGCGCTGCATGCACTGCATCAACGTCATGCCCAAGGCCTTGAGGCCCGGCAAGGAGAGGGGCGCCACCATCCTCATCGGCGCCAAGGCCCCCATCGTCCAGGGCGCCCTGCTCGCCTCGGTCCTGGTGCCCTTCGTCCCCGCTGAAGAGCTCATGGACACCCTCAAGGAACTCGTCTCCCGCGTCTGGGAGTTCTGGGATGAGTACGGCAAGAACCGCGAGCGCATCGGAGAACTGATCCAGCGTGTGGGCATGTCCAATTTCCTCGACGCCATCGGCCTGGATCCCATCCCTCAGATGGTGACGGCGCCGCGCGACAACCCGTACATCTTCTTCAAGGGCGAGGAATAAAGGGGGCTTCGCAAGACATTCGGGCCGCCGTAAGGCGCGGCCCTTCGAGATCGAGGAGTGAACGATGGCAGCAGAACCCGTCAAGAGGATTACCGATATCGGACCACCGAGCTACGAAAAGTTTCTCCACCCCGTGATCAAAAAGAACTACGGGCTTTGGAAGTACCACGAGACCTTGGCCCCGGGCGTGCTGTGCCACGTCGCCGAGTCGGGCGACAAGCTGTTCACGGTCCGCGCCGGTTCGCCGCGCCTTCTGAGCATCCAGACCATCCGGCTCTTCGCCGACCTGGCCGATAAGTACTGCGGCGGCTACCTGCGCTTCACGAGCCGCAACAACGTCGAATTTCTCATGGACAACAAGGACAACATCGAGGCGCTGAAGAAAGACCTCCTGGCCAACGGATTCCCCGTGGGTGGCACGAACAACGCCATCAGCAACATCGTCCACACCCAGGGGTGGGTCCACTGCCACTCCTCCGCCACGGACGCCTCGGGCATCGTCAAGGCCGTCATGGATGCCCTGTACGACCGCTTTACCCACGAGAACCTCCCCGCGAAGCTCCGCATCGCGCTGGCCTGCTGCCTGAACATGTGCGGCGCCGTGCACTGCTCGGACATCGCCATCCTGGGCGTCCACCGCAAGCCCCCGAAGATCAACCACGACACCCTGCCCAAAACCTGCGAAGTGCCCACCCTCATCGCCTCGTGCCCCACGGGAGCCATCCGCCCCGCCACGGTCAACGACAAGCAATCCGTGGAAGTGGTGGAGGACCAGTGCATGTACTGCGGCAACTGCTACACGGTCTGCCCGTCCATGCCCCTGAACGACCCCGAGAACGACGGCATCTCCATCTGGGTCGGCGGCAAGGTGAGCAA
>JBBIKI010000098.1:6556-9771 GCA_037445535.1 Acidobacteriota bacterium | reverse complement strand
GCCGAGCTTCAGGATGCATCCTCCGCCACCTTCCGCTGGCTTCCCCAGGAGGGCGCCTTGCCGCGGGCGTATCTGGTTCACGAGGTTCTGCCTGTGTCCGGGGAGGAGGAGGCGAAGCGACTCCTGGCGCACCTCGCTTCCCGATTCCCCGGCGGGGACCTTGCGGATAGCGCGATCGTTGAGGGATGGCTGGGGGCGGAATCGGTGGGGCGGCCTTCAGCTACCGACCACGTGGAGTGGATCGAGGACGGACTCACCAGGGTGCGGCTCCAAACCTCCTCCGAAACGGGAGGCGTCCTCGTGCTCCTCGATACCTTCGCTTCGGGGTGGAAGGCTACCGTGGACGGACACGCGGTGCCCATCTATCCCGCTAACTTGGCTTTCCGGGCGGTGGCGGTTACAGGCGGAAACCATGTAATCTCGTTTTGGTATACCCCAAAACCTGTGATCTTGGGTCTCGGTCTTTCGGGCCTAGGTTGGTTAGTGGTTTTGTTGCTGGTGGGCAGCCCATGGCGAAGGAGACAATCGGCTTGAGAGTACCAGGCGGCAGGTTTGGGATCTGGTGGTTTGCCCCCGCCGCTCTCCTGCTGGGCGCGCTGGTATTCTTCTGGCCACTGCTGGCAGGCGCACACCTTGTGCCTTTCCACGTGCTTGCCGGAGACCCCGCGCTGAAAGGGATTGACCTGGCGGCGGACCGGCCGGACTGGCGGATCTTCGACCTGTCCCCGGTCACCATGTTCTATGCGGAGAAGGGCCTGTGCGCCCACCTCATTCGGTCCGGCCAGCTCCCCCTATGGAATCCTTACAATACTTTAGGAGTCCCCCTGCTGGCGGACAGCATCAGCCAGCCTTTAGCCCCTTTCTTCCTGCCCTTCCTGGCCCATCCAACGCCCTGGGTCTATAGTTTCTGTCTAGTCCTGCAAGTCCTCTGGGGCGGCCTGGGGATGGCGCTATTCCTTCGGCGGGTGGGTCTGAGCTCGCCCGCGCAGACATTCGGGGCCTTGCTCTTTTCGTTTAGCCCTTTAACCCTCAATTTCTGCGGCTATTCGGATGTGTGGGCCTGCATGTGGTTTCCCTGGGTCCTCCTTGCTCTTGAAGGGACCCTGTCATCTTTCCGATCAGGGGTGCTGGCGGCGTTCCTGGTGGCCTTGATGGGGATGAGCGGCCACGTGGAGGCGGCCTTCTTCATCGCCGTGTCGGCCTTCGCCTACTGGGCCGTGCGGCGTTGGCGCGATGGCGCGCATGGATCGTCCCGTTTTCTCTGGCTGGTATTCCCCCTCGGTGCGTTCGGGCTCTCTGCTTGGTGGGTCTTGCCCTTCCTGGAGTACCTTCGTCACGCCACGTCGCCGAGGTTCGCGGCCAACACGCCGTTCCCTTATCACCCCTCGGCGTGTTTCATTCCGGGCTCGGAGATCTACTGGTCGCCCGTTCTTATCCTGCTGGCCGCGGCGGGCTGGTGGGTGCGCAGGAACCGGCGAATTGCCTTGGCCGTTTTGCCCTCGGTGCTTTGGGGGACGGCCATGATGTTCCCGTGGCCTCTGTGGATTCAGCGCGGTGCCACCTTCGATTTCACGAGCGGCCGCTACGGGCGGGGGCTCGTGTGGACCGGCCTGATCGTTTGGGCAGCCTTGGGCGTGGACGGCCTGATGAAGGGCGAGGTGGACCGGACGGGACGGCGGGTCTCCGCCGCCTTGGCGGCTGGTTGTTGGGGCGCGGGCCTGCTCGTGACGGCGCCGTCCGCACAAAACCTCCTCGCGCGCCACATGGTGCCCCTCACGGGGGCCAAAGCGCCTGTCCTGGGGTGGCTGACGGCCCTCTGCCTCTTGGCCATCCTGCTGGCCGTGGGTGGCGCGGGGCGGCGCGTCGCCTCCATGACCCTCGCCGTGGCCCTGGCCTCCCTGGCCCTAGCCTCCGAAGTCTTCGCGCATCCCGGCCTGGACGTGTGCTGGAACCGCTCCGAACCGCGCCTTGCTACCGCCATCTCCCAGAGGGCTTCGCAAGAATCTGGGCGGATGTGGTTCCCGGACAGGGACCTGTGGCGCAGCCTCCCTCCCAACCTCTCGGCCCTCTGGGGGATTCGGGACGTTCGCTACTGCGCCCCCGTGGTGCCTCGCAGATTGGCGATTCTCGATTCGCGCAGGGATCCCCTCAAAGACCTCTTTGGTGCTTGGGATTCTGAGCGGGCGGCCTTTTTGGGCGTGGCCACGGCTTGGCGCATGGGAGGAGAGAAGGGCGGCCTCGTCCCGTATGAAGCGGAAGGACAAGCGGGCCGGGCCTTTTGGGTTGGACGAGCGGAGGCCGTCGCGACACCGGAGGAGGGCGCCGCCCGAGCGCTGAAGGATGCCGCGTGGAAGGACACGGCTTTTCTGGAAGGGCCGGTTACGGGTGGGGCTAGGAATGGAGACACCGCGGCGCGCACAACGGTTGTCCCCATCGAAGATCACGCCATGAGCAGCCGCTGGCGCGTGGAGGCGCCCACGGCGGGCTGGCTTGTCTTGAGAGATCTCTCCTATCCTGGGTGGAAAGCCCTCGTGGATGGTCGCCCCGCGCCCGTGTACGCCGCCGACGGGGTCTTCAGAGGCGTCCCGCTTGGGGCGGGATCACACGAGGTGGCCTTTCTGTACCGCCCCGTGTCCTTCTTGCTGGGGGCATCCCTGACCCTGCTGACCCTCGCAGGATTGGCGGCAGCACGGGTGAGGAGCAGGTATCCTCGCTGGGGAGGCGTCCGGTGATTCCAGCCCCTCTGGCTCACCTGAAACATTTGGTGCGCACGGTTCTTCCGGTCGCGGCCGTGGGCGTTCTGCTCATCGTCTGGCTCCTGCTCAAAATGGGCCCCGTGGCCACCCCCGCCAAGTGGGACGAATGCCTCATGATCTACGACGCCCAGCGCGTGCTGGGCGGTGCGGTCCCGTACCGGGATTTCTTCAATTTCACTCCGCCGGCGATCTTCTACACCCTCGCGGGGTGGTTCCGCCTGTGGGGCTCCCCCGCCACCCTGACCTTGGGACGCTGGTGGGCCCTCGTGGTCGCGCTCCTGAGCACGTGGCTGTGCGCCCGCGCCCTGCGCCGCGCCTCGTGGCCGCGCGGGTGGGCCGCGGGGCTGGCGTGCCTCCTTCCTCTCGGACTCTTCGCTTTCTGGCCCGTGCCTTCCCACCACTGGCTCGGGGTCATGATCTGGCTCGCCTCCCTTGAGGCCTACGGCTTCGGTGAAGGCA
>JBBIKI010000098.1:5171-6456 GCA_037445535.1 Acidobacteriota bacterium | reverse complement strand
GCGGCGCTGGCCTGTGCCTTCGCGGCCCTTACGATGTTCCATCTGGGGTTTCTCCTCTATCACCGCCCCGCCCTTTGGGAGTTCACCGACGTGGACCGCCCCACGCGCGAGGCGCCCGTCAACGCCTGGCTGCGCGCCCAGCCGTGGCTTTTGCCCTCGGACACGGTTGCCGCGTTTCCCGAAGGGGGACAGGTCTACCTCTACACCCGTCCCGCCGCCGTGGGGTACACGCTATTCCAGCCGCTCTGCGACCATCTTCATACCATCAAGGATCACCAGATCGTGGCGGCCCAACTGGAGGCGCGCAAACCCAGGTGCATCATCCTCACGGCGGAGCGGGAAGCCGATTACCTGGACCCCGCCTCACCCGTGGCAGGGGTCATCGAGCGCGACTACGTTCGCTATGCGCTCGTGGCCGATGCCGTGATCTACCGAAGGAAGGAGACGCCGTGAGCCGCCGCGCCGCCTATATGGCGTGCGGAGGGGCGGCGCTACTGGTGCTAGGCGTCCTCGCCGCGCAGATCAGCCCTGTCATGAACCCGCCCAAATGGGACGAGTTCATCGTCGTGTACGACGCCCACCGGGTCGTGGAAGGGCAGGTGCCCTACCGGGATTTCTTCAACTTTATCCCGCCGGGGGTCTTCCTGATCCTGGCGGCCGTGTTCAAGGCGGTGGGGACATCCGCGTTGACAGCGGGGCGCTATGTCTCCAGCCTCGGCATGATCGCCTTCTTCGGGCTCACAGCGTGGGCCCTTCGCCGAAAGGGTTGGAGCGGGGCCACGTCGTGCCTCTGGGCGGCGGTGGTTCCCGTGGCCCTCTTCGGGTTCTGGGCCATCCCCTCGCACCACTGGATGGCGGCGGCCTGCGCGGCGGGCCTGGCTGCGGCCCTTGCCAGGCCTGAGGAGGCAGGTGCCGTGGCCGCCTTCGCCGGGGGGCTCTGCACGGGCCTCGGGGGGCTCTTCACGCAGACCGCGGGGCTCCTGCTGGCGGCCTGTTCGCTCGTTCTCCTCCTGCAAGGCTCTCGCCGCAAGATTCCGGTGCTCGCAGCCTGGGCCGGAGGGATCGCCGCCATCTGGGGACCGGTTTTAACCGGCCTCACGCTCCTCAGAGGGGCGGCGGCCTTCATCCGGGACGTCATCCTCTGGCCCATGCGCAACTATAGCCGCGAGGGGAACGAGAACGCCGGCGCGGCCTTGCAAGACCTCCCGTGGCGCGTGGGGGATCTCTGGCGCGCTTTGGGCGCGCACACCTCATTGGGGCGGGTGGTGGTGTCCCTGGCGGGGCT
>JBBIKI010000098.1:0-5071 GCA_037445535.1 Acidobacteriota bacterium | reverse complement strand
AACCGCCCCAAGTGGGTGCTCGTGACCCCGGACATGGAACAGGACTACCTCGACCCCGCCTCGCCCGTGGGGCGGGTTCTTAGGCTAAACTACGCACGCACCGGAGTAATCGGGAACGCGGTGGCGTACCGGTGGCAAGAGGGGAGACTGAGCCGTGACTAAGGTCAGGGAGATGAGGCGCAACCTTCTCAGTCGGACATGGTTGGTTAGCCTGGCCTTGATCTTGGGGTTCTGGATGCTGGCCTTCGGCCCTGTTCTCTTTGCCCATAAAAACATCATGGGGTACCGCCTCCTTGAGCCTCGCATCACGGGTGCGCCGCTGCGTGATGTGCCTCGGAAAATGGGACGGTGGCCCATTCGCGAAGATACGTCCCTTCACCTGCTCTTCGTTCCCTACAAGACCTTTTTGGCCAGAGAACTTTCCCGGGGGCATCTCCCTCTCTGGAACCCCGAAATCGCGTGCGGACAGCCGGTGGCTTCTGACCCCAACTACCACATATTCTCTCCCTTCTTCTGGCCGTTCTTTTTTAGCCCTTCGGCTTGGACCTACTCCCTGGGGCTAGCGCTGGCGGCTCTTTTTGGAATGGCCGGGTTCGCTCTGTACTGGCGCGAGATGGGCCTGGGTCCATGGTTTGCCGCCACCGGCGGGCTTTTGATGGCTTTCAATCCGCTAACGCAGCAAACTCTAGTGCTCTCTAGTTCTCTATCGCTCTGGTGTGTTGCATGGTCTTTCTGGGGGTGTGAGAGGTGGCTCAAGGGGAAACCGTGGGGTTTCACAGTGCTGAGTGCGAGTGCCGCACTTGTTCTCTTCGCGGGTCATCCCGTGATCGGCGTGTTTTATCTGATGGCCCTCGGTGCCTATTACTGGACCGTTTCAGACTGGCCGCGGTGGCGGCGCCTGGGGCTGGGGGCAGGGACGGCGGCGGTCACCTTTCTTCTGGCCGCCCCCGTGGCTTGGCCGTTCCTTGCCGGCTTCCATGCGTATCAGAACTACAAGACGATGTGGGATGGTGGTCCCTACATTCCGTGGTGGAACCTTGCTGACCCCTCCAGCACAGCCTATGTATCGATGCCCATCTGGGCCCTAGCGGTCGTGGGTGTTTCTTGCGGGGCAGGCTTGCGCCGCTGGTTCTTCTTGGCGCTTGCGGTGTACGGATTCGTGAGCATGTCACCCTGGTTCCAGGGCGGACCCGCGCGCTGGGTCCTTTCACTGGGAGGGAACCTGATCGCGGCCTACGGGGAAGAGGCGATGAGGTTCGGCTTGACGTGGCTCGCTGTAGAGGGACTATTTGAGCTTTGGCGCCGCGGTGAAGAAGGCCGGTCCTCGCTTGTGCTCCGTGGCCTCTTTTATGGGGCCGTGTGGTACTACACTCTCGCGTGGGTTGCCTCGGAGTGGACTTTCGAAGTGTTCGCTCCGGTCCGCTATGCGGGTGTGGGTGTCACGGAGTTCGCATGCTGGGCGCTCCTCGTGGCCGCAGTCTGGAAGCCTTCCGCAATCCGAGTTCGGCCTATCCTCGTCGGTGTTGCAGCGGTCGTATTGGCCTTCCTTCCCTTGGTCCTTCCGATGCGGCTATGGCGGCTGTGCACGGACCTGGATTTCACCCGCACGGAGACGGCGCCACCCGTGGTGCGGAAGATGCTTCATGAGGGTGCCGCCGAAAGCCGGTGGCGTTTTACCGGGGAATACCTCAAGCGCGCCGATGGAATGCCTGACCTTTCTCCCAACCAAGGAATGAACTGGGGATTGTCTGACATCCGGGCCACCAATCCCATGGTGCTCTCGAACTTCATGGAATTTGCCCAGCACTGGCAGATAAACCAAGTTGGGTTCTACCCGTGGTTCCCTCGGGCCGGTGACGAGCTCCTGCGGTTCCTTGGAGTGCGTTGGGACGTGGAGGACTCGGTCCGGCCTAATGTGAAGGGGTGGGGGCAACGTCACCCCTGCGAGCTCATGGTTCGAGAAATCGAGGACCCCGCACCGTGGGCTAGGACCGTGGGTCTGTGGCGAGTGGAATCCGAGGAGTCCCGCCAATTCTCCCAGACGTTTCAGGTCATCCGATCGGGGCAGTGGAGATCCACGGTGATCTTGGACCAGCCGCCTCCCTTCATGCCGAACATGGAGGTAGGTAGGCACAAGTCCGATATCTCATGGATCGAAGAAGGCCCAAACCGCTGGAAGTGGCGGATTGATGGGCTAGGCCCCTCGGTGCTCGTGGTCCTCCAGAACGCCCATCCCAACTGGATGGCCAAGCTTGATGGGCACCCGGCCACGATCCTCAGGGCCTACGGCACGTTTCAGGCGGTGGCCGTGCCCAGCGGCACCCACGTGGTGGAAATGGAGTACCATGAGCCTTGGTTTTGGGCTGGTTTGGCAGTAAGCGGTGGTACCGGCATCGTATTGCTGGCTGGAACCTTCGTGGCCCGCCGGCGGAATCCAAGGCGGGGGAACGGGTGAAGTGATGGCGCGCTGGGAAGGCTGGAGGACTGCCCTCCTTCGTGAACATCTGCCGCTGGCCGCCTGGACCGCCTTGGCGCTCGTATACAGGGGCTATGCCTTCGCGGTAGGTGACCAGAACCTCTACCTCCCCTTCGTCCTCCACTGGAACGATCCCACCCTTTTCCCCCACGACTATCTATTCTGGCTCCGGTTTCCCAGGGAGTCGTTCCTCTGGGCGGCGGTGGCTTGGCTCGCTCGCTACATGGATCTCAAGGCGCTCATGCTGTGGGGTAACGTCGCCGTAAGCTACCTGACCCTTTGGGCGGTTTTCAAGCTCGGACTCGCTTGGTTCGAAGACCGGAAGGCGGCCTGGGTTGCCGTGCTTCTGTGGACTCCCGTCTACGAGCTGCCCGGCAGCGGCCAGGATACGATTGACCCTTACCTGACCACGCGGAACATCGCCTACATGCTGGCCATGTTCGGGCTCGCGGCCCTGATCCGATCCCGTACAACCAAGGTAGTGCTCTCATTCTGCGCCGCGACTCTGATTCATCTCCTCTCCGTGGCCCAAGCCGCCGGGGCCGCAGCCCTTCTCTATCTTACGGAAAAGGCGTACAAAACACTGGCCGCCCTGGTCCTCGGGCTCGTGCCCTGCATTCTCTTGCTCCTTTGGTGGGCGGGCAAGGCGCCGGGCATGCACGACATGCAGGGATTCTACGATTCCGAATGGTATGCCATCTCATCCCGGGGCGCTGCGTGCCTCTTCCCCGAATGCTGGACG
Organism: Acidobacteriota bacterium; assembly: GCA_037445535.1. Classification (GTDB taxonomy): domain Bacteria; phylum Acidobacteriota; class UBA4820; order UBA4820; family DSQY01; genus JAKAJA01. The sequence goes on along the minus strand of JBBIKI010000098.1, from coordinate 1,853 downwards.
CCCCGTCCCTGGCACCATATCTTCGGCTACCTGCTCGCCTACACGGGGATGGCCGTGTATCTTCGTTCGAGAGGACGGTGGGGGCGGGCCGAGCGGGCCGGGTTCCTCCTTGTACTGTCCACCGTGCTCTTGGGGCTCGTGAGCGTTTGGGGGGCCTTCTTTCGGATGGTTCTCCCCGTCCAGCTCTCCCTCATGCGAGGATGTCTCTACTTGATCCTGGTGGCGAGCCTCGCCCTCGTTCCACTCGCCACTGGGCTCCTCACGGAGCGCCGCTGGCCCTTCGTGGTTCTCGGGGCCTTGTCGGTAGGCGCCTGGATGTCGGACAACGCCTTGTTCCAGGTAGCGGGGGCAGCCTTGGCTATTGCCGCGGCAGAGGTTCAGGAGCCGCGGCCCGCCGTGTTGAGGTTCGCGGGGCGGGTCCGGGCTCTGGGGCGCCCCGGCCTCCTCGGGGGCGTCATGGCCGCGCTGGTGTCGTATGCCCTGGACTATTACTTTGGGATCTTTCCCAACCTTGCCGAGCCCACTGCTCAAGTGCAGTCACGCACGGCAGTCTTCGGAGGGGTGGCCGCCGTAGGGGTTTTCTTGCTCGGACGACGGCTTTCCACGCGGGCTCTGCCCGCGGCGATCTTCATCGCCTTCACGGCGTTCTGTGTCGTCCAGCCTGGACGGTTCGCCGTAGAGACCCTCGGGCGGACCCCTGGCATCGGATGGTTCTACAAGTACAGCCGGTCTAAGGCCATGTTGTGGTACCGTTACACGCCCCTCCCTCCTGCCAGGGCGCTCATGGCGCGCGCCGTGGAGGCCCGCGTTCCAAGGGACGCCACGGTCATCGTCCCCGCGGGGTGGGACAGCTTCAGGCTCATGACGCACCGAAGCTCCTTCGTGACGCTGGAGGACATGATTCCCGCCGAGTTCAACCGCACTTACGCCATGGAGTGGCGTTCACGCTTTGACGCGCTTTACGGCCCCGGAGCCTATCTGCGCCATGAGGCGTTTACGGGCGAGCCCAGCGTGGATGAGCGGGCCCTCCTTGACCTGCGCCGCCGCTATCGTGATCTCCACCTGAACTACATTGTGACGACGCGGACCTATGATTTTCCAGCGATCGCGCGGGCGGGGGGCTGGTTGCTCTATGAGCTTACCGAGAAGGCTCCCGTTGGGTCTGTGCGGGAGGAACAAGCCCAACAGGGCGGGTAGACCGGAAGCATCGCCGCGGATGGGTGAGGACGGTCAAACAAGAGAATGAAAAGGGGCCCCTTTCGGGGCCCCTCGATGGTTCAACCGCAGGCGAAGCTCACTGGCACTTGGCCTGTTTGCCTTCGGGCTTGACGAGGAAGCCATCGTCGAACCACACGATGTCGCACTCGAAGCAGTTGGTGTTCACGGGGACGAAGGTGTTGGCGCTGATCGTGCCCCAAACCGCCAGATCAACGACGGTGTCCTTGCCCAAGGACGCGGCGCCGAAATCGGTTCCTTTGGAGGTAGCGGAATACTGATAGGCCGTGTTCCAGGGGTCCTGAGCCGGGATGACCTTGATGTAGTCCGGCGTCAGGTCGCTCTTCACGCCGTTGGTCGGAGCCGCAAAGGCGGCGGTCCCAATGGGGAAGATTTGCGCGTCGGTGGCATAGGCCTGGGCGGCCGTGGCGATGGAGCGCACTTCGCCCATGGCCCTCTTCTGGCGGCCGCGCTGGATGGCGCTGAGCAGGTTGGGGATGGCGATGGCCGCGATGATGCCGATAATGGCCACGACGATCAGGAGCTCGATGAGGGTAAAACCTTTCTGTTTCTTCATTCAGCACCTCCTCTAGGACCACCTTAGCACGCAACCCTCGTGCCATGCGCAAACGTTAGAA
>JBBIKI010000097.1:7821-9804 GCA_037445535.1 Acidobacteriota bacterium | reverse complement strand
TTTCCCTCTCGCGGCTCCTTTCGAAGAGAACCAGAAGGTAGACGGCTCCCGTCAGCATGAGCGCGTAGAGTGCGTAAGCCCACACCGCTCTCCACCACGGAGGATGGACGATGAGGCCGAGGGAGGCCCCTTCCTCGTTCCAGACGCCGTCGCTGTTGGTGCCTTTGACTCGCAGCGTGTAGCGGCCGGGCGGGAGCGTCGTGAACATGAGCGAGCGGCGCGTTCCCAGGCTCGTCCATGCCTTGTCCAGCCCTTCGAGCTTGTAGGCGTACAGGTTCTTTTCGGGAGAGGCGTAGTCCATGGAGGCGAACTCGAAGGCGATGACCTTGTCGGCGTGCGTGAGCTCGATCCGGCTCGTGCTGGATATGTTCTGCCAAAGGATACGCCGGCCGCCGGCGGCGGGACCCAGGGGAACCTCGCGTCCCGAGATCTCGAACCGCGTGAAGGCCAGGGGGGCCTGGTACGCGTCGTCCCCGATGAGCGCGGGGGCGAAGGCGGTGAAGCCGTTGATGCCCCCGAAGAACATCTCGCCGCGCGAGTTCTGGTAGTAGGAGCCCCCGTTGAACTCGTTGCTCTGGAGCCCGTCCGCCATGGTGTAGCCGCGCACGGCGCGGGTCTGCGGATCGAACCGCGCAAGGCCCGAATTGGTGCTCAGCCAGAGCTGCCCCTGGGCGTCCTCCAGGATGCCGTACAGGGCGTCATCGGGCAGGCCGTCCCCCTTTCGGAAGGCCTTGAAGGTGCCCGACGGGCGGTCCAGGAGGTTCAGGCTGCCGCCGTAGGTGGCCACCCAGAGCCTCCCGGACCGGTCCTCGTGGATGCAGAAGACGAAATCGTTGGAGAGGGTGGAGGGGTCCCTGGGGTCGTTCCGGTAGCGGGTGAAGGTTCCCAAGGCCGGGTCGAACCGGTTGAGCCCCGAGCCGTGAGTGCCGAACCACAGGATGCCGGAGCGGTCCTCGAAGGCCGTCCGCACGTAGTTACCGGAGATGGTCTTGGGATCGGCGGGATCCGACCGGTAGTGCGTGAAGCCTCCGGTTTCGGGGTCGAATTGGTCCAACCCGCCGCCGTAGGTGCCCACCCAGAGCCGTCCCTCGCGGTCCGGAAAGACCATGCGGAGATCGTCCAGGCCGAGGCTGGCCGGATCTCGGTCGCTGTGCCTGAAGTGCTGGAAGCGGCCCGTGCCCGGGACGAACCGGTTCAGGCCGCCCCCGTTGGTGGCGACCCAGAGCACGCCCCCCTTGTCCGCCGCCACCATCCTCACGGAGTCGTGGCTCAGCGAGAGCGGGTTCTTTGGGTCGTGGGCGAATCGCGTGACCCGCCCCGTGGCCCGGTCAAGCCGGTTGAGGCCGCCGTCGTTGGTCCCCACCCAGAGCGTGCCCTGGGGCGACTCGCAGAAGGTCCAGACGATGTCGTGGCTGATGGAGTTGGGGTCGCCGGGGTCGTGCCGGTAGTGGAGGAATTGCTTCTTGCCCAGGTCGCACCGGCTCACGCCGTTGCCGTAAGTGCCGACCCAGAGGATGTCCGAGCGGTCCCGGCAGAGCGAGACCACGCGGTCTCCGGCGAGGCTCGCGGGAGCGTTGGGGGAATGCCTGTAGCGGAGGAAGGTGCCGCGCTCCCGGACGAGCCGGTTCAGCCCCCCGCCGTCCGTGCCCACCCAGAGCCTCTGCTTTCCGTCCACCAGAAGGGCGGTGACGTTGTCGCCCGCCAGGCTCCTGGAATCCCTCGGATCGTTCTTGAACCTCGTGAAGACGCCCGTTCGCACGTCCAGGCGGTTGAGGCCGCCGCCGAAGGTGCCGACCCAAAGGGTCCGGCCGAGATCTTCAAGGACGGCCCTGACGTCGTTCGACCCAAGCGACCGCGCATTCCTGGGGTCGTGGACCCACCGAGTGAAGCGGCCCGTGGCGGGGTTGAGGCGGTTGAGCCCTCCCCCGGCGGTGCCCACCCAGATGGCTCCGGACCTGTCCTCGTAAAGTGACCGCACGTCGT
>JBBIKI010000097.1:0-7721 GCA_037445535.1 Acidobacteriota bacterium | reverse complement strand
GCGGGGTTCTTGGCGTCGTGCTTGAACACCGAGAAGGAGTACCCGTCGAAGCGGTTCAAGCCGTCCTCGGTGACGAACCACATGAAGCCCCGGCGGTCCTGAAGGATGGCGTCCACGATGCTCTGGGAGAGCCCCTGCTCGATGGAGAGGTGCTTGAAGACCAGGTCGTCCTGCTGGGCGCGCGCGGGCCGCGCCCAGGCGGCGAGCACGAGGAGGGCGAGAATGGGTAGAGGACGACGGGCGCCCACGGCACGCTCCGCGCGGATTAGGAACGATGGCTCTCCCCCGGTGGCGCACCTCCGAAACCCCGCGCTTGGTCCTACCTCCTATTCTACGGCCGGGCGGCAAGAAGGTTCTACTGGCTCCCCCTGTCTAGAGGGAAAGGCCCGGCGTCGCCGCCGGGCCCTTGGGAGGTTTCTGGAAAACGACCGTGGTCTGGAGACCGCTCCTACAGTAGGAGCGCGGCGAGCCGCAAACCTATTCCACTTTCACGATCTCGTCCGTGTCGATCTGGGCGCGCTGGAGGCTGCCGGAGAAGTCCACGTAAATGGCCTTCCATTCCGAGAAGAGCTCCAAGGCTTCCCAGCCGCCCTCGCGGTGGCCGTTGCCCGTCTGTTTCACGCCGCCGAAGGGGAGGTGGTTCTCGGCGCCGATGGTGGGGGCGTTCACGTAGAAGAGGCCCGTGTGCACGTCGCGCATGGCGGCGAAGGCCTTGTTCACGTCCCCCGTGTAGATGGAGCCGCTCAGGCCGTAGAGGCAGTCGTTCTGGAGCGCCACCCCTTCCTCGAAGGTCTTGAAGGGGACCACCGCCAGGACGGGCCCGAAGACCTCCTCCTTGAAGAGGCGCATCTTGGGGGTCACGTCAGCGAAGATGGTGGGTTCCATGAAGAAGCCCTTCTTGTACTTCGGGGCCGTGAGCCGCTTGCCCCCGCAGATCAGGCGTGCCCCTTCCTTTTTGGCGATCTCCACGTACTCCAGGTCGGTCTTCAGCTGGCCCTCGTCCACCGCGGGGCCCATGTCCACCGACTCATCCGAGCCGTCGCCCACCTTCAGGGCCTTGGCGCGCTTGGCCAGCATGGCCAGGAATTTCTCGTAGACGCCCTTCTGGACCAGACAGCGGCTCGTGGCGGTGCACCGCTGGCCCGTGGTGCCGAAGGCTCCCCAGAGCACGCCGTCGAGGGCCAGGTCGAGGTTGGCGTCGTCCATGACGATGACGGCGTTTTTCCCGCCCATCTCCAAGCCCACCCGCTTGAAACTGGGGGCGCAGGCGAGGTTGATCTGGCGGCCCACGTCCGTGGAGCCCGTGAAGGAAACGAGGGCCACGCCGGGGTGCTTGCAGAGGGGATCGCCCACGTTTCGGCCCGAGCCCGTCACGTAGTTCACCACGCCCTTGGGGAAGCCCACCGCCTCCGCGCCCTTTACGAGGTTCCAGACGGTGAGGGGCGTGAGGGTGGCGGGCTTGATGACTACCGTGTTGCCGCAGACGAGGGCGGGCATCATTTTCCATGTGGGGATGGCCATGGGGAAGTTCCATGGTGTAATGAGGCCGCAGACGCCCAGGGGCTGGCGCATGGTCATGGCCCATTTGTTGGGCAGTTCGGAGGGCGTGGTCTCGCCGTACATGCGGCGGCCTTCCCCGGCGCAAAAGAGGGCCATGTCGATACCCTCCTGCACGTCGCCTCTCGTCTCCTTGAGGATCTTGCCCATCTCCCGGGTGGCGTCCTTGGCGAGTTTCTCCTTGTTCTCCATGAGCCACCAGCCGAGTTTCATGACCAGTTCGCCGCGCTTGGGGGCGGGGACGAGACGCCATTTCTCGAAGGCGGCCTTGGCGGCGGCCACGGCAGCGTTCACGTCCCGCTCGTCGCTGTCTTGAAAATAGCCGACGATGTCGCCCGTGTCGGCGGGGTTCACGTTGGCGAAGGTCTTTTTTGTCGCCGAGGCGACCCATTCGCCGTTGATGTAGTTCTTGTATACAACTGGTTTTTTAGCCATGCGAAGCCTCCAAAGTTCAGATTGGGAGTTCTCCCCGTAACAAGCTCTTAATTCTAACAGTCGCAAGCGCTTTCGTCAAAGAGGGGAGCAGGGAACGGGGAGCCGGGTGGGAGGGCCAGAAAACCGAAAACATCCGAAGGTGGCCGCCTGGACGCGCCGAGCCTCGTAAAAGCGCCGCACCGTCACGGGATCCCTCGCCCAGGCGCGGGGGTGAGCCACCTCTTCTGCCCGGTGGCCCTCCCAGAGGCCGCCCGCGCCGCGGAAGGTCGAAAGTCCGCTCTCGGCCGAGATGCCCGCGCCGGTGAGGACGGCGACGGAACCGCGCGGAGGCGCCGTGCTCATGTGTATCTCTCCATCGGAAACTTGAAATCGCCAAACGATCAGCCTTGGTCCGTCCTTATTCTTTTCGCGTCTCGCGTCTCGCGTCTCGCGTCTCGCGTCTCGCGTCTCGCGTCTCGCGTCTCGCTCCTCGCTCAGCCCCTTCCCTCCCACGCGCGCACGATCTCCGCAAGGCCGATGGGTCCCTCTCGCGTCACGCGGGGTTCAGGGCCCGAGGCGTCCACCACCGTTGATGCGGCACCGCCCGGGGAAAGGCCCGCGTCCAGGATGAGGAGATCCTCCGCACCCGCGAAGGTCCGTGCCACGGCGCCCGCGTCCCGGCACTCCGCTTCACCTGAGCGGTTGGCGCTGGTGACCGCGAGTGGTCCTCCGGCCGCGCGGAGCACGTCCAGCGCGAAGGGATGACGAGGGATGCGGAGAGCCACGAGACTCGCCTCCGGGGCGAACCAGGCCGGACACTGCCAAGGCCGGTGCACGAGGAGGGTGAGGGGGCCAGGCCAGAAATGCCGGGCGAGGGAGAGCGCGCCCGGAGAGAAACTGAACCCCGCGGCGAGGGCGCCTTCGAGGGCGTCCACCTGCCAAGGGAGGGCCTTCTCCGCCGGGCGCCCCTTGAGCTCGTAAATGCGCTCCACGGCCGTTGGCATGAGGGCGCCCGCCAGCCCGTAGACCGTTTCGGTGGGAAGGGCGACGATGCCGCCGTGCCTGATGTGCTGCATGGCCTCGTCAAGACAGGCAGGGCCGGAGGCGGGAAGGATGCGCATGGAACCCTCGGGAAATTGGGATTTGGGAAGGGAATTTCGGATTTAGAAACAAGGGGAAGAAGACGGTGCCCCCGTGCCTCACCCTCATCGCTCGCAAATCCCAAATCCGAAATCCCAAATGCTTCGCGGTTTACCTCCGCAGGCCCGCGTCTTGTTCCAGTACCTTCGCTCTCATGGCCGCCCTCGCCCCTTCAACCTTTTCCCGCAGCTCGGGCCTCCCCAGGGCCAGGATCTGAATGGCGAGGTGTCCCGCGTTGGCGGCCCCGTTGATGGCCACCGTGGCCACAGGCATTCCGGGGGGCATCATGACGGTGGAGAGCAGGGCGTCCTGTCCGTTCAGGGGGCCGCTGGCCACGGGGACGCCGATCACCGGAAGTATCGTGTGGGCGGCGCACACGCCCGCCAAATGGGCGGCCATGCCCGCCGCCGCCACGAGGACCTGGATGCCACGCCCTTGGGCACCGCGGACGAAATGGGCGGTCTCATCAGGGGTCCGGTGCGCGGAAAGGACCCTCACTTCGTACGGCACCTGAAACTGCCGTAGGACGTCGAGGCATGCCTCAAGGACGGGGGCGTCGCTGGCGCTTCCCATGAGGACGGCCACCAGGGGCTGGTTCGGTTCGGTCATGAGAAAACTCCTTATGCCAATAGCCGGGTGATTTTAGCTGACTGGGAAACCAGGAAAGCCAAGAGGCGATGCAACCTTGTTTCTTCGCCCCCTTTTCTCCTCACTCAAGTATCTGCCCTCCGGCATTTCCAGATAACATGAAGTCTAGCAGAAAAACCCGTCGCGGAAAGTGAGGCGCGCGGACCCCTTGACAGCGGGCTGCCCCGTGTGGGAAGAAGAAGGCCCTCGGGAGGCTCGCGTGCACGACCACGGCGATTGCCGAGAACTCTTCGATCTCATTTCGCCCTTCCTGGACCGGGAGCTGGACGAGTCTACGTGTGAAGAGATCATGCGGCACATGGAGGCATGCCCTCCCTGCCAGAGATACGTCGAGTCCATGAGGGCCACTCGCGAGGTCCTTCACCGCATGGGCGAGACGGACCCGGTGCCGGCCGCGGAGGCGGAGGGCCTTCTTCGAGATTGCCTCAACGCCGTAAGATCCCGGCTTCCCGGGAGCAACCCCAACCCTTAGAGTCACCCCTCCGGCATGGTCCGGGGCCGGGAGGGCCGTTGGATCCCGTTTCCTTCATGCCTCCCCACGACGAATCCTTCCGGTCTCTCCCGCCGAAGCCGTGGGAAGGATTTCTCTTGGTGGGCCTCTGCGTGGCCATCTTCACCCTGGGCGCGGCCGCCTTCCAGGGCGCGGGCATGGCGGTCCGGTTCCTGGTCCTTCCCGCGGCGGCATTCCTGGCACCTTCCGTGGCGTGGGTTCTGTGGCGCGGGGGAAGGCGGGAGGCTTTCCCGCTTCACCGTCCCACTCTCCGCCAGGTCTTCATTGCGGCGGCCCTGGCCTTGGGTGGCTCCCTCCTGGCATTGAGCCTAGCGGGATTTCTCTCGGGCCTGCCCGGCGCCCAGCGGGAGGAGCCGGCCTTGAGGGCCCTCCTCTTGTCCGCGGGGCCCCTTTGGCGGTTTCTCTTTTTTGCTCTCGCCCCGGCCTTGTGCGAGGAAGCCCTTTTCCGTGGCGCCCTTCTGTGGGTCCTTCGGCCCTGGGGGGCCATGACCGCCAGCGTGGTTTCGGGCTTGGCCTTCGCCGCGGTCCACGCCTCCTGGATCAAGTTCCTCCCCGTGGCCATCCTCGGATGGGCCCTGGCCCAAGTAGTCCTGCGGACGGGAAATATCGGGCTGGCGGTGGCGGGCCATGCCCTCCATAACGCCGCCATCTTGGGGATCGTGAGCCTGGGGTCAGGGAAGGAGGAGACCTCTTTCGGGATCCTCGTTCTCGCGGCGCTGGCCGGTTTGGTTGCGATCGGGCTGGCGGCGGCGTGCCGGTGGCCACGCCAAGGTACCGGGCCGGGGTAGACGCTAAAGGATGGGGATGACGGTTTGTTCCGTGCCGCCCTTGAGGTAGCGCCTCGCCACCCTGCATCCCACTCCCGTCATGATCTCGTAAGGGATGGTTCCCGTCCACTTGGCCCAGTCCCAGGGCCCCAGCCGCTCCGGTCCCGACTGCCCCCAGAGCACCACCTCCTCGCCTTCATGGACGTCCCCTGAAGGCTCCAGGTCCACGGCGGCCAGGTCCATGCTGATGCGCCCCAAGAAGGGGCATCGCTCGCCCTTGATGAGGGCGTATCCGGCGGGGGAGGCTCCCCGGGGCAGGCCGTCGGCGTACCCCACGGGCACGATGCCCACGCGCTGGCGGGCGGTGGTGCGGTAGGTGGCGGAGTAGCCCACGGGCGTCCCCGCGGGGAGATCCTTCACCTGGGCGACGACAGTGCGGAAAGACAGAACGGGGCCAAGCCCCGGGTCGGGCAGGGCCTCGGAGGGCCGCATGCCGTAAAGGCTCAAGCCCGGGCGGCACAGGGTGAGGCGGGCCGCTGGGTGGGCGAGAAGGGCAGAGGAGTTGGCCAGGTGGACCCATTCGGGCTCTACTCCTCCCCGGCGCAGGATGTGGAGAATGGAAAGAAATCGGTCCACTTGCTCTCCGGTCTGCGGGGAACCCGGATCGTCGGCGCTCGCCAGGTTGGAGAAGAGGCCGGAGATGCGGACGTGGGGAGCGTGGGCCATGGCCAGCAGGAAGGCGGGAATCTCTTCCTCCCGAAGCCCCAAACGGCCCATGCCCGAGTCCACCTTGAGGTGCGCTTCGGCGGTGTGCCCCGCGGCCGAAGCTGCCTCCTCCAAGGCCTTGAGAAAGGTGACCGAGTAGATGGCCGGTGTGATCCCATGCTGAATGAGCCACGGGCACTGGTGCGGACCGGCGGGGCCAAGCATGAGGATAGGGAGCGTGAGCCCCGCTTGCCGGAGCTGAACTCCCTCCTCCGTCAGAGCCACTCCCAGCCAGGCGGCCCCCGCCTCGGCCAAGGTATGGGAGACCGGAACGGCTCCGGCCCCGTAGGCGTTGGCCTTGACCACGGCCAAGATGGGGCCTCCTCCGGTGTGGCGGGAGAGGAGTTTGGCGTTGCGTCCCAGCACGTCCAGGTCCACCGTGAGCACGGTGGACCGATGGGGAGGGGGCTGAATCGTCTCAGCCATAAGTCTCCCCGTCGGAGGCGTGAGCGGAGTTCACGAACTGGGCCTGGCGCTCCATGAAGGTCAGGTCCACCGCCCCCGTGGGGCCATTGCGCTGTTTGGCCACGATGAGCTTGGCCTTGGCGGTCCGCTCCGGGTCCTCCGGAGAGGCGATCGTGTGGCGGCTGAGGAAGACGACCAAGTCGGCGTCTTGTTCGATGGAACCTGAATCGCGCAGGTCGGAGAGCATGGGCTCCTTGTTTTCGCCCCGCTTCTCCAAGGCTCTCGAAAGCTGGGAGAGCGCCACCACGGGAACCTCCTGGTCCTTGGCCAGGGCCTTGAGGCCCCGGGAGATGGAGGAAACCTCCACGTTCCTGTTCTCGAAGCGGCCCACCCCCCGCATGAGCTGGAGGTAGTCGATGATCACCAGGCCCGGGGGGGCGCCCCGCTGAACCCTCAGGCGCCTGAGCTTGGCACCCACATCCAGGAGGGTCTGCGTGGGGCTGTCGTCGATATACATGGGGAGGGAAGCGAGCTCGTCGATGCGGAGGTTCACCTCGGCCCGCTTGGCGGGAGGAACCTTCCCGGTCCGCAATTGGCGCAGATCCACCCCGCTTCGCATGCTCAGGAGGCGGAAGAAGAGCTGCTCCGCGCTCATTTCGAGGCTGAACAAGACCACGGCCTTCCCTTCCCGGGCCACGTTGATGGCCATGCTGAGGGCGAAGGCCGTTTTCCCCACGGAGGGGCGGGCCGCCAAGATGACCAGATCGGACTTCTGGAGTCCCGAGGTGAGGTCGTCGAACTCGGTAAACCGAGTAGCCACCCCCGTCACGTGCTGATCCCGCGTGGTCAGCTCGCCCAGCAGGGTCTCCATGCGCCGGGCGAGCTCCCCCATGCCCTGGAGGGAAGACCGCAGGTTTTTCTCGCCGATGCGCAGGATGGAGTCCTCGGCCTCCCTTAAAATTTCCTCCGGCTCCTTGGTGCTGGAGTAGGCCTCGGTAATGATCCGTGTGGCGTTCTGGATGACCTGCCTGAGGAGGGACCGGTCCCGGACGATCTGGGCGTACTGGCTGGCGCTGGTCATGCGCGGCATGCCCGAGACCAGGTCGCTGATGGCTTCGGGGCCGCCCACGGCCTCCAGTTCGCCTTTGGTGTGGAGCCATTCCGTGATGCTCACCAAGTCCACGCCCATCTGCTGGAGGCGCATGGCCTGAATGGACCTGAAGATCCGCTGGTGGGCCGGAAGGGCGAAGTCCTCCTCGCTGGCAAGGGCCTGGACGTCCTCGAAGAGATCGTTGTTCATGAGGATGGCCCCCAGAAGGGCCCTCTCCGCTTCCAGGTTGGCGGGCAGGCCCTGCCGCTGGAGGACCTCCTCCACGCGTTTCAGGGTCCCATTCTCTCGGCCAGCGGGCCGCTCGGCCATGGCGTCTCCTGGTTACGGGTTTCCGGGGCGGCCTCGCCCCAGGGAGCCTACGCTACCACCATCGCGGGCCCCCTGGCAAGCGGGGAAGCACCCT
>JBBIKI010000096.1:1983-10329 GCA_037445535.1 Acidobacteriota bacterium | reverse complement strand
GCTGGGATCTGCCGTGGCAGATGATGGTGACGGCTTTCACGCCTAGGAGCAGGGCACCACCGTACTCCGCGTAGTCCATCTTGGCCTTGAGCTCCTTGAACACGGGCTTGGAGAGCCAATATCCCGCCTTGGTTCTGAGAGTACGCCCGAAGCCCTGGCGCAGGGCCTGGGAGATGTACTCGTAGACGGACTCTCCGGTCTTGAGTACCACGTTGCCCGTGAACCCATCCGTCACGATCACGTCGGCCTCTCCGGCGAAAAGGCCGTGGCCTTCCACGTTCCCCGTGAAGTTCAAATCGCTTTGCTGGAGGAGCTTGAAGACCTCCTTCGTGAGGTCGTTTCCCTTGATGTCTTCCTCGCCGATGGAGAGGAGGGCCACCCTAGGGTGCTCGATGCCCGTCACCTGGGAGGCGTAAATGCTCCCCATGATGGCAAATTGCTGGAGGTGCGAGGCCTTGCAGTCGCTGTTGGCTCCCACGTCCAGGACGAGGGAGGCCCCCTTGGGGTGGGGGAGCCACGTGGCCAAAGCGGGCCGCTCCACCACCTCGATTCCGCCGATGACCAGTTTGGCCGTAGCCATGACGGCGCCCGTGTTTCCAGCGGAAACCAGGCCTTGGGCCTCGCCAGATTTCACGAGTTCACCCGCGATGCGCAGGCTGCTCTTGCGCTTCTTTCGAATGGGGGTCATGGGCGGGTCGTCCATGGTCACGACCTCGTCGGCGTGCACAATGGACAGGCCCATGTCCGACTCGGAGACCTTGAGGCGGAGGAGCTCTTGCCGCAAGCGGGCCTGGTCGCCCACCAGAATGGTCTGAACCCCGAAGCGGCGATAAGCCTCCACCGCTCCGACGATCTCGGGAAGCGGCGCCCTGTCTCCCCCCATCGCGTCTAAGGCGATGCGGATAGCCATCGAGCGATCAGGCCTCTTTGACCTTGATGACTTCCCGTCCGTCGTAGTAGCCGCAAGCCTGGCAGGCTTGGTGGGACATCTTGGGTTCGTGGCACTTGGGGCAGGTGCCCACGTTCACCGCGCTCAGGGCATCACCGGTGCGGCGCTTGTCTCGGCGGGTCTTGGAATGGCGTCGTCGGGGGTTAGGCATGGGTCGGGCTCCTATGATTTCTTCTGAAGCTGGCCGAGGGCGGTCCAGCGGGAGTCGCCTTCGGGCGGACAAGAACAGGGTTCCTGATTGAGGTCTGCGCCGCAGCGGGGGCAGAGGCCCCTGCAATCGGGCCTGCACAGAACCTTCTCGGGAAATTCCAAGTACAATTGCTGGGAGACTAGGGCGTCAAGGGCGAGCCCGTCTTCATCATAGTACAGGACCTGCGTCTCCTCGATGGAGACGTCCACCTCCTCCTCGGGGATGGGGGCCTGGCTCGCGGGCTGATAATCGAGCAGGAAGGTCGCGGAGCCCTCGATGCGGGCTTCTTCCAGGCATCTGGAGCAGGGAAGGACCGCGCGATAGGCGAACTCTCCTTCCATGCGGTGTCCCCCTTGGACGGGAGAGACCGTGAGGACGAGATCTACCGGTTCGACTCTGGCTCCGTAGTGGTAACCGAGTTCTAGGGTCAAGGGTCCCACCTTCTCACGAAACTGGGTCGGTTGGGTGATGTCTGCAAGACGAATGCGCACCGCCGCCTCCAGCCAAGCATATGATACTACCATACTTAGCCTGGTCCTGTCAAGATAAACAGGCGGCCCCAATCCAGGCGGAACGGCGAAAAGGGCCGACAGGTTCATGGGGCCTTTTTGGCAGAGCTGGCAGCCATCTCGGGGTGGGTGGAGGGGAGGTTGGCCGCGGGAGGGCGGCGCCTTCCGCTCAGCGGGGTGTTCTGCTACGATACGAGGGGAGGGATCATGATCATCCGAGAAGAGGCGTTCCCCTTCGCCGCGCCCCCCGCTCTGGCCGCGGCCCTTTTGGGTCTTTTGGACCACCCATGGTGGGCCTTAGCGGCGGCTGTGGCGGCCCTCTGCGTCTGCGCTTTTTTCAGGGATCCGGAGCGCGCCTCCGAAGCAGGCGAGAACGTTCTCCTCTCCCCGGCGGACGGGACCATCGTCAAAGCAGAGCCCCTCGAAGATGGAAGGGTCCTCGTCAGCGTCTTCATGTCGGTCTTCAACGTTCACGTGAACCGGGCTCCTTTCTCAGGCGCCGTGGGCAAGGTGGTCTACAGCCCCGGCAAGTTCATGGCGGCGTGGAGCGACAAGGCCTCCCTGGATAACGAGCAGGTGCGCACGCAGTTTTCAACGCCGCGAGGGCCCATCGAGGTGGTCCAGATCGCGGGGCTCATCGCCCGGAGGATCCTCTGCTGGGCCAGAGTGGGCAAAACTTTCGAACGTGGGGAACGCATCGGCCTCATCCGCTTCGGGTCCAGGGTGGACCTGTATCTTCCCGCCGAGGCCGTAGACATCCTTGCCCAGCCTGGCCGCAGGGCCAGGGCCGGGGTGACGCCCTTGGCGAGATGGAGGGCCAGGGCGTGACGGCCAAGAAGATACGCCGGCTCTCGGCAGGCCATGGTCCCGCGCCTTTTCGACGTGGCGTGGCGGTCCTCCCGTCCCTGCTCACCGTGGGCAACATGTTTTTCGGCTATTATGCCATTCTCCTGGCATCCAAACACCATTTCGAATGGGCCGTCACCATGATCATCCTCGCTGGCATCTTGGACGGCTTGGACGGGCGCATCGCGAGAATGACAGGGAGCACCAGCGAGTTCGGCAAGGAGCTCGATTCTCTGTCGGACTTCCTCTCTTTCGGTCTGGCTCCCGCGCTCATTCTCTATCACTGGGGCTTCGCGGACTTGGGCAAGACGGGCTGGTTCTTCGCGTTCCTGTTGCCCGTGGCCGGAGCCCTGCGCCTGGCCCGGTTCAACGTCCAAACCGCGACGCAGGACAAGCGCTACTTCGTGGGGCTTCCCATTCCCGCCGCCGCGGCGGCCGCGGTCCTGCCCCTCTACTACCTTCCTCCGGGGCTTACCAACGTCCAGAGCCCGGACTTGCTGCGGACCATGAGGATCGCCTGCCTGGTTTACGTGGTGGCCCTCTCCTGGCTCATGGTGAGCACGGTCCGCTTCCGGAGCTTCAAAGACATGGACATCCTCAGGGCGCGGCGTCCCTCCGCCCCGGTCTTCGTCATGGCGGTGGTCCTCGTCCTCATCGCCCTCAACCCGCCCGCCGCTCTGCTCATCATCGCCGTGGCGTATGCTCTATCGGGGCCCGTGGGCTGGCTCTGGGGCCGCCTGCGGAAGCGGCCTGCCCAGGCTCCCGCTGGAAAAGCGCCAGCGGACCAGGCGCAGGAAGAAGCACCCACGGACGCGCAGGTTCCCCGCCCGTGAGCGCTGAGCTGTTCCGCCTCGCCATCGTGGGCGCCGAGGACCTCCAGGCCAGAGCACTCACCCAGGCCCTCGAGGAGGGCGGCGTGGATGCAAGCCACGTAGTTCCCCTCGGCGCCAAGCTCGGGCAGTTGGAGCTCTCTCTCGGCGATGATGCTTCCGCGGACGTGTTTCTTCCTTTGGAGCGCGAGCGGATCCAGAGCGCCCAGGTCGTGGCTCTCATCTCCAGGGATGCGGAGGCCCGACTGGCCATAGCCGATTGGGTCGCGGAACGTGAGACCCTCCTCCTGGACCTGGCGCCGCCTCCGGGGGGTGCGGCCGGCTGGTTCGACCCCCTCTCCTCCAAAGGGGAGGGCTCAGCCGGGGACCTGGTCTTTCCCGACCCCGCCGCCCTGTACCTTTCCAAAATCGTAGGCCACCTCGGGACCCGCATTCGAGGGCCCGCCTCGGCCCAGATGTTCACCCCGGCGTCACGCTTGGGTGAGGCGGGGGCGGTGGAACTCTTCGGCCAGGCCGCGACCCTTTTAAATTTTCAGCCTTTTCCCAAGGAGGTCTTGGGCCGCCAGGTGGCCTTCAACTGCTGGCCCCTGCCCGAGAGCGAGGCCGGCTATTCGGATTTCGCCGCCCAGGTCCGCGCCCTGTCGCGGCGCGAGGAGCTTGCCCTCTCCTGCGCGCCCCTGCAGGGACCGGCATTTCACTGCACGGCTCTGTCCACCACGCTGGTGGTGGAGGACGCATGGGAGGCGGATGGGGCCCTTCGCTCGTCCCTCTCCGAAGACAAGACCTTCGGGCCGTGGCACGCGGAGGAGTGGCCCTCCCCCGCGGATGTGGCGGGCCAGGATCGCCCCGTGGTGGCCGTGCGCCCGCTAGATGCGTCTACGCTTTGGGTCTGGATGGTCTTCGACAACGGGCGAGCCGGAAAGGGCGCCCTGGCAGGGCGCTGGTTGTTGGGCCGAAAGACCTTCTGAACTTCCCCGAGTTTAACGATCAGGTTTGTTCCGGGCCGGGCGCCGCTTGGCTCGCGGCGCGCAGGAGCGCCCGGGCGTGCTGAAGGGCCGTGTCCGCCACCGTCTCTCCGGCAATCATGCGGGCCAGCTCCTCGGCGCGGGCACTGCCTGGCAGGAGCTCGGCGCGGATGAGGGTGCGCTGGCCCCTGGGCTCCTTCGTGACGCGGTAGTGGTGGTGGGCGAAGGCGGCGATCTGGGGCAGGTGCGTGATGCACAGCACCTGGTGGCGGGAGGCCAGGTCCCGGAGCCGGCGGCCCACGCGCTCCGCGGGCTTGCCGCCGATGCCCGCGTCCACTTCGTCGAACACGAGGGTGCCGGGGCCGGCCCCCGATCGAGAGGCCGTGAGAAGGGCCAGGAGGGTTCGGCTCAGCTCTCCGCCGGAGGCGATCTTGGCCAGGGCCTTGGGGGGTTCTCCGGGGTTGGCGGAGAAGAGAAAGCGAACGTCTTCCAGACCCGTGGGCTTGGCTTGGCCCGGCTCAGCAGGGGGACACGGGACGAGCTCCACCACGAAGCGCGCTTTTTCAAGGGCCAGGGGCCGCAGCTCTTTCTCCACGGATTGGGCCAGGCTCCTGGCGGCCCGCTCCCGCGCCTGGGAGAGGCGGCGGGCGGAGGCGAGGTAAGCCTGAAACGCCTCCTCGGCCTTCAGCGCCGCCGCGGCCGGATCCGCATCGTCACCGGAGAGCAGGCGGAACTCCCGTTCCAAGGCCTCCCGGTGGTTCAGGACGTCTTCGAGTACGGGTCCGTACTTCCGTTTGACGCGGTCCAGGTCGGCCAGGCGCTGGAGGGCCAGTTCCAAGGCGCCGGGGTCGAAGACGGTGGTACTGGCGGTCCGTTCCGCTTCCGAGGCGATGGCGCGCAGGATCTCCGCCGCCTGATGGAGGTCCTTGAGGAAGGGGACCCAGGCGGAGTCGAACTCGGACAGGTCCTGGAGGTGCCGCGCCGCTTCAGAGGCCAAGGAAGATGAGGAGGGGTCCCCGTCTCGCAGCAAGGTCGCCGCGGCGGCGGCCCCTTCGACGATACGGCCCACGTTCTGGAGCCGGGCTTTCTCTCGAAGGAGTTCCTCATCCTCGCCCGATTTAGGCCCCACGCGATCGATGTCGTCTCGCTGGAACCGGATCGTGTCGAGGCGCTGGTCTCGCTCCGCGTGGGAGCGCTGGAGGAAACGAAGGCGGGCCAAGGCCTCCGAGAGGACGGATTGGGTGGAGACCGCGTCCAGAGCCGAGGGGGCTACCTCGGGCAGGGCATCCAGGAGGCGCCGGTGTGATTCCTCGTCCAGAAGGCTCTGGCTCTGGTGTTGGCCGTGAACCTGGACGAGATGGGACCCCAGCTCTCGGAGCTGGCCCAGCGACACGGCAGCTCCGTTCACCGTCACGGTGTTCCGCCCCGTCCTCTGGATCCGGCGGCGGATCACCACCTGCTCCTCCATGTCCAGGCCCCAGGCGCCGAGAAGTGCGTTTACCTCGGCGGCTTTGTTTCCGGGTTCAAAGACGGCCTCCACCACGGCTTCCTGGGCTCCCGTGCGGACCATCTCCGTCTCGGCGCGGTCGCCCGTGGCAAGCCCCACGGCCTCTACGAGAATGGACTTGCCCGCCCCCGTCTCTCCCGTGAGAAGAGAGAGCCCGGCGCCGAATTCCAGTTCGAGGGATTCGACCAGGGCCAGATTTTCGATATGCAGGCGGGTCAACATGGCGTGTGGACGTTGGCGAACGGGGAGACGGGCGTGGTGAACAGGGGCCGCGGTGAGAGGTCAACGCCCATGGTCATTCCCCCCCTTCTCCTCTTGCCGCGCCCGCGTGGCTAGAACCAGCACGGCGCGTAGCAGTCTGCCTGGTTGGTGATCTTGGTAACGCCCGTGCCATCGGCGCGCATGATGTAGATCTGGTAGGAGCCCGTGCGGTTGCTGGCAAAGGCGAGAAACCGTCCGTCGGGCGACCAGGAGGGGGCCTCGTTGTCCCCCGCGCCCGCCGTAACCATGGTGACCTGATTGGTATTGAGGTCAAAGACGGCGATGTTGAAATGGCCGTCCTTCATGGTGGCGTAGGCGATTTTGTCCCCCCGGGGCGACCAGTCGGGCTGGTCACACCGGCCACTGCCCTCGGGGCTCAGGCGGCGCACGTTGGCTCCGTCCCTGTCCATGATGTAGATCTGAGGTGCGCCGGAGCGGTCCGACGTGAAGGCGATCTGCTGGTCGTTGGGCGACCAGGTGGGGGCCGTGTCGATGGCGTAGGAGAAGGTCAGACGGGTGAGGTTTTTGCCATCTACCCCGATGGTCCAGACGTCCGGGTTGCCCGAGCGCGAGGAGCAGAAGGCTACGGTTTTGCCGTCGTGGGAGAACCGCGGATTTGAGTTGAGTCCCTCGCCCTGGCCGTAGAGTTTGGTCCGGCGTCCCTGGCGGTCCAACAGGAACAGCTCCTGGCGGTCCTTGAGGATGGAGGTGAAGACGATTTTGTCCCCCTTGGGGCTCACGTCCGGCGTCACGTTCAAGATGCCCATGGCCGTCAGCCGAAGGAGGCCCCGGCCGTCGTAGTCGCAGAGGTAGATGTCTTCCGTATCACCCAGGTGGGACGTGAAGAGGATCTGGCTCGTGGGAAAGCTGCCCGCGCCAAACAGATAGTCCAGGATCACGGCCGATAGGTTATGACCCAGGATCCGGGCGTCCTGAATCGGGCTCTTGATCCGCTTGCCCGTGACCATCTCCTTCCGCTTGACGTCGTAGAGACGACCTTCCAGAGTGAGCTGGCCGCCCGACGAGTAAATCGTGGTCAGGAGGAGGTAGTCGGCGGCCATGGCCTGCCACGCCGTGAAATCCACCTTGGCGTCGCCCAGGTTCATGCCCTGGTAAAGGGAGGGGTCCACGACCTTGAAATAGCCGGAAAAGGTGAGGTCCTCCTGGACCGTGGACATGACCTCAAGGCCCTGGGAGGAAGATCCGGCGTCGGCTTTGCACGGAGGGAGGGCGATGGCGAGCTGCGTAAAACCGCTTTCCTTGATGGTGCCCGTGATCTCCTTGTTGGCAGGGGGAGGAACCGGGGGTCCCTGAGGCGCCGGCTGGGCCGGAGGTGCGGCGGCGGGCGGGGCCGCGGGAGCGGGAGTTTGGGATTGGACGGGACCCGGGACGGAGACGGCGAGGGCGGCGCACAACACTAGGGCGAAGCAGCGATTCAAGGATGAGTTCTTCATAGCAGGCGGCCTCCCAAGAGTTCTTTGACCAACGCCGCGTTAGGAGAGGGAATGAGGGCCCAGTTCACGAGGAGCCCCTTCTCTCCGATGACCAGCTTGCCCGTTTCCAGGGCGGCCCGGACCGCGGCCACGTCTCCCGTGAGAACGCAGAAGGCTTTCCCTCCCAGGGCCATGGCTAGCCGAATCTCGACGAGCTTGACCTCGGCCGCCTTCACAGCCGCGTCGGCACCCTCGATGAGGGTCGCCACGTTGAATGCTTCCAGGATGCCCAGGGCCGCCACGGCGCCCACGTCCCCGGACTGGGAGATGGCGGGGAAGACGTCGTCGTGCAGGTTGGGAATCAGGATGGCGTCGGCCACCGTCTCCCGTCCCACGGCCTCGCCCGCGGCCACGGCGGCGCTGCAGGCAGCCACGTCGCCCCGCACCAACACCATGTATTTCCCCGAGCAGATGGACCGGCTCGCCAGAAGTTCTACGTCTGAAGCCTTCAGCATGAGGTCTGTGGCCTCGATTCCCTTGGCGATGGAGGTGAGCTCCAGAATGCCGATGGCGTTTCTGATCTTCGGGGCGCGGCGCTCCTCGCTCCGAGAGGCGCCGGAGGACTGGCGTGGCTCGGGGGCCGGCGGCGGGGAGTTCTTCTTGCGGATCGCGACGGGACGGGCGCTCATGCGACCTCCACTCGGATGGCCTGGGCGTCCACGCTCAGCACGCGGGCAGCCAGAGGGGAGAAGATCCTGGCGCCCAGGGCGCCCTCGGGGATGTCCGCCAGGAGGCCCCCAGCGGCCACGCGGTCGCCCGCCTTCACGACGGCCCGGGCGGGCACGCCCGCGTGCTG
>JBBIKI010000096.1:0-1883 GCA_037445535.1 Acidobacteriota bacterium | reverse complement strand
AGCGGAATGCCTCCCTTAGGGACGGCCCGCCCCGTGGTGTCATAGACCAGGAGGTGCTCGTCGCCCGAGGGATAGGTGTCGCGCAGTGGGCACACGTCCACCCCCGGGGGCAGCTCGTCCCGAAGCCGCTGGATGAGCTCGCGGTGCTTCTCCTTGATCCCCACCAGGACACGGGTGGCGCCCACCGCCTCGGCGCACATCATCAAACCCTCGGTGAACGTGGGGAGCGCCTCTTCGAGAATGGTCTGGTCCTTGTACAGCAGAGGCTCGCATTCAGCGGCGTTCACTGCAAAGACCTCAGCCCGGGAGGACAGCTTCACGTGCGCCGGAAAGCCAGCTCCGCCGGCGCCGACCACGCCGCAAGCCTTGGCGATGGATCCCGCGTTCCCCATGAAGCCTCCCAGGGGCCAAGGTATCAGGAACCGCCCGGCCTTTCAAGGAACGCGGGCGGACAGACAGGTGCGGCTCTGGGGAGGGAGAGTTCGGGAGGCCGCTGAGCCGCGCGAATGCCCGCAAAATCCGAGCGGCTCTTTGTTGCCCGGGTAGGGGACTAGGCCGGAAATTGGAATGCCCCGGCCAAAACGTGAACCCGCCGCGTTCGATGGAGTCCGGGCTCGGCTACGGAACCGGGACGCCAAGGCTCCCCGTCCTCTCCAGGACGAGCTGGCCGCAATTGGAACCGATGGCCGTCTCCTCGGCGCTCCCGATGGAGACGATCACTTCGACCCCGGCGCTTTCCAGCGCCTCCTTGGCCGCTTCAACGGGCGGGGGAAGCCGCTGGTCCGCCTCCAGGGACAGGAGGCTCCGAATCTCTCGGTGCCGGGCGGAACGGGTTGGGTTGATGGGGGTTATCTTCACCAGGAAGCGAGATGGATCAAAGAGGCCGATGAGGACGCGCGCGTCGAAAGGGACTCCGCCGGCGAGGGCGAAGTTGAGGGTGATCTTCCGGTCACCGGAACGCCACCATGCCGCGCCGAACTGGGCAATTTCCCGCATGGTCCAATGCTGGATGGGCATGATCCTGTTTCTGGCCGACTCGTCGGTCGAGTGAACCGAGAACTGAAGCTGAAAGCGGCCTCCGCCAAAGAACCTATCTTTGATGCCGCTCAGGCATTCGAGCCAACAGCTTCCCGTCCGGGGAGCCACCGTGGCTACCACGGGCAGGAAGGCAACATCGGGGTAGTGGAATGGCAACAGATACAGCGCTTCGAGCACCGCCTCGTTCAGGGCGGGCTCGCCCATCCGGGCGAAATGCAGCTTGATCTTCGGGCAGGCCCAGCCGCCGTCTTGCCGGTGGCGCTCCATGATCCACTCCACCTGGCCAAGGATCTCGTCCACGGACAGGTCGCCGCGGTAGTCTGCCCCGGCATCGCAAAAGAGGCAGCCGGCGGGGCATCCAAACTGAGATGAAACGATCATGACCCACTTTTCAGACCTCGGAAAACGGGGATCGCTCGCATCCACACACTCGATCCAATGCCCCGGAGACCGTCCCCTTGCCGATAGGACGAAAACCTGTGCCACTTCCGGCGTCCCGCGCGATTCCATGAGGTCCCACATCATCGATGTCCTCCTGATCGTCCTTGGAGATAGTCGAACGCGCCCAGGGCGGCCATGCAGCCGTCTCCCGCGGCCATGATCGCTTGCCTTCTGTCTCCCCGCCGGAGATCTCCGGCGAAGAAGAGCCCGCCGTGAGAGCCGCCCCGGAGGTCCATGCTGACCTGCCGGCCGCCATCCTCCATGATCTCGGGGGGATTGGGGCGCTTGCCTGCGGCGACGAGCACGCCATCAGCCTGAAGAGTGAGTGTGCGTGCGGGATTGGCGGTTTCTCGAAACGTCACGGACGGCAAGGGGCCCGGAACGGACCCGGCGGGCGAGAACCC
>JBBIKI010000095.1:0-10459 GCA_037445535.1 Acidobacteriota bacterium | reverse complement strand
CCGTGGTGGTGGGCTCTTCGGTCATGCTGGCGGACCCCATCTTCCAGGGCATGGCGATCGCCCTCATGGCAGGCGAGGTGGCGAGCACCTTGCTTTCCTGGGGCGCCATCCCCATCCTGTACGTGCTCTTTTACGGCGATAAGCCGCCCGTGCGCGACGAGGATTTCGAGGAAGAGGATTAGATGTCACGGGGAGGCGGTGAGGCAGTGAGAAAATGAGTTCGATTCGAGAAACAGACTCTCACCGTCTCATCGCCTCACTGTAAGATTCTATGGGGAGCGGGAAAATGAAGATGCTGTTTCTGGTGACGGATAGCGAGTACGAGCCGCACTGCATGAACACGCTGAGGGAAAATGGGGTAACGGGCTACACGGTGATCCCCGAGGTCTTCGGCGCGGGACGAACGGGGTCCAAGATGGGCGACCGCGTCCATCCGGGCGCCTCCATGGTCATCATCGCCGTGGTGCCCGACGAGGTGATCCCCGGCCTCATGGAGTGCATCCAGGGTTGCATCGCCGACAAGCGGTTCTGTCCCACCACGCACGCGTGGGTCCTCCCCGTGGATGCCTCCTTGCACGCGGAATAGGGAATCGTGGCGGAGGACCCATGAGTGGCCACGGAACCACCCTGCTGTACGCCCTCGCCCTGGTCTCGGCGGTGCTCCACATCCGCGCCGAGTACTCGGGACCCCGCTGGGTGGTCTACCTCTGCAAACCTTTGACAACGGGGCTGATTCTCCTGGCGGCCGCCCTCGGCCCAGCACCCGCCGGTTCCGTGTACCGCGCCGCCATCCTGGCGGGTCTCGCCTTTTCCCTGGCGGGGGACGTCTTCCTCATGCTACCTGGAGACCGTTTTCTGCCGGGGCTTGCCAGTTTCCTCGCCGCCCACCTGTGCTACATCGCCGCCTTTTCCTCGGGCACCCGCTTGGGCTTGTCACCCTGGACGACACTCCCTCTGGTGCTTTACGGGGCCCTTCTCCTCCCCGTCCTCTGGCCGCACCTTGGCCCCATGAAGGTGCCCGTTCTCCTCTACATGGCCGTGATCCTGGCCATGGCGTGGCGCGCCCTCTGCCGATGGCAACAGATGGGAGAAACCAGCGCGTTGCTGGCCGCCGCGGGAGCCCTCCTCTTCGTGGCCTCCGACTCGGCCCTGGCCCTCGGCCGCTTCCGCAAACCCTACTCCAGCGCTCAGTTCCTGATCATGAGCACCTACGTCGCCGCCCAGGGCCTCATCGCCCTTTCGGTGTGAGGCTCCCAGACTCGCCTGGCCCCGCCTTACCTCCCCTCACGGATTCGCGGTGTCTTCCGCCGGCATCCGGCACGCTGCGGCGGCGGGCAGGGGTTTGTAGAGCAGGAAGTTGAGCAGGTTGTCCCGGAAGGTCCAGTTGTTTACCAGGGCCATATGGCTCTCGCAGATAAAGCCCGACACGGCGTAGGGCAGGTCCGTGTGAGCCCCGCACAACCCGTGGGCCGGAACTTCGTCCAGGAGACTTGATTTGGTCACGTCACCGTCGCCGGGTCCGTAAAACAGGTGCCAAAGATCCACGCCTTTCACGGGATGTCTCACATCCTCGGGATCTCGCCGCACGATCCAGCGGCCTTTCTCGGACTCCACCACCAGTCCCCTGAGGGTCGGCGTGCAGTCCCCGCCCAGCAGGAGCGTTTGAACGGAGGCGGGAACGGACCCGGTCTCCAGGGCCCGGTGGAAGGCCGCGGCTCTTCCCAGCAGGAGGCCGAAGTGGGGCCGTAGCTCACGCAAGTACGCCTTGGCCTCCTCACCGCTCGCCCCCGGATGGACGGCTTGATAGCGGCGGACGATGCCCGGCTCGTTCGCGGGGTTAAAGATGCCCCAGCGCTGCTGCCTCCAGGTGTCCACGTCGTAGATGTCCAGCGGCAACGGCACTCCGCCCGCTGTGTGGAGCACCTGCTCGGAGGGCGAGGGCATGAGCTCGATCATGGAAGGCATGGTGGCGATGAGATCCGGGTGGATGTGCGCCAAGCCCACGCGCCTGCCATCAATAAGAGCCAGGAGCGCCCCGGCGGAACCCATGTTGGGGGTGCCCAGCATGATGAGCTTCCTCACGTTCGCGGCGCCGGCGTAGGAGGGCACGGGGTTCTTCTCGTCCAGCACGTTGCGGCCGCCGTAGAGGAGGTAGTACCGCGCCACGAGCCCTCCCATGGAGTGGGCTACGATGTCCACCTTGAGGGAAGGATCGTGGTAGCGCTCCTGGATGGAGGCAATGAAGGCGGCGAGGCGCCCCGCGTTGTCGGCGCAGCTCAGGCGCCAATCGTAGGCGAAGGGGAAGAACGGCGCGGGGGGAGCGGGGCCCGGTTGAGACACCATCGTGTAGCCGCCCATCTGGGTCAGGGTCTCTACGATGCCGGCGTATACGTCCCTCCCGCCGATCTTCTTGATGGAGGCCACGGGCACGAAGTCCGTGGTTTGGCCGGGCTGGATGGGCAGGGCGAGCCGCATGTCCGCTGTGCCTTGAAAAAGCTCCCTCAGCTTACCCCATAGAATTTCCCCGTTGCTGGGATTTACGATCTCGGAGCCCATGAGGCCGTGGATTCCCACCAGCGGAGGCCGTCCCTCCTTCTGGCTCGCCCAGTCATGGTAAAGGAGCGCCAGGTCTGGCTCGCGGTGGTTGGCGCAACCGGATCCCGCAAGGAGCAGCGGCAGGCACAATCCGCATGCGAGCCACCGCCGTCTCGCCCCTTGAACCCCGGTTCGGGTGAACGCCCTGCCCATCATGGCCGCCCCCTTGTTCAACGCTTCCCCTAGTGACTTACAAGGGTATCACCAAGACCAGCCGTACCGATTCCGTGCCCGGGTTATGTCGCGCCACGCCGCCGTTCGAGTAGTGAAAATATCCAAGCCCGAGCCGGTACCCTTTGCCGAAATCATCAAACACCTCTAGGCCCGACCGAAACTCCAGATGGCTTCCCAAGTCAAAGTAGCGATCCGAATAGCGGCCCGGACCCGAGGTCACGGAGGCACTCCACCGGCTGGAGAAGGTGTACTGGAGGGTCAAATTGAGCCCGGCGTAGTTCTCGCGGGAGCTGGCGTCCAGCACGCCGCCGGCGCCCAGGGAGAGCTTTCCCCAGGAATGAAAGAGGTGGCGCAGTTCCAGGGATCCGTAAAGGTGCCGGTTTTTGTTTTGCACGTTGCCCACGGCGGGGCCCACCAGCACGAACGTCTCTCCCGCCAGGACCGGACAGCTCACGAGGATCAGCACGGCCATGAGCATTTTCTTTATTCTGAACACGGGCAGCCTCCTTCCTTTTTGCGCCGACGGGCGAGTCAGGCGATCCAGCCCGCGGCGCCCAGTAGTGCTCCCGCGGCCAGAGGAAAGACGGGGTGCGCCTTGAACTTCAGCAGGAGCACGAGGGCCAGGGCCATGAGCCCCCACCCGGGCAGGCCGTGGAGGGCTGAAGGGCCGAGCAGAAAGGCCGCCCCGGCGATGAGGCCCGCCACGGCGGGTGAGACACCGGCGAGGAAGTCCTCGAAGCGCTCGTTGCCCTTGAAGAGGCCGTAGCCCAGCGTGAGCACCGTCATGAGAGCCATGGCGGGGGCGAAGAGGGCCAGCGTGGCCGCCAGCGCGCCCGCAACCCCGTGCAGGTGGAAACCAGCGAAGGTGGCGAGCACGGCGATGGGTCCCGGCGTCAAATTACTGATGGCCACGCCGTCCAGGAACTCACGGCTGTTGAGCCAATGAAGCTGGACCACGAGCGTCTGGTGAAGGATGGGGATGAGGACGAAGCCGCCCCCGAAGAAGACGAGGCCCACCTTGAGAAAGGTCCAGGCCAGAGCCGCCAGGCTCACGCCTCCCAACGCGGCAGGAGACGCTGTGCTGCCTCCGAGCGGCAAACCGCCGATTGGGAGCGAGGCGAGCGCGGGCGCAGGCTTTGTTCCAGGCGATCGAGGCTCCGTTTTCTGTTCGCGGTCAGAGGCTGAAAGCGTTCCCGGTCCCCCGAACCGAGAACGGCCCGCCAGCAATCCGGCCACCCCCGCCGCGGCCAGCACGTAGACGGCGTTCACCTTGAGCAGGGAGAGCCCGAAAGCGGAGAGGGCCACGACCACCGAGGGCCAGCGCCGCACCGCCTTCTGGCCCAGGGACCAAGCCGCAGCGAGGATGAGGGCGATGACCACGGGCCCGAGGCCCTGCACCGCCGCCTGAAGCGATGGGATGCTGTGGTAGGTGAAGTAGAGCCAGGAGAAAATGATCACGAGGAGCACCGAGGGCGCCATGAAGGCCCCCGCGCAGAGAAGACCTCCCACGGGGCCGAAGAGCCGGCACCCGACGAAGAAGGCTGTGTTCACCGCGAAAGGCCCCAGGAGCTGCCCGAAGCCCACGCCGTGCAGAAATTCCTCCGTGGAGAGCAGCCGGCGCTTCTGGATCAGGTCCCGCTCCATCAGAGCGATCACCGCCATACCGCCGCCGAAGCCGATGGCGCCGATGACCAGGAAGCGAAGTGCGAGGGAGGCCAGTGAAGCCTTCCGATCGAAGGGTTCGAGTTCGGCGGCTGCGGGCGAGTCCAACGTGCTCTGCACGATCCAGCCTCCTCAGCGGCCCATCCGCCAGCCCTTGAGCAGCACGTACTGGATCTGGAAGCGCCACGTGTGGGTGTAGGCCTCGCTCCCGCCGCGCGGCGACAGATAGTCGGCCACCAGGCGCAGGGGCACGCGCCTGAAATCGTAGGTCACGGAGGAGTCCCACTGCCTGAGCGAGGGGGCAGCCTCGCTATGCACATCAGGCGTGAACCACTCGTAGCGCAGTGCGAGGATGAGCTGGCTGACCGGCAGGTAGGCCACCTGGCCGTAAGCGCCGTGGGCGGCGATCTCGCCGCCGCGATCGGGCGAGAGCCACGCGCGGAAGTACTCGGCCTGGCCGCGCACTTTGCCCCAGCCCGCCTCCGCGAAGGCGTTGAGGCGGCTGTCGCGCCCGGCGAAGCGGCTCGTGAGCTTCTTGTTCAGCCCCGTCAGTTCGCCGCTCAAGTTGAGGTCGTGGTCGTGCCGGTCCGAACCGGCCAGCCCCGCGCGCCAGAACCAGGGAACCTGGCCCTCCTCACCCTTTCGCCCGTAGCTTGCGCGCATGACGCCCAAGGGCCCGTTGCCCTTGGCGTTCATGTTGGCCCCCTCGCCCCGGAAGAGGCCGGCGGAGAGCTGCCAGCCGCCATGGTCCCAGTCGCCCTCCACGCCGCGGTCACGGGAAAAGCTCTTGCCGAGGTTTCCGTTCACCACCATGCGGTTGGTCAGGTCCGTCCGGTCGACCAGGTCCAGATTCCAATCGGGCTGGAAGCGCTCCAGGCCGAAGGGAGGCACGAATTGCCCCACCTTGAACCCCAGGCCCCGTGACGCGGGAACGATCACATAGGCGTCCTGAAGGTAGATCTGGTCGTCGGTGCTGCTCTGAAGGTTGGTCTTGTAGATGAACTGGACGTGGTAGCGCAGTCCGTCTTCCGGCCCCCCGTCGAGCATGGCCTTGAAGCGCCGGATGGCCCAGGCGTCCTCTCCTACGCTTGGATCGGTGTACCGGACCTGGATGTAGGAGCTAAGGGCGGGCAAGTACGGCGAGGGAGCCCGCGCCCCATCCGCCCAAGCCGCTAGCGGCAGCCACAAGAGCATCACCGCCCAGCCGAGCCAGGCCTGCCTCAATGCCCGCCGTGCCCGCGACGGAGCAAGTTTGAACAGTGAGGCGGAGCGAAGGGGAGGACGGCCCTCTTGCGCGCCGCCTGTTACCTCCCTTCCTCCTCGTCTCCCTGTGAAAAGCCCTTGAAACCGGAGGCGGATTCGCCCTCTCAAGCATGGTCCTCCCACTGGCCGAGTAGCCCGGTCTCTCCGCACCCGGACACTTCGGGTTCCAGCGTGGCGTGGGTGACCCCCCACTTCTCGTGAAGCATTTCCTTGATCTGCTCGAAGAGGGCCTCGATGGCCGCGCCATCCATGTTGCTTTGGAGCGTCACGTGGGCGGTGAGCAGGCGCTGGCCGGGGCCGTTCTGCCACATGTGAACATGGTGGAACCGCGCGGCGGGGAAGACTCGGGCCACGCCCGCCACGACTGCTTCCAGATCCACGTCCTGGGGCGCCCCCTCCATGAGGGTGGAGACGGTCTCCCACACGAGGGAGAGGGCGCTGCGCAGGACGGCGAGGCCCACCAGGAGCGCCGCCGCCGGGTCCACGAATAGGCCCAAACGCGTGTGGGCGAGAAGCGCCGCGATGACCACGGCCAACGAGGCGAGGGCATCTTGAGCCATATGGAGAAAGGCGCTGCGCACATTCACGTCGTCCTTGTCATGGTGCTTCAAGAGGAAGACCGAGCCCACGTTGGCGACGAGGGCCACCACTGCCACGGCCAGCATGAGCCCCTGCTGGACCGGCTCGGGATGGAGCAATCGCACGAAGGCCTCCCGCGCGATGAGCGCGGTGACGGCGATGAGGACCGCCGCGTTGGCGAGGGCCGCCAGAACCTCCGCCCGTTTGAAGCCGTAGGTGTGGCGCATGGTGGGTGGACGGCGGCTGAAGCGCCGGGCCCATAGAGCCAGCACCACCGCCGCCACGTCGCTCAGGTTGTGGGCCGCGTCCGAAAGCAGCGCCAGGCTGCCCGAGAAGAGGCCGCCGAAAAATTCAGCCAGGGTGATGACCCCGTTGAGGGCCGCGCTCGCCAAGAGCCTTCGGTCCATGGCGCCGTTGGTTGGCAGGCCGTGATCGTGGTGGTGATCACTCATGGGCGGCTCCCTCAAGAAAAGCGAAGAGCAGGCAATGAGGCGCGAGAGGCGGAAACGAGTGAGCCCATGGAGGCGTCGCTTCCCTTCTCATCTCCTCATCTCCTGATCTCCTCATCGCGAACCCGTGCAGAGGCACCTTGTTCATATCACCCTCGCCAGCTTCAGGGCAATCTGCGTCGCGAAAGGCCACATGATACAGGCGAAGGCGATCTTGACGAAACCAGGGCTCGCCTTGACGGTAACGTGTGAACCAGCGGCAGAACCGATGATGCATGCGACGGTCATCGCCGCCAGAAAGCGCGCGTCCACGTGGCCCAGGGCGAAATGGCCGAGGGTGCCCACGAGGGAGCTGGCCGTCACGATGAGCGAATTGGCCCCCGCCGCCATCTGCGCGCCGTATTTCATGTACAGGACGAGGAAAGGAGAGATGATGAGCCCCCCGCCCACGCCGATGAGGCTCGAAAGCACGGCCCCCAAGAACGACCCCGCGAGGGTGCCCGGCAGGAAGACCAGGCAGAAACGGTAATCCACCAGCTTGTTGCGCTGAAAGACGAGGGTCGCCGTGAGCGCCGTCACGAGATTCAAAAAGAGCGCCGTCGAGATGGCCGGCTCTATGGCCATGCCGAGCATGACCAGCACCGGCGTGTAGAGCGAGCCGCCCCCCTTTCCGAACATCGAGAAGACGCCCGAGATCACCTGGATGGTGACGAAGGCGAAAATCAAGAACGACGCGCTCACGGCGGAACTCCTTTATCCTTTGTACCCTGAACACGGGATGCAGTAGGGCTTGCCGTCCTTCATGCGCACGTAGCGCTCGAAGACGAGCTCGCCGCAGCCCGCGCAGATGGCGCTGGCGAAGGAGCCCTTGGGCGGCTGGTAGTGGAACTCGGGCTGCTCGGCCACGGTGTAGATCGTCTCATCGGGCAGGCTCAAGGCCCAGTCTATGACCTGTTGCGTGACGGCCTCCGGGATGCCCGAGGGCTCGATCCCCTTCTTCCGGTAGGCGAAGAACTCGAATTGTCCCATCTCCTTGAGGAACTCGGGCTTCAGGTTGTAGCGCACGGCCGTCTTGCCGGGATACCAGAAGGTGGCGGCGAGCTTGCCCCAGAAGGTCTTTTCGATGAGCGTCTTGCCGAAGGTGGCTCCCGTGGCGACCTGGATGCCGTCCATCAGGCAGGTCTGGGGATGGCCCTCCCCCAGCTCGCACACGACGTGCAGCGCGTGGTCCATCTCGCGCTCGACGCCCATCTTCTCGAGGGCGAGCCGGCCCATGCGGTATCCCAGCGGCATGAAGGGGCACGTGTGGCCATGGAATTCGAAGGCCCATTGCGGAGGAGAAACGTGGTCGTTGTGTTCGGTCATGGTCGGGTCCTCCTTATCTAAAGGGGAGCGGAGAGCAGGGAGCCGAAAGACAGATGCCGCGGCCGATGACTCCTCACTCCTCACTCCCCGCTCACCCCGCCAGATCCCGCAGCAGATCCACGGAGACGTCCAGAACGCCGGACGCGGCGAGGTGCCTCGTGATTCGCACGGCGTCGAGGATCTCGTCCCGCGTCGCCCCGGCGGCTCGTGCCATGTGGGCCTGAGCGCAGGCACAGTTCATGTGGCCCCGGGCCAGGGCGGCGGACACGCCCATGAGATGGCGGTACTTGGCCGGAATCGTGCTCTCCTCTCGCCCCACGCTCTGCGCCGAGGTCATGCCCGTAGCGGCGAGCAAGTCGGGGGCCAGCTTCGCCAGCGATTCGGGCCACTCCGGCATGGTAGGCCCCATCTTAGTTCGCATCATTCCCAGAACTTGGTCCGCCGTGGGTGGCGTTTTCATGTCCATCGTCATTCTCCTTCCCGGCTGTATGCCGTGATGTTTCAGGGAGCTGGAAGAAGGGCGCCAGGAGCGGATCCATGTCCTGCGCCCTGCTCTCCTCACCCCTCGCTCTTCACGTCCTCACGTTTCCCAAATAGCCCCGCTACCTTGGTTTGCAGCGTATCAAACACTTCGTAGAACACGGGAACATAGATCAGTGTGAGGAAGGTCGAGACCATGAGGCCGCCGATGGCGACCACGGCCAGGGGACTCAGGCGCTCCAGTCCGATGGCCCACTGCAAGGCGATGGGCATCATGCCCACGGCGGTACCCACGGCGGTCATCAGAATGGGGCGGGTCCTCACGCGCACCGAACCCACGAGGGCGTCATGGCGGCTGTCCCCGCGGCCCCTCGCCTCGATGATGAAGTCAATGAGGAGGATGCTGTTCTTCACCACGATGCCGGCCAGCAGAATCATCCCCATGAAGGAGGGCATGCACGAGTGCTTGCCGGTGATGAGCATGGCCCAGCCGGCGCCGATGATGCCCAAGGGAATGGCCACCATGATGGTGAGCGGGTGAATGAACGACTTGAAGGCCGGGATGAGCGAGAAGTAGAGAAGGATGAGGCCCAGCACCAGGGCGGCCATGAGGGACGAGAAGGCCTCGTCCATGGTCTTGCGCTCGCCCTCGTCCTGAACCGTATAGCCCGCGGGGAGCGTGAGCCCCTTCAGCGCCTCGGCCACCTTGTCGTTGATGTGCGTCACGGCCACGGTGCTGCGGTAGCCCAGCACGTCCACCGTCTCGGCAAGATTCTGCCGCGTGTGGAGGGTGGGGACAAAGGCCCGCTCCACGCGGCCCAGGGCCGAGAGGGGCACGGTGCCCTTGGGGGTGAGGATGGGAAGGGTAGCCAAATCCAGCGGGTTCTCCCGCCGGGAGGCTTGGGCTTGCACCCACACGGCGAAAGAATCCTGGCCGGGTACTCGGAAGAGGGTGGCGGGAAAGCCCTTCACCTGGGCGCTCACTTGGGCCGCCACGAGGGCCGCGTCGGTACCGTAGAGGGAGAGCCGGTTGGCGTCGGGCAGGTAGCGGTATTCGAGGCGGTCCATGGTCCATGTGGGGACCACGGCGGTCAATCCGCCCACGGTTTTCAGACGCTTGGTGACCTCCTCCTGGAGGCGCGCGAGCACCTTGGGATCGGGCCCGGAGATCATGAGGTCCACCGTGGAGCGGATGGTGGAGAGCGGCGTGGCGCCGTAATCGAAGGCCGCGGGAAAACGGAGGCCGGGGATCTTGAGGAGCTGGTCCTCCACCCCTTTCTCGATCTGCCACATCGTCTGTTTTCGCTGGAAACGGTTCACGAGGTGGACGGTGATGAAAGCCTGCTGGGGGTTCCTGCCCGAACCGAAGGAGAGGATGCCCGGCTCCGAGCCCAGGGTGGACGAAACCATCGTGACCCCGGGCTGCTTCTGAATGACGCCTTCCACCTTGGAGAGGAGGGCCTCCGTCTCCTGGAGCGACGTGTTGGGATAAGCCTCGAAGGTGACGCGGAAGATCCCGGTGTCCATGGGCGGCATGAGGTCGCGCCCGATGAGGGGCATGAGGACGCGGCCCGTGAAGACGAGCATCATGATGGCCGGCAGGATGAAGATGAGCTTGTGGCCCAGGGCGAACTCCACGGCCGAGACGAAGAACTCCTGAATGGCGTGGAGGATTTTGCCCGTCACGATGTGGTCCAGTTTCAGCTCCCACTTCCACCGTTCCACGCGCCCGCCGAGCTTGAGGATGAAGGGTGCCAAGATAGGGAGGATGGTCACCGAGACGAGGTAGGAGGCCATCAGCGCGATGGAGAGGGTGAGGCTCAACGGCCGAAGGACCGTCTGGACGAAGCCGCCGATGTAGATGATGGGCAGGAGCACCACGACGGTGGCGT
>JBBIKI010000094.1:0-10572 GCA_037445535.1 Acidobacteriota bacterium | reverse complement strand
TGATGTAGTCGTCGTACTGCTTCTTGAGGTCCTTGTAGCCGGGATCGTTTTTGTCGGCGGAGGCCTCCGACTCCTCCCACTGCTTCTTGTACCGGTCCGCCTCGTCGCGGGCCTTCTGGGCGGCGTCCCGCGCTGCCTGCTCGCCGGGCGTTTCGCCGGGAATGCCGCCGCCGGGAGACGGCGCGGCCCAGCCGCCGGGCGATTCGGGCCCAGGGGGAAGCAGGCCCGCGCCGGGACCCGCTGGCGGCGGCGCGGGTGGCATGCCGCCCGTCTCGGCCCCCACTACGGCGACGGGGGCGACCGAGGTGCCCGACCCCACGCCCGACAGAATATTGCCGTCCAGGTAACCCACGTCCATCCGGTAGCAGCCCACGTCAGCCGAGTGCGAGGGGTGGACGATTTGGCGGATGGGGTTGTACTCGGCCCACATGTGGCCGTGGAGGGCCATCCCGCCCAGGGCCGAACCCGCGGCGGCGCCCACGGCGGCTGCGGCGAGGGGACCGAAGCCCTGGCTGGTGAGGCTGCCCACCCCCGCCACTTCGCCGCCCGCGAGGCCCGAAGGGAGGAGGCCGCGGTTCTCTGCCTGCCACTGCCGCACCATCATGTCCCGCATGCGGCGCTGCTCGGCCTGGGCCGCACCCATGGCCTGATCGTACTGGCGGATGACCTCCTGGTTCGGATCGGGGCGGTGCCGGTGATGGCCCGCGGAAGGATCGGCCGGCGCCACGGGAGGAGTGGCGTTCAGGCCAAGGGCTGATTGAAGCTGAGACACTTTGCCGTTGGCCGCCGCAAGGCCGCTTCGCGCTTCCTTGAGCTGATCCGCCAGAGCGTTGCGCCGAGCGGCCGCGGCTTGAAAATCCCGGAGGGCCGCGGCCTTCTCCTGGCGAAGAGCCTCCAGTCTCGCCATCTCCTCTTGGGCCCGGCGCTGGGACTCGGCCGCCGCTCGCCTCGCCTCCTCCTCGGCGGCCTCCTTGGCGCGGAGTTCTTCCTGAGCTTGCTCCTGGCGCCGGCGCGCCTGGGCGGCCCGGGCCTCGTCCTGCCGAAATCGCGCCAGCTCTTCGGCGTTGGCCTTCTGCTGATTTTCAAGGTCCCGCGTTGCGTGATCTGATTCAGCCGCGAGTTCGCGCTGGTGGTCCCTCGCCGAGTCCAAGCGGGCCCTCTCTCTCCCTTCGGCCATGAGGTTTTGATCCAGCGCCCTCTTGGCGGCGGCCATCCGCTCGGGAGTCAGGGGGTTGCCCTCTTGATCCACGCCCGTGTCCACGGCCGCCTGCATGGCCTTTCGGTCACGGGCCAGGGCCTCCAGGTTGCCCTGGCACTCTTTTACCAGGCCATCCGCCTCTTCACGCTTCCGGCCAAGATCGCCCAGGCGGCCCTTCAGGCTCTCCTCCTGGAGGCTTCCCTGGCGAAGGGCCGCGCCGGCGCGGTCTCGCTCCCCTTCGAACCGCGATGCCTCCTGGCCGGCGGCTGACGCACGGGCCTGGGCCTGGCCCGCCTCCTCGCGAGCCCGGGAGGCTAAAAGGTTTTCTTGCTGGGTCTGGGCGTTCTGCCCTTGCACCGCGGAGGCCGCCTCGCGTTCCCCAGCCTCGGCCGACCGCACCCGGTCACCGGCCCGCTCGGCGGCCGTATCGGCTCCATTGAACTGGTCCGAGACGGCCCGCTCCCGCCGGGCACAGGACGTTTGGTCCGACAGGGCTTGATTCAACTGCCGTTTGAGGGCGTCCGTGTCCCCCGTGCCGCCGTCCTTCATGAGCTTGGCCCGCCCCGCGTGGAAGGCCCGCGAAGCCACGGCGTACAGGACCCTCGACCCCAGACCAGGCAGCAGGGCGTACAGCGGCAGGGTGATGAAATCCATCCGGGCGTAGGCGCCCCAAGTGAGCAGGGGGTGGGCCTTGGTGAAGAGATGGTACATGTTGAGGTTGGAATCCTGCGGGAAGAGCCAGTAGGTGGCGTTGGTCAGCACGTCTCCCACGGCGAAGGCCAGGGACATCATCCAGGCCAGGACGGGCGACAGGCACGAGGCCATGGGCAGGAGCTGGAGGATGTACTGGTGCTCGCCCAGGTGGCCGTAGCGTTCGATTCTCGCTCCGAGGATGAAGCAGAAGAGGAGGACCCCGGCGAGGGCGAGAACGAATCCGAGACCCCCCAACTTGCGCTTGATCTGGAGCAGGAACCCGATTCCCGTGAGCTCCAGGAAGAGAGAGCCAAGGCAGCCGGGACCCTTTTTGGCGGCGGCGGGGCCCGCCTGTCCTGGCCGGGGAGGTGCTTGGCCCTGTCCGAGCGCGGCAGCGTGGGAGGCGGGCCGAGGCGGAGCGGCAGCCTGGTTTCCCTGGGGCTTTCTCTTCGGGGGCTGGTTGCTCATGGCGCGGCCCACCTGACCCGAAGCTCGCCCCTGTCCATGGGCGTGAATCCGCCATCGCCGTCCGTGTCCCTGGAAACGGTCACAAAGGCCGCGGACCCGGCCCGCGCGGCAAGGCCGAAGACCTGGCCGCGGTTTTCAAAGGGGACCGAGACCCGGCCCCGCTCGTCCACGTACAAGAGCCGCCGAAGACCACCCTCTATGGGGGCTCCCGAGCACCAGAGGCCTCCGGCACCGTCTTCCGCCATGGCCAGGAGGCTGGCCTGGAAGACCGGGCCTGTTTCCTGGAAGCGCCCTGGACCTTCGAAGCGAAGGAGCCGGGCGCCGCCTTCCCCGAAAGAGACCCACGCCCAGCAGGCCTCGGAGCCCTCGGCCAAACATCCTTGGACCGCCTGATCCTCACGGGACCAGAGGACCTCCTCCCTACCATCAAACCGGTAGAGGCCGGGGAGCCCGCGGCGGCTCTGGGCCAGATAGAACACGGCCCCCGCCACCGGCTGCGCCTTGTAGCGGCGCAGGGCCCAGGTACCCGGCGGGGTCAAGGCCCGTCCCGTGCCACCCTCCGCCGCCTCCAAAGGAACCTCCCCGGGGAAATGATGGCGGCCGTCCTGTTCACGGCCGAGCCGAAGGTAGTCGTAACCCCGCGTGAAAAGGGGGCCCGCGCCGAAGGGGTCCCACCCGGCCAGGCGAGGGAAGGAGCCGTCCTCAAGGGGCGTCAGGGCCCAAGCGCGGGCGCCATGGGCCAGAGTCCACACGCCGATGCCCTTCCTTTCCGCGAAGGCCAACCTTTGCCCGTCAGGGGAGAAGGAGAGGCCCAT
Source organism: Acidobacteriota bacterium (assembly GCA_037445535.1). Classification (GTDB taxonomy): domain Bacteria; phylum Acidobacteriota; class UBA4820; order UBA4820; family DSQY01; genus JAKAJA01. The sequence continues at coordinate 7,398 of JBBIKI010000094.1, read as the reverse complement.
GGCCGGTTCCTCGCACGGAAGGGCCGAGAGGCGCCGTCCCTCCCAATCGAAGAGGGCAATGGACGGGCCCTTCGATCCCATGGCAGGGAGGGGCACGGCGAAGCGGGCGCCCGCGGAGGACCAGGTGGCTAGAGCGGGCTCGGCGTAAAGGACGTAGGGCGTGAGCCGCTTCGGGGCGGCCCAATCGCGCCGGAGCAGGAACAGCGCCTGGCCGTCGCGCAGGTCCACCCTTTCGTCACCATTGGTATCGGGGCCCCGCCTGGCGAAAAGGATGGCGTGGCCGTCAGGAGAGAAGGCTGGAGCTAGGTCGCAGGCGTATCCCTCGGCCACCTTTACCCCTTGGGAGCGGGCCTCTGGCGCCACGCGCTGGTTCACAACGGGGGCCGCGAGAACCGTAAATGCCGCCGCGGCCAAGACCGGCGCCAACCTTCGAAAGCCCGCCAGTCCTATGAGCCCGAGGATGGCGAGGGACCCTCCTCCCACGGCCCCCATGACCCAGAGGGAGGCGTCCGCCTCACCGCTGTCGTGGCGCTGGAGGAAGTCCATGTTGCCCGAATGGCAGGAAATGCACGGTTGGGCCGGCAAGGTGGAAAGCTGGGAGACATGGCAGGAGAGGCAGGCGCCGCTGTCCAGTTCGGGGCGGGGCCCAGGCGCCGCCGCCACGCACAGGGAAGCAAGGAGGAGCGCGACGGCCAAGGGTGCGGGGCGAACGCTCATGGCGCCAGCCCCCGGCACGCCGCGTCCCAAAGGTCCATGCAGGCGGGACACAGCTCATTGGGCCTATCCGCCAACGACATGGGATGGGGACGCTCACTCAGGGCGCAGTCCCACCGGCCACAATGCCCCAGCCCCAAGGCATGCGCCGCCTCATGGCGCGCCACGCCTAAAAACGCATCGTGCCCCAGCCGCCAGGATGATGCCACGGCCACCCCCGAGCCGAGAGCCGAGATTCCCCTCACGGGCACACCATCGTTCTCTGAAAGGGGACGGTGCGTGATGGCAAGAAGGGGACGCTGCGGAAAAGCCCGGGAGAGCCAGTTCAGAAGGCGTGACGCGTGGGTAACTGTACAAGGCCAGGGAGCCTGGCTCAAGACGTCGGTACGCAGGGGCGCGAAGACTGAGAGCCAAGGGCACCCCTGGACCCCGTCCATGGCGATACCCAAGGAGCCTGAGGCTTCTCGTCTTGCCCGGACGGCACCCCCCACCGTCTCCTCCCCCTCCGCGTACTTCGCGCGACCTGGCGCGTATTGGCACTTTAACCATAAGGGAGGGGGCACCGGCTTGTCAAGAAAGAGAGTGCGGCCACCTGGGACCTGGGAATTGAACGGGCAGGCTTTGGGAGTGGAGACACGGCAAACACAAGGCTTCTGCCTTCTTCCCGGTCACCTGTTCACTGGATCACCTGATCACCTGATACCGTTCACCCAGCCTACTGGCAGCGGCTCTGTTTTCCGTCGGGATAGTACGCGAAGGCGCCGTTCACCCAGACGATATCGTTCTCGAAGCAATTCGTGGGCCGGGGCGTCACGATGATCACGGAGGTGAAACCGGGGCTGTCCGCCGTGCTCCCCATGCCCAACGAACGCACGGCGAAGTCCGTGCCCGTGGAGGTGGAGGCATACTGATACTTGGCATTCCAAGGGTCGGGATTGGGCACCGACTTTAAATAGTAGGGTGCTAGTTCCACCATGTCAGGGATTGTGTCCGTGGCAGCATAGGTGGTGGTGGCTAGGGGGAAATGGCTGGTATCCGTCGCGTAGGAATTGCACGCCGTGCCCATGCCCCGGATCTCTCCCATGGCGCGCTTCTGTTTGGCTTTCTGGATGGCCGAGATCATGTTGGGAATGGCGATGGCCGCGATGATGCCGATGATGGCCACAACGATGAGGAGCTCAATGAGGGTAAACCCCTTCTCTTCCTTCACCATCATCGCCCTTCTCCCTCACTAAGGAGGACCTTCAAGCAACCTTGGTGCCATGTCTCAACTCCGTGGGTTTAAAGAGCTTGGCCAAATGATATCGAAAGCGGAGCCCCAAAGCGGCACCGCATAAGTACCACAAAGTGTCACCTTGGGGTCACAGGCCGTGAAGTGTGATCCGGAGAATCTCGCCGGGGCCGAAGAGGCGCATGGGAGGCCCCCAGGTACCCGTACCGGGGGTGACAACCAAGGTCATCCCGCCCACGACGTATCGCCCCACCAGGTAAGGATAGAAGAGTTTGACAACGTATCCGAAGGGCCAGATCTGGCCGTCGTGGGTGTGGCCCGAGAGCATGAGGCCCACGCCTAACCTCGATGCCTCTTGAACCTGGAGGGGAGAGTGGCACAGAAAGACCGTGGCTCCAGGAGGGCGGCCCTCCAGGGCTCTGGCCACGGGATCACCGTCCATCTTGAACTGGCGGCGGGCCGAGAGGTCGTCCACCCCGGCGAAGACCAGCCCCGGCGCCACTAGCTCGCTGCGGTCGCGAAGGACCTTGAACCCCGCCGACTGCATGAGGGCGACGCACCGCTCCAGCCCCGCATAGAACTCGTGGTTGCCCGTGACGGCCCACACGCCCAAGGGCGCGTGGAAGCGGCTCAGCTCTGGAAGGAGCGGTTCCACGGCGCCCGCGTCGCCGTCAATGAGGTCTCCCGTGATGACCAGGACGTCGGGATGGAGGGCTTCCACCTGGGCCACCCGGTCCTGAAGCCAGCGGCGGCCGAGGATCCCTCCCAGGTGCATGTCCGAAAGCTGGACGAGGACCTTCCCGTCGAGCGCCGCCGGCAGCCCAGCCAGTTTCACCTCGTAGTCTTTCACGGCCGGCGCGCGAAGGCCCTGGACGAGGGCGAGACATGATAGGAGGCCCGCGGCGGCGAAGGCCGTCATGCGAGCGGCGGGAATCAGGCGGGGGAAGAGCCATCCGAAGCCCGTCACGACGTCCGCGGCGAGGAGACAGACCAGGGAGATGAACAGGATTCCGATCCAAACCGACCCCGCGACCTCCAACACGCGGCCCGTGCGGCCCAGGCCGGCGTGGGCCGCGATCCGGCCCAAGGGGAAACTGAGCCAGAGCAGGACGGCGGCGGCGAGCAGAATCCTGCGCGCGGCGGCGGAGGCCACCAAGGGCCAGGCGCGCCACAAAACATAGGCGTGCATGCCCGTCCACACCGCCAGAACGATGCTAAGGAACACCACGAACCTCCACACGGATGGCACCGTCGCCTCCTTCGGCCCGTACCCCCCCCAGCCCGAAGCGGGTCAGTATAGGCTACTTTGAGAAATACGGCGCCACAGGCGCGCGAGTTTCCCTTCGTCCTGCTAAAATGAGCGGAGCCCAGCGGACTTTGGCCTCGGCGGCCCGGAGGAGTGGCATGTCTTGGTGGTACTTGGAACTCCTGTTCATCGCCCTCCTTATTGGGTTCAACGGCGTCTTCGTGATCAGCGAAATCGCCCTGGTGTCGGCCCGTAAGGCCCGGCTCCAGCAGTGGGCCAATGAAGGCGACTCGAAGGCCAAGGCAGCCCTCGGACTGGTAAGCGAACCCCGGCGGTTTCTCTCCACCGTGCAAATCGGTATCACCCTCGTGGGCATCTTCACCGGGGCCTTCGGCGGAGCAACGGTAGCCGAGTCGCTTGCGGGCTTCTTGACGGGAATCCCCCTGCTCGCACCTTACGCCCACGCTCTAGCCCTTGGCGCCGTGGTGCTCGCCATCACCTTCCTGACCCTCGTTTTCGGCGAGCTGGTGCCCAAGCGCATCGGCCTCAACCACCCCGAGCGAATCGCCTCCTGGGTCGCTGGCCCCATGAGGACGCTGAGCACCTTGGGCGCTCCCGCATCGTGGGTCCTGGACGCCTGTTCGGACCTCACCCTTCGGCTCCTGCGGATCAAACCCTCGGAGGAGCCGCCCGTGACGGAGGAGGAACTGAAGATCCTCATCGAGCAGGGAACGGCCGCAGGCGCCTTCGAGACCGCCGAGCGGGACATGTTCCACCGCGTCATCCGCCTCGGCAACCGCCAGGTATCCTCCCTCATGACCCCGCGATCCGAGGTGGTATGGCTCGACGTAAGCGACCCGCCGGAGGAGGTGCGCCGAAAGATCACGGGGCACTATCACAACCAGTTCCCCGTCTGCCGCGGGAGCCTGGACGACATCGTGGGGGTTGTCCAGTCCAAGGAACTCCTGGCTCCCAGCTTGGCGGGGAGGCCCGTGGACCTTCGCGGAGCCCTCCACCCACCTCCCTTCGTGCCCGAGGGGACGCCCGCCCTGAAGGTCCTGGAGATGTTCAAGCGAACGCCCCTCCACATGGCCCTGGTCGTAGACGAGTACGGCGGCCTCAAGGGCGTCGTGACCCTCAACGACCTCCTCTCCTCCATCGTGGGCGAGCTGCAGGTAACGGCCGAGACACAGGACCCCGTCGTGGTCCGGAGAGAAGACGGCACATGGCTCGTGGATGGCATGATGCCCGTGGACGAGTTCAAGGACACCTTTGGCATTCCCCGCATGCCCGGGGAGGACAAGGGCTACTACAACACCGTGGGCGGCTTCGTGATGATGCAGCTCGGCCGCATCCCCAAGGCCGCGGATCACTTTCACTGGAACAGCTTCCGCGTGGAGGTGGTGGACATGGACGGCCGCCGCGTGGACAAGGTGCTGGTGACCCCGCCCAAGGAACCGGTGGAGGAGGAGGAACCGTGACGGTGCTTGGCGCGGACGACCTCATCCGGCTCCTCGGCCTGAAGCCACTGCCCGGTGAGGGCGGGTACTTCGCCGAAACGTACCGCAGCGCCTACGTTGTACCTTCGCCGGCCCGCACGGGCTCCCGCTCCGCCGCGACGGCCATCTTCTACCTCCTCACGCCCGAATCCCACTCGGCCCTCCATCGCCTCCAAGGGGACGAGGTCTATCACTTTTACCTGGGTGACCCCGTGCGGATGCTCAATCTCCACCCCGGCGGTTCAGGAGAAGAGCTCCTGCTCGGGCCGGATCTGGCCTCGGGCCACAGGCTCCAGCACGTGGTCCCGGGGGGCGTTTGGCAAGGAAGCCGCCTCCAGCCCGGCGGCCGCTACGCCCTCATGGGAACCACCATGGCCCCAGGCTTCGACCCCAGGGACTACGAGCCGGCTTCGCGGGACGCCCTACTCGCTTCCCATTCCGCCCACGCCGGTCTCATTCGCGCACTGGCGGACTAGCGTGCCCTCCGCCGCGTTGCCCAAGACGGCGGAACCGCGTAGAGCACGCCGGGAACGTCAAAGAGGTGTAGAATGGATGCGGGCGAAGGAGCCGCCATGGAAGAGAGTCATCCCTCATACTGGCGCCTGGAAGAGATCCTCAACAGCGTGACCCACGGCATCGGGCTCGCCCTGAGCGCCGTGGGTATGGTGGTCCTCGTGGTCCTCGCCGCCCTGCACGGCTCAGCCTGGCAGGTAGTGAGTTGCGCCGTCTACGGAACCTCCCTGATCCTCCTCTATTCGGCCTCCACCCTCTACCACGCCTCGCGCGGCCCCAAGGCGCGCAAGGTTTTGCAGTCGCTGGACCACGCCTCGATTTACGTCCTCATCGCGGGAACCTACACGCCCCTTGTCCTCGTGAACATGCGGGGCGAGTGGGGATGGACCCTCTTCGGCCTGGTTTGGGGATTCGCCATCGCCGGCATCGTCTTCAAGGCCTTCTTCGCCGGGCGGTTCACCATCGTCTCCACCCTGCTCTACCTGGCCATGGGCTGGCTCGTGGTCATCGCCATTCACCCGCTCCTGCGCGCCGTGCCCGACCTGGGCCTGCTTTTCCTGCTCTTGGGCGGCCTGGCTTACTCCCTGGGCTGCATCTTCTACCTGCGCGACTTCAAGCCGTACCGCCACGTCATCTGGCACGTGTTCGTCCTCGCCGGAAGCGTCTTCCACTACTTCGCCATCCTCGTCTCCGTCCTGCCCCCGCCGGCGTAGGACGGCCATGGACGACGAGGGCGCGCGCGCCGCCTCCCGCTTCATCTTCTGGCCGCTGACGCCCGATCGCTGGAAGGACCTTGAGCACCTCTTCGGAGAGAGAGGCGCCTGCGGCGGGTGCTGGTGCATGGCCTGGCGGCTCGCGCACAAAGACTTCGCGGCGGGTAAGGGTGAAGGCAACAGGCGGGCCTTCCGGGCCGTCGTGAAGCAGGGCCCACCGCCGGGAATCCTCGCCTATTGCGGTACGGGACCCGTAGGCTGGTGCGCCGTGGCGCCGAGGTCCGCCTACCCGCGCTTGGCCAATTCCCGGGTTCTCGCCCCGGTGGACGACGAGCCCGTCTGGTCCGTGAGCTGCCTGTTCGTGACCAAGGGCCATCGCAGGAAGGGACTTTCGGCGGAGTTGCTTCAGGCCGCCGCCACCCTCGCCCAATCCCATGGGGCTGGAGTGGTCGAGGGGTACCCCGTGGACACCCGCGGCAAGGACCAGCCCGCCCCCTTCGTCTGGACGGGCCTGCCCCCGGCCTTCCTCAAGGCGGGCTTCAAGGAAGTGGCCCGCCGCTCCCCCACCCGGCCTGTCATGCGAAGGGTGCTCTAGAGTGACGAAGGCCGGGATAGCTCACATCTCCGCGTCCATTACCCTGGCGTCTGCAAGGCGGTGGCGGGCTCCAGCCCTGCCGCCCGAATGGCTGGCGCCAGGCCAAAGAGGACCCCGAGAGCGACGGAGAGGCCCAAGGCACCGGCCATGCCGGCCCACGGCCAGACCAGCGGCCAGCCCGCCATTCGGGAAGCTAGGGCGTTGCCTGCTAACCCCATGAGCGCCCCCGCAGCTCCGCCCAAACCTGAAAGGGTGGCCGCCTCCAGGAGGAACTGAACCATGACGTCCCGCCGCGTCGCTCCCATGGCGCGCCTCAGGCCAATTTCCGAGGTGCGCTCCCTCACGGACATGAGCATGATGGCCATGATGCCGATTCCCCCTGTGAAGAGGGAAATCCCAGCCACCCCGCCCACCAGCGCTTCGAAGGCCTGGCCCGTGTCGTGTTCGGCCTTGAGCAGGGCCACGGGGTCCTGAATCGTGAAGTCATTGGGCTTGCCTTCGCGAAGTTTGTGGCTTCGCCTCAGGATGGCGGCGATGGCGGGAGGCAGCGCGCGCAGGGCTTCTTCGCCACGGGTTTGAAGGTAGACGGCGTTGAGATAGGAGACGTTCAGGACGCGCACCAGGGCCGTGTCCAGCGGGATGTAGATGGTCTCGTCTCCCGCCTCCGTGGCTTCCTTGGCGCTGGCGGTTCCTGGGTCTACCGCCACGCCGATGACCTGGAAGGGCACCCCCTCCAGCCGAAAAGCGCGTCCCAATGGGTTTTCGCCTCCAAAGAGGTCCTTGGCGGCCCCCGTGCCCACCACCGCCACGCGGGCTAGGCCCCTGGCCTCGTCCTTCCCAAAGAAGCGTCCCCCTTTGAGAGTGATCCTCTGCATGGTGAAGTAGGA
>JBBIKI010000093.1:4048-11129 GCA_037445535.1 Acidobacteriota bacterium | reverse complement strand
ACCGCTCACAGTGGCGGGGCCGCGGCCGATTTTCACGGCCTTCCCTTTTCACCCCGGTAGGGGCACCCTGGACGTGGAAAGGTACGAGTCGGGAGTTTTGGGTTTTGAGTTAAGAAAAAAGCCCGTTCTTGGCCTTCAACTCAAAACTCATCCCTCATAACTCTGCTACTCTCCTTCTTCTTCGAACTCGTTCTTCGTGCCCAGGCGCATGCACGTGGCGGAGTGCATCTGCAGGGCGGCTTTCTTGGCCTCCTGAAGGGCGGCGAGGCGCTCCTTCACCTTGGCCAGCTCTTCTTCGATCTGGCCGTCGATCTCTTTGATCTCTTCCTTGGTCTGTCTGTGCGCGTCCTCGTAAAACTTCTTCTGCTTGTCGGTCAGCGTAGCCACGGTCACCTCCACTCCTATTGGCCCTGAATCTTGAACACCATGGGGTAGGTATACGCCGTTTTCACGGGCACCCCGTCTTTGATCGCGGGCGAGTATTTGGTCTGAAGGGCCGCCTTGAGGGCCGCGTCGTTCAAACCGTAGTCCGGCCTGAGCCCGCGCACGATCTTGGCGCTGGTCACACGGCCGGTCTCGTCGATCTGGGCCTCAATGTAGACCGTTCCCTGCGCCTTGTTGGCGCGGGCGAGCGAGGGGTAATCAAGCTTGGGTTTCACGAGTTCCCTGGGCTTTACATCCACGGACCAGAGCTCCGCGAAGTCCCCGGCTTTGACCTTGCCCGCGGCGGCCGCTTCGGCCTTCTTGGCCGCCTCGGCGTCGGCGGCCTTTTTGGCCGCGTCGTCCTGGGCCTTTTTGGCGGCCGCGTCCTCGGCGGCTTTCTTCTGCGCGGCCTGGTCGGCGGCAGCCTTGGCTTCAAGGGTCTGGGTCTTGACCTGCGCGGCCTGGGCGGTACCCTGGCCCGCAAGCTGAAGCACGGCCTGGAACTCTTCTTTGGTTTTGGCCTTCCGGAAGAGGGCCGCGATGTTCTGGTGGCTTTTGTTCAAGGAGGCGAGCGATGCGGCGGCACTCTGCCCGGCCCCCGCCTGATCAACGTCCGCGATGGCCTTGGTGAACACGGCAAGGGCTTCGTTGGCGCTCTTCTTGGCAGCGGCGATTTCCGCTTCGGTGGCCGCGGGAGCACCGGGCGCCGGCTCGGGCGCCTTGGGCGTCTCGATGACCGGAGGCGGCACGGGTTTGGGAACGGCCTCCGCTTCTTTCTTAGGCGGCTCGGCCTGGGAGGCTTGGGGAGGCGGAACGGGGGACTTCTTCCCTCCCAGGACAAAGAACAGGACCACGACAACCAGGGCAGCGGCGGCAACGCCGCCCATCACGAGCATCCTCTTGCTGCCACCTTCGGGCTGCCCTTCGGCCGCAACGCTAAAGATGCCAGACCCGGCCTCTTCGGGACCCTTCGGGCGCTCGGCCTTGGGCTCGGCCTTGGGCTCGGCCTTGGGGGCGGGCTTGGGCTCGGGCTTGGGTTCGGGCTTCGGAGCGGGTTTGGCCTCCGCCTTTGTTTCGGGCTTGGGCTCCGCTTTGGGCGGTTCCGCTTTGGGAGCCGGAGGAGGCGGCGGTGTCTCCTTCTTGGGCGGAGGAGGCGGCGGCGGAGTTGGCGGAGGCGGGGGTGCGGCTTTGACGGGCGCGGGGCGTCCCCTCTGGGACTTAGGAGGGCGGTTGCCGCGGGCCGGCTCCGCCGGCCGCTCGGTTTGCGAGTCGCTGGAACCGGGCTCTCGCTTGAGGGTGTCCAGGACCTCCTTGGTGTAGACGGCCGGGAAGATCTCGTTCAAGAAGGCCGCCGTGTCGTAGGCCGAGGGGGCCGTTTCCCACTCGTCGTAGGCGAAGCGTTCCAGGTCGGCCTGCATGGCGCGGCAGTCCTTGTAGCGCTTCTGCGGGTCCTTCTCGAGGGCCTTGAGGAGGATTCGCTCCAGCTCCTCCGGCATATCCGCCCGCAGGTCGTGCGGCGGAATGATCTTGGCTTCGCGCACCTTCTCCAGGATGGACATCTCGGAGTCGCCGTAGAAGAGCTTCTGCCCGGAGAGCATCTCGCTGATCACCACGCCGAGGGAGAACACGTCCGTCCGGTGGTCGATGGTCTTGCCCCAGGCCTGTTCCGGAGACATGTAAAGGAGCTTGCCCTTGAGCGACCCAGACTGGGTGTGGCTGGCCTTGGAGGCCGCCTTGGCGATGCCGAAATCCACCAGCTTGACCACCCCGTTCGTGGAAATGAGAATGTTCTGGGGGGAGATGTCCCGGTGCACCAGGTCCATGGCCCTGCCGTCCACGTCCTTGGCCGTGTGGGCATACTGCAGCGCGTCGCAGACCTTCTGGGCGATGTAGACCGCCACCCGGATGGGCATCTGCCGATGGCGGCCGTCCAGCTCCCTGAGCACCGTGCGCAGGTCCTTGCCTTCCACGTACTCCATGGCAATGAAGTAGGAGTCCTCCATCTTGCCCAGGTCGTAGATGTGGCACACGTTGGGGTGGTTGAGCTGGGCGGCGAGTTTGGCCTCGTCGATGAACATGGTGACGAAGTCCTGGTTGGCCGCCAGGTGAGGCAGGATGCGCTTGATGGCCACGATCCGCGAGAAGCCCTCCAGGCCCTTCTGGCGGGCTTTGAAAAGCTCGGCCATGCCGCCCGTGGCGATCTTGTCCACGAGGAGGTAGTTGCCGTAGGTGATGCCGCCTTCCTTCTCGGCCTTGGCCTTGTCAATGGAAGACGAGGGGGCCGGAGGCAGGCCAGGAACGGCGGTGGCAGTCTTCGCGGGCTCCTCGGGGGCCCCTTTGGCCTCGGGCGGAGCGGGAGGCGCGGGGGGCGCCGCTTCCGCTTGGGGAGCCTTTGGCTCGGGCGTTTGGGCCAAGGGAGCCGGCGGTTCGGGAGCCTGGACCTGGGGAGCTGGTTTGGCGGGCATGGGGAACTTGACCCCGCCCAGGGTCTCCTCCAGCTTGCGGCTGAGATCGTTATCGGACCTGGCCTTCATGCGCCGGACCTGGGAGTCCTCGCCCAGCACGGATGCGCTCAAAAGGCCCGCGCCCAAGGCCTTCTCCACGTCCACCATGGGGCGCTCCCTCACGGGAGGCGCCGCCGGCTCCGCGGGCTTGGGCGGCGGGGGAGGGGGCGAAGGCGGAGGAGGCGGGACGGGCACGGGAGCCTTGGCAGGCTCCGCCTTGATCACGTCCTGGATCACATCTCCGAAGAGGTCTTCCGAGGTAAGGGCATTCTCCGCGGAGGGAGGCGCCGGAGGGTCCGGAGGAGGCGAAGGAGGAGCGGCCTTGGGGGGTTGTCCGGGTTTCACCGAGCCCATCAGATCATCGAAAGGCACGGTCGCTTCCGTGGACGGGACGGCGGGGCGAGCCCGGCGGCCCGTTCCCAGGTTCATCCCCGAAAGGGTCTCTTCCAGGGCCCTGTCCACGCTCGACATCCCCGAAGGCTTGGCCTTGGCCGCCGGCGGGAGAGCGGGCGGCAGTACCACCTCGGGCGTACCGCTGGACGGGGCCTGTGCCGCGGACGGAGGCTGTGCGGCGGCCTGAGTCCGGCCGAAGAGGAAGCGGTCCAGGACGTCCTTGAGGGCATCCTCCTGAATCGGGTCTTCCAGATACTCCGCGGCGCCGTAAACCTTCATGGCGTCGTTACGGTACTTCCGGCTCTTGTAGATGGAGCAGTGCATGACGATGGGCACGCGGCGCGAGCCCGAGTGCTCCACCATCTCCTGGCATACCTGAAACCCGTGCTTCTTGGGAAGCATGGTCCGCAGGAACACCAGGTCCGGGTGGAACCGGTCGAACTCCTCTATGGCCGCGAAGCCGTCGCGTGCCGTGGCCAGCTCGAATCGGTCATCCGTGAGCATGGACTGGAGCCGTTCGAGGAGCTTGGGTTCGTAGTCGACTAGAAGTACCCGTTTCTTGGCCATCCCGCCCCCTACCTCAAACACCAGTCCCCGTCACCAATCTAGCATGGGGTTCAAAGCCGGTCAAGGCATCGGGCGCGCGGGAGGAAATCGCGGAGAATCCGTCCCCTGTCCCTGCTTTCACTTCCTCATGGCCCCCATGGACCGCATCATGCCTTTCAAGCCGGAGCGCTTGAGCTGTTGCATCATCTTGCGCATGGTCAGAAACTGCTTCATGAGCTGGTTGACCTCGGAGACCGAAACCCCTGCCCCGCGGGCGATGCGCTTGCGGCGGCTCCCGTCGATCACCTGGTAGTGGGACCTCTCGCGCGGCGTCATGGAGTTGAGGATGGCTTCCGTGCGCGCCACGCGCTTCTCGTCCAGATCGGAGACCTCCACGTTCTTCAAGGCGCCGCCGACCCCGGGCAGCATGCCAAGGATCTGCTGCAGGGGCCCCATCTTGCGCATGGCCTTGAGCTGGGCGCGGAAGTCTTCGAGGGTGAATTCGGAGTGGCGGAGGCGATCGGCCATGTCGGCGGCCTCGCGCTCGTCCACGGCCTCCTGGGCCTTTTCGATGAGCCCGAGCACGTCCCCCATGCCTAGGATGCGGGAGGCCATGCGGCCGGGAAGGAAAGGCTCAAGGGCGTCGTACTTTTCCCCTACTCCCACGAATTTCACGGGTAGGCCCGTGACGCTCTTTACGGAGAGGATCGCGCCGCCTCGCGCATCGCCGTCGGCCTTGGTGAGGATGACGCCCGTGAGGGTCACGGTCTCGTGAAAGGCTTTCACCGTGGCCATGGCGCTCTGGCCCGTCATGGCATCGGCCACGTAGAGGCTTTCGTGGGGCTTGATGGCGGAGGCGATCTGGGCCAGCTCTTCCATGAGGGCCTGGTCCACGGTGAGGCGCCCGGCCGTGTCGAGGATGAGGCGGCGGATGCCCTTTTTGCGGGCCTCTTCGAGCGCCTTCTGGCAGATGGCCAAGGGCTTGTCGCCCGGTGAGGGCTGAAAAACGGCGACCCCCACGGCCTTGCCCACCGTTTCGAGCTGCTGGCGGGCGGCGGGGCGGTAGACGTCCGCCGGGACCAGCATGACGGGATGGCCGTCCTTGGCGAAGTACTTGGCGAGCTTTCCCGCCGTGGTGGTTTTGCCCGAACCCTGGAGGCCCGCCAGGAGGATCACGCCGGGGCCGAAGGCGGGGAAGTTCAGGCGCGGGTCGCCTTCTCCCAGGACCCTGGCCATCTCGTCGTAGAGGATCTTGATGAAGTGCTGGTCCGGCGAAAGGCTCTTGAGGACCTCTTGGCCCAGGGCCTTGGTTTTGACGCCCTCCAGGAAGTCCTTCACGACCGCCACGTGCACGTCCGCCTCCAGGAGGGCCATGCGCACGGCGCGCAGGCTTTCCTGGACGTTGGTCTCCGTGATGCGGCCCTGCCCCTTCAGGCTCTTGACCGCCTCTTGGATTCTCTCGGTCAACCGTTCGAACATGAGGGTCCTCTATGGGGTGGCCAGGTGATCAGGTGAAAAACAATCGTCCATGTCCCGTCGCTGTCCTACTCACCTGATCCCCTCATCGCCTACTCACGATTCACTTTCTCACGCCGCCTTCTTTTGCGCGGTCTTTTCCTTGAGGACGGCCTCCGCTTTGAGCAGTTGGTTGTCCATGGGGATCATGGCTTTGTATCCGCTGGCTGGGCCGTCCAGCATGGTCATGGCTTCCCGCTCCAGGGCGCACGTGATGTAGGGTTCGCTCTGCGCCCACTCGGCGCTCGTGAACTTGCCCTCGGGGGTCGTGGCCGCATAGGCCCTGAACTGGGCCAGGAAGGCGGCGGAACGGACTTTGGCCGCGTCCAGGTTCCCCTTCTCCACTTCCTTGGCGACGAAGGTGAGGAAGGCGCGGACGCGCTCGAACTTCAGGGCGAGGGGCGGAATCTTGTCGGCCTTCACCACCACGTCAGGGGCGATGCCCCCGCCGCCGTAGACGGCCCGCCCGTTGTCCGTGTGGGCCTCCGGGCCCTGGACGGCGGGAGATTCCTTGGAGGCGAGGTCCGCGGGCTGCTGGTCCGGGAAGTAATAGGCATCGTAGGAGCGGCTGTAATCCCTCTGGATGAGCCGTCCCGAGGGCGTGTAATAGCGGGCGGTGGTGATGGCCACGGCCCCGTCGTCCCCGAGGGGCGTCATGGTCTGTACGAGGCCCTTGCCCCAGGAACGCTCCCCCACGACGAGGGCGCGGTCGTGGTCCTGCAGGGCCCCCGCCACGATCTCGCTGGCGCTGGCCGAGCCCAGGTTCAGGAGGACCACCATGGGCACCTCCGCGAAGGGGCCGTCCTTGGTGGCTTTGTGGTGGAGGGTGATGGCCGACCGCCGGCCCCGCACGCTCACCACCTCCTGGCCCTTATGGAGGAAGAGCGAAGCCACGCCGATGGCCGCCGTGAGGGAGCCGCCCGGATTATCTCTGAGGTCCAGAATGAGGGACGTCATGCCTTCCGCCTCGAGGCGGCTGAGGTTCTCCTCCAGCTCCTGCACCGTGGTGTTCCCGAAGGTGTTCACCTTGGCGTAGCCCTCGCCGCCGGGGAGCATGAACGCGTAGGGGACCGTGTGCTTGGGAATGGGCGCACGCTTGAGGGTCATGATCTCGGGCTTTCCCTCGCCCCGCCCCAGCTTGATGGTCACTTCGGTTCCCGAGGGTCCCTTGAGCTTGCGGACGGCCTCGCCGCTGGACATTTTGTCCGTGGGGTGCCCGTCCACCTCCAGGATCACGTCCCCCGCGCGGATTCCAGCTTTCCAGGCGGGCGTGTCCGGGATGGGGTTGATCACAAGAAGGGGCGACGTGGCGCTCGGCTTGGTGACCAGGAGCCCCAGGCCCGAGAACTTGCCTTCCTGATCCTCCATAAGGTCCCTGAACACCTCCGGCGAGTAGTAGTTGGAATGGGGGTCGAGGGAGTGGAGCATACCGTCCAGTGAGTCGGACAGAAGGATCTTCTGGGTGGGCGGATTCGCGGCGTTCGACTCGATGAGGCTGGCTGCCTGCCGGTAAAGGCGCTCCGCAACGTGACGCCCCGAGGCCGTGTCGTCCGAGGCGCCCATGTCGGGCCAGCGGCCCGCCAAGCCCAGGGCGCAGAGGAGGATGAAAACGGGAAGTGCCAGCCGGCGCAACATAGTTGGATAGTGTACGACACGAGGGCCACTCGTGTCCAATCATCATGACGGGGAGCCGTGAGCCG
>JBBIKI010000093.1:0-3948 GCA_037445535.1 Acidobacteriota bacterium | reverse complement strand
CGTGAGCCGGGAGCCGGGAGCGGAAGAACCGCCGGGAGAGCGGCCGCTGACCGCGACCCCTCTGAAGGCCTTCGTTCAAGGCAGCTCCCCTTCAACATTCGCCATTTGGCATTTCTTTCTTTTCCTCATCCCTTCTCGCTACTTATGTTTCATGAGCTGCCAGTAGCCCTGAGCGTCGAAAAGGGGTGAATCCCTCGGCGTGTGGCAGGTTCCGCAGGTGGCTTGCGAGGGAGGGAGCACCTCCAGCGGGCGGGGCGGGTGCCCCTCGGAGGGGCCGTGGCAGGCCTCGCACTGGACGCCGGAGAGATCCAGGCCGGGACGGGGATACCCCCCGGGCTTGCCCAATCCCGTGGCGTGGCAGACGAGGCAATCGGGGTTGGACTGCTGGTGGTCTATGGCCAGATCTGACGTGGCTCTGGCGTGAGGGGAGATGGACCACACCCGGTGGGCACCGGCGTGGCAAGAGACGCACCGGGATGATCCCGTGTAGCCTCCTTGTGCCTTGCCGGCCGAGGCCAGCGAAGCCAGGGCCCGGGCGTTGGCGGCATCCACCTCTTTGAGGACCTGGGCGGCCTGAGCCGCCGTGGCAGGATCCGAGGGAATCTCGGGGCCCAGGTACCGGATCATGGGAAGAACCTCCCACTGCCCCCCGCTCCAGGCCACGCGAACGGAGGCCCCCCGCCGTCCGCGGTCGCCCAGATAGAGGATCCACTGCCCCTTGCGCTGCTGAGGGATAGTGGTCACATCGGTGCCCCACTGGACGGCCAGGACCAGGATGCTTGGATAGGCGTCGAGGAGGGCCGCCGCGGTCTTGGGCGCCAGTTGGCCCACCACCATGTACCGGTCCGCCGGATGGCGCTTCACCTCCTCCGCCATGGTCTCCATGGGATCGCGCAGGGTAACCCCGCCCGGCGGCGTCTGAGCCAGGAAAACCAGACGCAGGAGGCCGCCGCGGGCGCCGAAGGGAGGAAAGCCCCAGCCCCCTAGGCGAAAGGCCTTGGAACCCCGGTAGGGCTCCCGGCCCGCGAGGTAGAGGGAAACGCCGGGAGATGCCATGCGCAGGGCCTCCGGGCCCAGGAGCAGGTCATACCCCCCCAGCCCCACGAGGGTCCCGGTGCTCGCGTAGAACTGCCCCATTTCCCGGTTGAGGATCTCCTTGCCCGGCCCTCTGTCGGCGAATCCGTGGGTAGCCTCCACGGGAATGACGGGCTCGTTCCCCGCCAGGCGCTCCAATGCCTGCAGGGCGGAGACGCGGCGCGCCAGGCCACCGGCGGGAACCACCTTGCAGCCGCAGGGGACGAGAAACCCCTGGGTATCCGCCGTGAGGTAAAAGTTCACGGCGATGGGCTGCTGGAAGCGCTGGGCCAGGACAAGGGCGAGAACGAGCCCCGCCGTGAGAAGGAGCAATCCGAGGATGGCGCTTCGTTTCATCGGGGGCCTCCTGGGGGCTCGCCTGGCATGAACCCCTTTGGCTTAGTGTAGCAGAGGGGAGCAGACGGGGGAGCGATGGCGGCAACGAATCCACGAGGCGGCGTAAGCAGAGGTAACCTCGGAGGGAAGGCCGCGCACCACCCAAGGAAAAGGGCCGCCCGAAGGCGGCCCCTGCGTTGGCATTCAGGCGTTTGCTCGTTACTTCGCTAGCTCGATCTGCTTCACTCCGCCTGCGATGCCGAGATGGCGGCCATGTTCACGATGTCGCGGGCGTCCGAGTGGAAGGACACGATGTTGATGGGGTACTTCAGCCCGATGAGCAGCGGTCCGATGACCTCGCCGCGGGAGATGTGCGTCACCAGCTTGTAGGCGATGTTGCCGCTCTGGAGGTCTGGGAAGATGAGGACGTTGGCATCACCCTGGATCCGGGAGGCGGGGAAATTCTGCTTGGCGTACTCGGGCAGGAGGGCCACGTCGCCGTGCATCTCCCCGTCCACCGCCAGGTGCCCGTGCTCGCGGTGGAGGATCTCCACCGCCTGCCGGACCTTCCGGGCCTTGGCGTGCTCGTTGTCGCCGAAGTTGGAGAAGGAGAGCATGGCGATGCGGGGCTCCATGTTGAAGTGGCGCGCCACTTCGGCGGCCCGGACGGCGATCTCCGCCAGGTGCCGGGCGTCGGGCTCCACGTTGAGGGTCGTGTCGGCGAAGAGGAAGACCTTCCCTTCCACGAGCAGGACGTGCATGCCGACGGCGCGCGAGACGCCGGGCTTGAGCTCGGCCAGGGGCAGGACGATCTTGATGGTGTCGATGTAGGCGTGCTCGACCCCCGCCACCATGCCGTCCGCCATGCCCATGCGGAGCATCATCATGGCCTGGTGCACGGGCCGGCGGATGTAATGGGCGACCTTCTTGGGCGTATAGCCCCTGCGGGCGCACAGCTTGTAGAGCTCCTCGCCGAAGGCGTCCAGGTTGGGCGACCGCGTGGGATCGATGACCGTGAGCTTGCTCGTGTCCAGGCCGATGTGCCTGGCCTTGGCCTCGATGACCTCAGGGTTGCCCAGGAGGATGGGTTTGGCGAGCCCCTCCTCCACGAGCTGGCGGGCCGCTTCCACGACCTTCGTGTTGTCGCCCTCGGGAAAGACGACGCGCTTGGGCTTCTGGCTCGCCTTGGTGATGATGGTCCGCATGACTTCCTGGCTCTTGCTGGTCATGGCTTCCAGGCGAGCCTTGTAGCCGGCCCAGTCCGCGATGGGGGCTTGGGCCACCCCCGTCTCGCAGGCGGCCTTGGCCACGGCCGCGGCCTCCCAGACCAGCACACGCGGATCGAAGGGCTTGGGGATGATGTAGTCCGGGCCGAACTCGAACCGCTGGCCGCTGTAAGCCGCGGATACGTTCTCCGGAACCGGTTCCTTGGCCAGCGCCGCCAGGGCGCGGCTGGCCGCCATCTTCATCTCTTCGTTGATGGCCGTGGCGCGGACGTCCAACGCGCCCCGGAAGATGAAGGGGAAGCCCAGCACGTTGTTGACCTGGTTGGGATAGTCCGAGCGCCCCGTGGCCATGATGACGTCGGGACGGGCCGCCTTGGCATCGGGATAGGAGATCTCCGGGTCCGGGTTGGCCATGGCGAAGATGATGGGATTCTTCGCCATGGATCGGACCATGTCCTGGGTGACGAGGCCCTTCACGGAGCAGCCGAGGAACACGTCGGCGCCGCTCATGGCTTCGGCCAGGGTCCGCTTGGGGGTGTCCTGAGCGAAGTGCTCCTTGTAGGGGTTCATCCCCTCCTTACGGCCCTTGAAGACCACTCCTTTGGTGTCCACCAGGAGGAAGTTTTTATTGGGTACACCCATGACCTCGTAGAACTTGGCGCAGGCGATGGCGGCGGCCCCGGCGCCCGAGACCACCACGTGAACGTCCTTAATGTCCTTCTTCGCCAGCTCCAGAGCGTTGATGAGAGCGGCTCCGGAGATGATCGCCGTACCATGCTGGTCGTCGTGGAACACAGGTATGTTCATGCTCTTCTTGAGGCGTTCCTCGATCATGAAGCACTCGGGGGCCTTGATGTCCTCAAGGTTGATGCCGCCGAAGGTGGGTTCCAGGAGCTGGGCGAGCTTGATGATTTCCTCGGGATCGTGGGTGTTCACTTCGATGTCGAAGACGTCCACGCCGGCGAACCGCTTGAAGAGAACGCCCTTGCCCTCCATGACGGGCTTGCCGGCCAGGGCGCCGATGTCGCCCAAGCCGAGCACGGCCGTACCGTTGGACAGGACGGCCACGAGGTTGCCCTTGTTCGTGTACTTGTAGGCATCTTCAGGGTTCTTCTCAATGACCAGGCAAGGCACGGCGACGCCGGGGGTGTACGCCAGAGATAGGTCGCGCGAGGTGAGGCAAGGCTTCGTAGGCACCACCTCCACCTTGCCTGGCCTGCCTTGAGAGTGGTAGTCGAGTGCTTCCTGTTCACGGTTAGGCATGTAAGGACTCCCTAATGGGTTAGAGCCAAGGATCCCCCCGGCACCGCGT
>JBBIKI010000092.1:0-11250 GCA_037445535.1 Acidobacteriota bacterium | reverse complement strand
CATGCCCTCCCGGCGGCAGAGTCGGCAAACGGATGCATGATACCGTGCCAAGGTGTTCCTCCTTCTTTCTTACACGCGCCGGCGCTTGGGCGGCCGGCATCCATTGTGCGGAATGGGGGTGACGTCGCGGATGGAGCGGATCTTCAGGCCCGAGGCCTGGAGCGCCCGGATGGCCGACTCGCGGCCGCCGCCCGGGCCCTTGACCCGAACGTCCACCTCGCGCATACCGTGCTCCGTGACCTTGTCGGCCGCCGTCTTGGCAGCCACCTGCGCGGCGAAGGGCGTGCCCTTCCGGGTCCCCTTGAAGCCCGACCCGCCGGAAGTGGCCCAGACCACGGCGTTCCCCTCGAGGTCCGTGATGGTGATCTGGGTGTTGTTGAACGAGGCGTTGATGTGGACGATGCCCACGGGAATGTTCTTCTTCTCCCGCCGGGGCGTCCGTTTTCCTGCGTTTGTCTTCGCCATTGCAGTTCTCCTTGAAGGGCCGCCTTACTTCTTGGCGGCCTTCTTCTTCCCGGCGATGGCCCGGCGGGGGCCCTTGTGGGTCCGGGCGTTGGTGTGCGTCCTCTGGCCGCGGCAGGGCAGCCCCGTACGGTGGCGGATCCCCCGGTACGTCCCGATGTCGATGAGCCGGCGGATGTCCATCTGTATCTTCTTGCGGAGGTCGCCCTCTACGTTGCCTTCGTCCTGGATGGCCTTTCGGATGCGGGAGACCTCATCCTCGGTCAGGTCCTTCACCCGGATGTCCGGGCTTACGCCGGCCTGGCCCAGCAGAACCTTGGAGCGCGACTGGCCGATGCCGTAAATGTACGTGAGAGCCACCTCGACTCTCTTGTTGAGCGGAAGATCCACACCAGAGATACGTGCCACGGCCTGCCTCCTAACCTTGCCTCTGCTTGTGCTTCGGGTTCTCGCAGATCACCCGGATAACGCCCTTGCGCTTGATGATCTTGCACTTGGGACAAATTTTCTTCACGGACGCTCTGACTTTCATCGCCTTCTCTCCTAGGTCTTGAACCGATATACGATGCGGCCCCGGTTCAGGTCGTAGGGCGACAGCTCGACCAGGATCTGGTCACCGGGGAGGATGCGGATAAAGTGCTTCCGCATCTTGCCTGAAATGTGCGCCAGAACCCGGTGGCCGTTTTCCAACTCCACGCGGAACATGGCGTTGGGAAGGGCCTCCTGGACGGTGGCTTTCATCTGGATGACGTCGTCCTTGCTCATGGCCCGTCCACCCCCAAGACCCTCGGACCGCTGGCGGTGAGGGCCACGCTGTACTCGAAATGGGCCGACCTCTTGTGGTCCCGGGTCCTGACGGTCCAACCGTCGGGGTCCACGGTGACTTCGGGCCCGCCCTCGTTGATCATGGGCTCAATGGCCAGAACCATCCCCTCCTGGAGCTTGGGGCCGAGGCCCGGGGCGCCGAAGTTGGGGACCTGGGGCTCCTCGTGGAGGGCGCGGCCGATACCGTGCCCCACGTAATCCCTCACCACCGAAAACCCGTGGCCCTCGGCCCAGACCTGGACCGCGTGGGATACGTCGGAGATCCGGTTGCCGATCTTGGCCTGCTCAATGCCTCTGAGCAGGGACTGCCGGGTCACCTCCATGAGCGTACTCGCCGCCTCGTCCACGCTGCCCACCGGGACCGTGCACGCCGCGTCGCCGTAGTATCCGCTGAGAATCACGCCGAAGTCCAGCGACACGATGTCGCCCGATTTCAGCGTCCTCCCGCCGGGGATGCCATGGACCACCTCGTCGTTCACCGAGATGCAGATGGATGCCGGGTACCCGTGGTATCCCTTGAAGGCGGGCTTTCCGCCCATGGCTTTGGTCATGGATTCGGCCATGGTGTCCAGCTCCTTGAGGGTCATACCCGGGGCCATCTCCGAGGAGACATGCCGGAGCACGCTGTGCACCACGCGGTTGGCCCGGTCCATGATGTCCACTTCCTCGGGGGTCTTCAGGTGAATCATCCGATAGCCCGCTCCACGGCCGAGAGCACCTCGGCGGGGCTTCGGTCACCGGGAACCGTCAGCAGGCTTCCCCGCTGCCGGAAACGGTCGGACAGGGGGGCCGTCTTCTCGTGATACACGCGCAGCCGCTCGCGGATCACGCTCTCCTTGTCGTCGTCCCTCTGGACCAGGCCGGCGCCACATTTATCGCAAACCCCCGGGCTCTTCGGGGGCGTAGACACGAGGTTGTACACGGCGCCGCAGGAGGGGCACGACCGCCGGCTGCCCAGGCGCGACACGATCACGTCGTCGGCCACGTCAAGCTCCACGGCGCGCACGCCATCCCTGCCGATATCCCGCAGGATGCCGTCCAGGATGTCCGCCTGGGACAGGTTGCGAGGATAGCCGTCCAGGAGAAACCCGGGGGCGCAGTCGGCTTTAGCGAGGCGCTCCTTCACGATGCCCGTGAGAAGCTCGTCGGACACCAGGCCGCCGCTGTCCATGACGGCCTTTGCCTTGAGGCCCAAGGGCGTCCCTTCGCGCACGGCTTCGCGCAGCATGTCGCCGGTGGAGATGTGGGGAACGGCCAGGCGGGCCGAGAGTTCCTTGGCGACGGTCCCCTTGCCGGCGCCGGGAGGTCCGAGCAGAACGATGTTGCTGGGCATGTTAGGTCCTCCTCCCACGCATGCGGGTATGCTTGGAGAAGCCTTCGTAGTGGCGCATGACGAGCTGGGATTCCACCTGTTGGAGGAAGTCCATGGCCACGCCCACGACGATCAGCAGCGAGGTGCCTCCGAAGTAGAAGTTGAGGTTGAAGCCCCGTAGGATCCAGTCCAGGTGTACGGTCTTGAACGCGGTTTCCAGGCTGGGCCCGATGCCCCACAGGTGCTGGAGCGGCAGGCCGCTGATGAGAGCCATGGGCAGCAGGGCCACCACGATGAGGTAGATGGACCCAGCGAAGAGCAGGCGGTTGAGGGACCGGTAGAGGAAGTCGCTGGTGCTCTTCCCGGGGCGGATGCCCGGAATGAAGCCGCCGAACTTCTTGAGATTGTCGGCGAGATCCTCAGGATTGAAGACGATGCTCGTGTAGAAGAAGGTGAAAAGCACGATGAGCAGGGCGTAGAGGACCAGGTAGGTCAAGGTACCATACCCCACGTACGCCTCGATGGAGCGGGCCCACTCGAATTTGGACAGGACGGGGAGCTGGAGGATCGTCTGGGGCACGGCCAGCAAGGAGACGGCGAAAATGATGGGCATAACGCCGCCCGGGTTGAGCTTGAGGGGAAAGTACACGGCCTGGCCGCCCATCATCTTCCGCCCCACCATGCGCTTGGCGTACTGGATGGGGATCTTCCGCTGGGCCCGCTCGAAGTACACGATGAAGGCCACCACGGCGAGCATGAAGGCCCCCAGAATGAGGACCACGAAGACCGAGAGGTTGCCCTGCTGGACCTGCTCGAAGGTCTTGACGATGGCGGGAATGAGGCCCACCACGATGCCCGCGTAGATCATCAGCGAGATGCCGTTGCCGATGCCCCGGGCGGTAATCTGCTCGCCCAGCCACATGATGAAGGTGGATCCCGCCGTGAGCACGATCACCGTTAGGACGTGGTACGCGAGACTGGGGTTCTCTACGATGCGTTTGCCCGAGGGGCTGATGAGGTTTTTCAGCCAGAAGGAAATGCCCAGTGACTGCACCACGCAGATGAAGATGGTGAGGTAGCGGGTGTACTGGACGATCTTCTTGCGCCCCTCGGCGCCGCCTTCTTTTTGCAGCTTCTCGATGTACGGCCACACCACGCCCAGGAGCTGGAACACGATGGAGGCGGTGATGTAGGGCATGATCCCCAGGGCGAAGATGGTGCACTTGGAGAGGGCACCGCCCGAGAAGAGGTTCACGAAGCCCAGCACGCCCGACTGGTACTGCTTGAAGAACTCCTGCAGCGCCATGGCGTCGATGCCGGGCGTGGGGATCTGCGCGCCCACCCGGTACACCGCCAGCAGCGCGAAGGTGAAGAAAAGGCGCTTGCGCAGGTCCGGGATGCGGAAGAGGTTTTGGAAGGCTTCGATCACGGCTTGCGAACCTCCGCGCGCCCGCCCGCGGCCTCGATGATCTGGCGCGCCTTCTCGGAGAAGGCGTCGGCCACCACCGTGATGGCGCGGTCCAGGGTGCCCTCGCCCAAGATCTTGACGCGGATCTCGTCGGACTTGATGATCCCGGCGCGCTTGAGGGCCTTGGCGTTCACCTCGGAACCGCCTTCGAAGATGGCGAGGCGGCCCACGTTCACGGCCTGGACCTCCTCGGCGAAGATGTTGGTGAATCCTCGCTTGGGGATGCGGCGGTGCAGGGGCATCTGGCCACCCTCGAAGCCGGGGGCCTGGTGGAAGCCGGAGCGCGATTTGGCGCCCTTGTGGCCCTTGCAAGCGGTCTTGCCGTGGCCCGAACCGGGGCCCCGGCCTACCCGCTTGCGCATCTGCTTGGCGCCCTTGGAGGGCCTCAATTCTGAGAGGAACATGATCGCCCCCTTATGCTCGCTCGGTGACCTTGACCAAGTCCTTGATCGCGAAGACCATGCCGCGGATCTCGGGACGGTCGGGGTAGCACCGTGTCCGGTTGAGTTTTCGAAGCCCCATGCTCCAGGCCACGACGCGCAGCTTCTCCGTGGGAGGCTTACGGACGAGGGTCACTTCGATCTGGCCTTCGGAGGCCGCCTTCTTTTTTCCCGTCATGGCTTACCCCAGAATTTCTTCGATGGTTTTGCCGCGCTTGCGGGCCACGGCCTCGGGGCTGCTCAAGCTCTTGAGCCCCTCGAAGGTGGCCTTGACCACGTTCTGCGGGTTGTTGGTCCCCAGGCACTTGGTGAGCACGTCCTGAACCCCCACGGCCTCCATGACGGCGCGGATGGCGCCGCCGGCGATGACGCCGGTTCCCTTGGAGGCGGGGCGGAGCATGACGTGGCCCGCGCCGAACTTGCCCTGCACGTAGTGCGGGATGGTGGAGCCCTGAAGGGACACGCGCACCATGTTCCGCTTGGCCTGCTCGATGCCCTTGGAAATGGCCAGGGGAACCTCGCGGGCCTTGCCCAGGCCGAAGCCCACGCGCCCGTTGCCGTCACCCACCACCACCAGGGCGGAGAAGGAGAAGTTCTTGCCGCCCTTCACGACCTTCGTGACGCGGCGGATGGAGACCACGTTCTCCCGCAGCTCCAGCTCGCTCGATGATCTGTCGTCCATCATCCTTGACTCCCTAGAACTGCAGGCCGCCCTTGCGGGCGCCTTCAGCGACGGCTTTGATGCGGCCGTGATACTGGTAGCCGCCCCGGTCGAAGACCACCTTCACGATGCCTTTGGCCTTGAGGCGCTCGGACACCAGCTCGCCCACTCTCTCGGCGGCGGCCACGTGTTTGCCCGAGGTCTTGAGCCCTGACTTGACGGCGGGCTCCAGGGACGAGGCGGCGGCGATCGTCACGCCCTTCGTGTCGTCCACGGCCTGCACGTAGATGTACTGCGTGCTGCGGAACACGCAAAGGCGGGGCGCTTCGGCGGTGCCGGAGAGGCGCTTGCGGATCCGGATCTTCCGCCAGTCCCTCTTCTGCTTGCGATCCAAATGAACGTGCTTGGCCATCGTCTTACCCCTTTACTTGGCAGCCTTGCCGGCCTTGCGCACGACGGCTTCGCCGGTGTACTGAACGCCCTTGCCCTTGTAGGGCTCGCACTTGCGGTAGGCACGGATCTGGGCGGCCACCTGGCCCACCTGCTGCCGGTCGTGACCGGTCACCGTGACGTGCGTACCCTTCTCCACCGTGATGGTGATGGCTGAAGGGATGGGGAACGCCACGGGATGGGAGAACCCAAGGCTCAGGTTGAGGGTAGCGCCCTCGACGGCGGCCTTGTAGCCCACGCCCACGATGTCCAGCTCCCGCTTGTACCCTTCCGTCACTCCCCGAACGGCGTTGGCGAGGAGGGCCCGCGTCAGGCCGTGAAACGACCGGCCCTGCTTGGTGTCCTCCTGGCGGCTCACCACCAGGATCCCGCCGTCCACGGCGCAGGAAATGCCCGCGGGGACGGCGGTGACGGTCTTGCCTTTGGGGCCCTGGACCTCCACGAAACCCTCTTGGATGCTCACCTTCACGGCGCTCGGGAGGGGGATGGGTTGTTTACCGATTCGCGACATGCTCTCCTCCTCCGCCTACCAGACGCGGCATAGGATCTCGCCGCCCACGCCTTCGCGGCGGGCCACCTTGTCGGTCATGAGGCCCCTGCTCGTGCTTAGGATGGCGATGCCCAGGCCGGCCAGGACGGGCTTGATGTCTTCCTTGCCCCAATAGATCCGGCGGCCCGGGCGCGAAGCGCGCTGGATGCCGCCGATGGCGGGCCTGCCGTCGGCTTGGTACTTGAGGTCCACCTTGAGCGTGCCTTGCACGTTGTCTTCGGTGACCTTGAAGTTCAGGATGTACCCCTCTTCCTTGAGGATCTTGGCGATCTCCACTTTGAGCTTGGAGGAGGGCACGTCCACGGTGGGTTTCTTACTCGAAAGACCGTTGCGGATGCGCGTCAACAGGTCAGCGACGGGGTCTGTCATGCTCATGCTCTCACCTCACCACGACGCCTTGATCACGCCCGGGAGCTGGCCCTGGAGGGCGAGCTGGCGCAGGCACAAGCGGCAGAGGGCAAACTTCCGGTAGTACCCCCGGGGGCGCCCGCAGCGCTTGCAGCGGTTCCGGTAGCGAACGGCGAACTTGGGCTTCTTCTCCATTTTGGCAAAGGCTCGGATACTGGCCATCCCTGACTCTCCTACTTCCGGAAGGGGAACCCGAAGGACGCGAGGAGCGCCTTGGCTTCGGGGTCCCGCTTGGCCGTGGTGCCGATGGTGATGTTCATCCCCATGGCCCGCGTGATCTTGTTGTAGTCCACCTCGGGGAAGATGAGCTGATCCTTCACGCCGAGTGTGTAGTTGCCGTGGCCGTCGAAGGACCGGTCGGACAGGCCCTTGAAGTCCCTCATTCGGGGGATGGCCAGGCTGATGAGCCGGTCCAGGAACTCGTACATCCTGTCCCCGCGCAGCGTCACCATGGCCCCGATGGGCTGGGCCTGCCTCAGCTTGAAATTGGAGATGGACTTGCGGGCCCGGCGCATGGCGGACTTCTGGCCCGCCAGCATGGTGAGGGTCACCATGGCCTCGTCCAGCAGCTTGATCTCGCTCTTGGCCTCGCCGACACCGACGTTGATGGTGATCTTGGTCAGCTTGGGGACGGCCATCACGTTGTCAATCTTGAAGTCCTCCTTGAGCTTCGGGAGGATCTCCTTCACATAGCGCTCTCTTAAACGCGGAACCGTTTTCATGGGTCTGCCCCTTACTCCTGCACCGCGCCGCATTTTTTGCAGGCGCGCACCTTCCTACCGCCCTCGAGCGTCTTGGACCCCAAGCGGGTAGGCTCCTTGCACTCCTTGCAGACCACCATGAGCACCGAGAGCGTCAGGGGCGCTTCGCGCTCCAGGATGCCGCCCTTGATGTTCTTCTGTGGGTTCGCCTTGGTGTGCTTCTTCACGAAATTCACGTTCTCGACCAGGGCGCGCTCCTTGCCGAGGTCCACGTTGATCACGCGGCCCCGCTTGCCCTTTTCCCGTCCCGAGAGGACTAAGACCTGGTCGTTCTTACGGATGCGGTTGCGCACGGCGGCCCTCCTCAGATCACTTCGGGCGCCAGGGAGACGATCTTCATGAACTTCTTCTCCCTCAGCTCCCTGGCCACGGGCCCGAAGACGCGGGTGCCCACGGGCTCGCCCTTGTCGTCCACCAGGACCGCAGCGTTATTGTCGAAGCGGATGTAAGAGCCGTCGCGGCGGCGCGTCTCCTTGACGGTGCGCACGATGACCGCCTTCACGACCTTGCCCTTCTTCACGTTGCCCTGCGGCGCCGCCTCTTTGACGGAGCAGGTGATCACGTCGCCCAGGCCCGCGTACCTGCCAGCGGTGGAGCCGCCGCGCATGCGGATGCAGGCGATCTTTTTGGCGCCCGAATTGTCCGCGACCTGAAGTATGGTTCCCATCTGGATCATGGCTGGCTCCTGTCGCTCCTCAGCGGGCCTTCTCGATAACCTTCTTCACGGCCCAGTTCTTGCTCCGGCTCAGGGGGCGGGTCTCGATGATGAGGACCTTGTCCCCCACGCCGCACTGGTTGCTCTCGTCGTGGGCCTTGAAGCGCGAAGTCCGCTTGATGACCTTCCCGTAGGTGTCGTGGAATATGCGGCGTTCCACCCTCACCACGACGGTCTTGTCCATCTTGTCGGAGACCACGACACCGACCTTGGTGGCCCGCTTCGGGCGGGTGGTCTGATTCTCTTTCCCTGCCATCGTCAACTCCCTTGCGGCGCCCGCTGCTTCTCGGCGAGGATGGTCTTGATCCTGGCCAGGCCGCGGCGGTAGACGCGGATGACCGAGGGGTTCTCAATCTGCCCCGAGGCGAGCTGGAACCGGAGCTTCATGAGGTGCTCCGTGATCTCCCGGCTTTCGCCCTTCAGCTCTTCCATCGTGAGATCCCGCACTTTGGCGGACTTCTTGAGCTCGGCTGGCTTTATCATCGCGAGAACTCCTGATCCTTGCGGCTCACGAACCGCGTCTTCATGGGCAGCTTGTGGGAGGCCAGGCGGAAGGCGGCCTGGGCCTCTTCCACGCTGACGCCCTCGAGCTCGAAGAGGACGCGTCCGGGCTTCACCACGGCCACCCAGCCCTCTAGGTTGCCCTTGCCTTTGCCCATGCGGGTTTCCAGCGGCTTCTTGGTGTAGGGCTTGTCCGGGAAGACCCGGATCCAGAGCTTGCCCCCGCGCTTGATGTAGCGGTTGATGGCCACGCGGCTCGCCTCGATCTGGCGGTTGGTGACCCAGCACGCTTCAAGCGCCATGAGGCCGAAGTCACCGAAGTCCACGTGCGCTCCGCCCTTGGCGGGACCGCTCCGGCGCCCTCTCTGCTGCTTCCTGAATTTGACCTTCTTCGGCATTAACATGGCGAAAACTCTCCCGCTGAGAGGGCTACTTGCCCACTTTCTGGCCCTTGTAGATCCAGACTTTGATGCCGATGACGCCGTAGGTGGTGTGGGCCTCGGCAAAGCCGTAGTCGATGTCGCTGCGCAGGGTCTGCAGCGGCAGGCGGCCCTCCAGGTACCATTCGGAGCGCGCGATCTCCGCGCCGTTCAGGCGGCCCGCCACGCGGATACGGACGCCCAGGGCGCCGAACTTGGTGGCCATCTCGATGGCCCGCTTCATGGCACGGCGGAAGGCCACGCGCTTGGTGAGCTGGAGGCCGATGGACTCGGCCACGATCTGAGCCTCGATCTCGGGCCGGTGGATCTCGTCGATCTTGATGTAGACCTCGCGGCCCATACGGCGCTGGATTTCCTCCTTGAGGCGGTCCACCTCGGCGCCCTTCTTGCCGATGATGATCCCGGGACGGCTCGTGGCGACGGTGATGGTGAGCTTTTTGCCCGCCCTCTCCAGGTCGATACGGGACACCCCCGCGTGCTTGAGGCGGGCCTTGAGCTCCGTGCGGAGCTTAAGGTCCTCATGGAGGAGCTGCTTGTAGTCCTTCTTGGCGAACCAGCGGGACTCCCAGTCCTTGTTAAAGCCTACCCGGAAACCCACGGGATGAACTTTCTGACCCAACGCTCACCTCCCTAAATGAAAGTGAAAAGTGCGACGTGAGGAGTGAGGAGTCTAAGAAGCCCAAAACCGAACTCTGGTCCGCTCATCCTCGCCTCGGCACTCAGCACTTTCAACTCAGCACCCTACTTCTCGTTCAAGCCTATGGTCACGTGGCACTGCCGGCGCACGAACCGGTACGCGCGGCCCATGGGGGCAGGCAGCGTGCGCCTTCGAAACTTCACGGACGCCCCGTCCACGAAGATGGCAGCGACAAAGAGCTTGTCCACGTCCACCTGCGTCCCGGGCATGCTCTCGGCGTTGGCCACGGCCGTCTTGAGGAGCTTCTGGAGGTCCCGCGCCACGCGCTTCTTGGTGAAGCGGAGAATGGCCAGCGCGTCCCCCACGGAGCGGCCTCGGATGGCGTCGGCCACGAGCCTGGCCTTCTGGGGGGAAGAGTCCACGTACTTCGCGATCGCTTTAACCATCATGGCCTCACCTACTTCTTGACCTCGGCCTTTTTCTTCTCGCCGGAATGGCCCCTGAAGGTGCGCGTGGGGGCAAACTCGCCGAGCCGGTGGCCGATCATGTTTTCCGTCACGTACACGGGAACGAACTTTCTCCCGTTGTGCACGGCGATGGTGTGGTTGAGCATGGAGGGGACGACCATGGAGCGGCGGCTCCACGTTTTGATGACGGCCTTCTTCCCGGCCTCGTTCATGGCGTCCACCTTCTTCTCAAGGTGCTTGTCGAGGAACGGGCCCTTCTTCAGCGAGCGGGTCATCTAGGCTCTCCTCTTCACGATGAAGCGGGCGGTCCGCTTGTTCTTGCGGGTCTTGAATCCCTTGGTGGGCACGCCCCAGGGAGTGACCGGATGGCGGCCGCACTTGGTTTTGCCTTCGCCGCCGCCGTGGGGATGGTCCACAGGGTTCATGGCCGTGCCGCGGACCTTGGGCCTGCGTCCCAGCCAGCGGCTCCGCCCCGCCTTGCCCAGGGCCACATTCTGGTGGTCCAGGTTGCCCACGAGGCCCACCGTGGCGTAGCAGTCGGAGTGCACGTGGCGCATTTCGCCCGAGGGCATGCGAAGGGTGGCCATCAGGCCTTCCTTCGCCATGAGCTGGGCGCCCGCGCCGGCGGCGCGCGCCATCTTGCCGCCCCCGCCGATCTGGAGTTCGATGTTGTGCACCATGGTCCCCACGGGGATCTTTTTCAGGGGAAGGGAATTCCCCATGGTCACCTCGGCCTCGGGGCCGGACATGACCTTCTGCCCCACCGTCAGGCCGTCGGGAGCAATGATGTACCGCTTCTCGCCGTCCGCGTAATTGAGCAGAGCGATGTTGCAGGTGCGGTTGGGGTCGTACTCAATGGCCGCCACGGTGGCCGGGATGCCGTACTTCTCCCGCTTGAAATCGATGATGCGGTAACGGCGCTTGTGGCCGCCGCCCCGCCGCCGGACGGTGACGTGCCCGTGGGCGTTGCGCCCGCTCAGCCGCCTTTTGGAGCCTAGGAGGCGCTTTTCGGGCGCCTTCGACGACACATCCTCGAAGGTGAGGGTGGTCATGTAACGGCGGCTGGGCGTGACGGGCTGATAGGTCTTGATTGGCATGACCCTACACTCCCTCGAAGTACTCGATGGGCTTGGCGCCCTTGGCCAGTTTCACG
>JBBIKI010000091.1:0-11280 GCA_037445535.1 Acidobacteriota bacterium | reverse complement strand
TGCCGCTCACCACGTTGCCGGACACGGGAGCCGTCACGACGGTGACGGGGCCGATGTTGTGAACCGTGAAGCTCGCACTGGTCTTGGAGCCCTTCAGGCCCATGTTGTCCGTGGCCCACGCCATCAGCGTGTGCGGCCCGTCGCTCATGGCCGAGGTGTCCACGCAGACGTTCCACACACCTCCGGCTGGGTTGTTGATGTAGGTCAACGGAGTCGAGCTGCCGTCCAGGTAGAGGGCCATCTGGGAGATGCCCACCGGAGCCTGGTTGCAGGGGCCGTCCACCCCCGTCACGGTGAAGCACAGCTTGCCGCACACGATCCAGGTGCCAGCGGCCGCGCAGGACGTGCCGCTCGGGATCGCCTGGCTCCAGGCGCTGAACGAAACCGTGGGCTTCAGGTTGATGAGGTAGGTTCCGGCGGAAGCCACGGCGCCGGACACGTTGCAGCCGCCATCGTACGCCTTCGCCATAACCGCGTAGGGAGTGCATGCACCGTAACCAGACCAGGTGCTCGTGTTCCAGGTGGCAGTGACGTTCGCGGTGGCGCCGGCCGCGATGCTCGCGGGCACCGTGGCGATTGTACTGCCATTGAAGGTGAAGACCACTTTTGTAACAGCCGAGTCGGCAGCCGTCACGTTAGCGGTGATGGTCACCGAACCGGTGAGATAGGGGAGGTTGGGCGTGACCGTCACGGTGTTGACCGTGGGCGGCGTGAAGCCCGGCACCAGGAGGTAGTCGTACATGCCCAGCCAGCCGCCCGCGTTGTACAGGGCGTTGTTGGAGAAGAGCATGCCCGTGATGCCCGTCCCAAAGTAGGACGCGGCAACGACCTGCGGCGGGGTGTTCAGGAAGGTCATCGCGGCCGGGTTGGTGATGTCGATGGTGGTCATGGAAGCGATTTTCCCAGCCGTGACATAGTCAACGGCCAGCGCCGCCACTGCGTGCCCGCCCACCGTCCCGGCGTATGACATCAGGAACGGACCTGTATGGGCTACGCTGGAGGTAAGGAGAGAGTACGAAGCCGCCCAGTTCAACTCGTTATACGCGCAGGCGCTGCCGACGTTGGCAACAATCGGGTTTGCCCAAACGTAGTTGTTGAGGATGTCGTTCACAAACTGGGTGCCGTTCACGAAGAAGATGTTCGTGCTGAAGGCACCCTGGGCGGAGCCCATGATCAGGAAATAGGGGGTCGGGCAACCGCCGTACTGGGCTGGGCTCGTGATGTCGAACCACTGAATGAATTGGCCCTCGGCGACGCCCAGGAAGTGGCTCAGCGGGAAGCCCGGATGTGTGAAGGTCGCCATGCCGAATGCGCCGGTACCGCCGATCGCGAACGCAGCCACCACGGAGGGAGCGGCCGGGTTGCTGAAGTCCACGCCCACCACGTATGTGTCGGTGCCGATCCAGCAGATGCCGCCGTTGGCCTCCAGCGATTCGACCTTGGTGCCGTAGTTGGTCGGCGCGGTGATGTCGAAGGCCGTGGACGCCGAAGAGAGGTACGCCGGCGCCGCCGGGTTGCTCACGTTAGCCGCGAAGACCTTCGTGAAGTTGGTGTTGTAGTCAGACGCCACGTACGCCGTCGTGCCGTCCACCGCCGCAAGGCCGATGTAAGGGATCGAAGGCATGACGTCGAGCCAGCCCAGCGTCGAGGGAGCCGTCGGGTCCGTGTTGTTCACGATCCCCAGACCCGCCACGTAGGAGGGCACGTAGATCGTGCTACCCACGGCGACGGGATTGTAGGCCCAGTCGCCCGTCTTGTATGAGCCCGTCTGGGTCATGCCGGCGTTGTAGAAGTAAGCGCCGCCGCCCCAGTTGGCCGTCACGCCGCCGATCGCCGGGGAGTAGCCCATATCCAGCGTGAAGTACTCCCAGTTCGGCTCGAAGCCGCACCAGCCGTACCCCTGCGAGGCGGGGCCGAACTTGCCGAAGGTGCCAAAGGATAGCAGGTTGTTGAGCTGGGCATCCCAGACCGCCACCTGGCCGTCGTAAAGGCCCAAGGCCACGTTGCCGCTGCCGGCAGGGCGGATGGCGACGATGTCGAGACCGTAGTTGTTGGCGGTGACGGTTTTGACGGAGATGAAGTGGGCCGGGTTGGTGGTGGCCGGCACGCTGAACTCGTCGATACGGTACTTGTTGTTGGCGCAGATCGGCGCGAAGATGGGCTGGTACTCCCACCAGGGCACGTCGGTCACGTAGAGGTAGGGCGCCTGGTACATGATCTGGCCGCAGGTCTGACTGCCGTAGCCGTGCAAACTGTCGTCAATGTAGCCCAGATAGGCCGGATCGCTGCTGCAGGACAGGGCCGACAGGTCCACGAAGTGGATATAGTAGTTGTTAAAGTCGGAGAGGATGACCACCGAACCGTCGATCGTCATGTCGGTGAACATGGGGCTATACGGGAAGCCGGCGGGGTTGATCTGGCTTGCGTAGAGGGTATCGATACCGAACCCACCGATGTAGTTGAACGCGTTGTCGTAAACCCAGATTTCGTCGCCTGTCCACTCGGCCTCGACGATGTACTGGCCGTCGCCCGTCATGCCGAGCGCCACGACGTTGTTACCCATGCCGCCGAAACCGTCATAGCCTACCAGGGTGGGGTTTGCGGGGTTGGTCACGTCGAATTCGTAGGAGTAGAAGAGGCCCAGCACGAGTGCCGTGTTCCCGTGGAAATAGACGCGCATCATCATGTCGCCCATGGGAATCACGGTGGGGTGCGTCGGGTCCGTGGCGGAGGCGAAGTAGAAATTCAGGCCGCCGCCGTAGACGATGGCCGTTCCGTTCGTGTTGGAGGCCGTGGCCGGGCCGGCGAACCAGCCGGCGTTGATGGCGCACAAGCTCTCGGGGTTGTTCCGGACCGCCTCGGAGACGTTGACCCCGGCCTTTACCAGCGAGTTCACATAACTGCTGTAGGCGGGCGCCTTGAAGGGGGCCGTCGGCAGGGCGCGCAGGTTGACGCCCGAAGCCTTGATCTGCTGCTGAAGCTGGGCTAGGGCCTCGGGCAGGTTCGGCTTGAAGCTTGCGTTCTGGCCGGGGGCCGCTTTGGTTGCCGCTGTCCCTTGCCTTATGGCATGAATCGGCTTGAGCTGGGCGGGCGTCCAGGTCACCGCCTCAGGAGCCGGCGCCGTTGCACCCGTCGAATTCAACAGGCCCGGTGCACCCGTATTGGGCGCAGCAGCCTGCAAGGCTACCGGCGCCAACCCCACCATCAGCAGGGCCGCCACAAGGGTCAGTCCCACTAGCCACTTTGTCCACTGTCTGTGCATCCTTACCTCCTATTCCATCAACTTCAAGAGCCCGTCTCGAACACGAAGTATGAAATCAACTGCTGGATCTCCCCTCGGGTTTGGCCAATGACCTAACCACCCCCTTCCATGGTTTTGCACGTCTCAACCCTGTTCGGATTCGACGCCGGCATGTACAACATTTCTCCCCTTGCGCTCCTCATCTGGCAACCTCACCGTAGAGAATACCCGGTCCCCCACGGCCAAGTCAAGCCCCTGCCCCGCGACGGCGATGCTCCTTTCCTAAAAATAGAAAAGCCGATAGTGCCAGCCGTTTTACCCCTCCGGTAGCGCAGTATAGCATAGGGCCAAGGGCTGTCAATACCTCAAAAAGCGCCCCGTGAATGACGCCCCCCCCGGCCGGTCCCTTGGCTACCTCCTGTCGTACCTACAATATAAGTTGCCGCCGAAAGCGTCAAGGGGGGAGATCCGCCCACGGGGTTAGGCTGAAGCGAAGGCCCCGCCTCGGAGGCCTGGGCCGTGCCAATGGCCTTGGCGGTCTCTGGCCCAGCCGCTGGCGGGGCAGCGGTTTTGCTGGACGAGGCGCCGCAGGGGCTCCAGGAGCCTATCTTCCTCGCCGAGGGCTTGCAGGCCCGCCCCGGCCGCATCCAGGAGCCTGGCCATGGCCTCCGAAGGGGAAGGCCCCGCCTCGGGCATCCAGCGCGGTCCGAGACGGCCGGCGGCGAGGATCGCCCGCCCCGCGGCGGCCCGGCCCAGGAGGGGCAGGCCCAGGGAGCCGGGAGGCGTTCTGGGGCCGCACAGGAGCCCTTTGAAGAAGGCGGCGGCGGCAAGGACGAGGGGCAGGGGGACGGAATCCAGGACGCGCACCTCCAGATAGTTCCTCAGGCGGATGTCGGGAAAGAGGGTGCTCACGTGGAGGTCCCAGTCCTCCATGGTCATGGGACCTAAAGGCCCGGGAGCCTTGAGCCAGGCCTCGAAGCTGCGCCCGTCTCCAGGCAAAAAGCGGCCCTCCCGCACGAGAAGGAGCAGGGGGCGGCCCAGGGCCCACCGGGCGGCGCCGGCATAGCGCACGGGAACCTTGAAGAGAAAGGCGGGAAGACCGCACCGGCGGGGGTCCGTGTGCCGCCAGATGGCGGACCGCCCCGTGGCCGAGCGCGTTTTCCGCCCGCGGTACACGGGGCCGTTGGCGAAGAAGGCCACGGCGTAGGGCAGGACGGGCAGGAGCGTGCCTATCATGGCGCTCATCTCGGCCTCGTCGCGATAATCCAGGGAAACTTGGACGGAAGCCGTGAGCTTCATCATGCGCCGCCCCAGGGTTCCCGCATGGAGGAGGTGCTCCTTAAGAATCACGTACCGGGCCTTAGGAACGTCTGGGAGGTCCTCCTCGCCGTTGGCGGGCGCCACACCCCACGGCGCCAGGGTGAAAGGTGAGGGTCCGATGGCCGTCTCTAGCCGCCGGAGGCTCCTCTCCATGAAGGCCTCGATGCCGGCCAGGCTCTCCAGGGGAGGCGAGGCCAGCTCCACTTGGCCCCCGGGTTCCAGGCCCACCACCCCTCCGTCGTGGAGCTTGATGGCGGTGATGTGCCCCGATTCCAGTAGCGGCTCGTGGCCCGGTGCTAGGCGGATGAGGGCCGGCTCCACGCCCGAAGGCCCTGCGTAGGGGACCAGCCGGCCCAGCCGGTCCACGGGAAGGAGTTCCCACTCCACGCCCACCCGGCCCTGGGCGGGGGCACCGGGGGCGAAATAGTCCGTGAGCTGCGAGAAGGAGGTGACGGGAGTCCGGTCGCCCGGCTGGTAGGTGCTCATGGGGCGGTGAGGAGTGAAGAGTGAGGGGCAAAAAGTGAAAAGCGAAACGTGAAACGTGAAACGTGCAAGGAGGACTCCTTAGCTAAAACAAGTGAATAGTGAAAAGGCAACAAAAAACCGGTCTGGCGCAGGTGAGTCCCAAATTCGAAACTCGAAATCCCAAAGTCCAAACCCCTTGCTCCCTACCTTCCGTGGGCCTGCTTCCATACCTGGTACTGCCCGATGTAGTCCGCCAGCACCCGCTGAGGGTCCAGGCCGAGGTACTGGGCGAGCTGCTTGAGGAATCCCTTGAGGTAGATAAAGGCGGGGAGGGCGTCGAAGCGCTCCGCTTCGATGCACTCGATATACCAGGACCGGATGTTGGTCTCGGACACGATCTCCGCCACGGAGATGCCCTTCGCCTCGCGGACGCGCTTGAGGGCCTTACCGTCGAAGGTTTGAATCTCCTCCAGGATCGCCTCGAGGTTGCGAACGGCCTTGGAGTGCGTGTCCTCGATGGAGGCCCCGGTCCCGGCCGCGGGCGGCGCAGGATGGGCCCCCTCGGTAGCGGGTTCGCCGTACTCGGCCACGCGCTGGTCCGCGCTCATGTGCCCTTTGGCGATCAGGTCTTCGTCGTAGCGCTGCCTCAAGCCCGAGGTGATGAGAAGCTTGTAGGCGTCCTCGAGCCTGTCCCGGATGGCCTCACGCTCCTCTTTGGAGTAGAGGCTCAGGGTCAAGGGCGACGTTTCGAGATAGGGTTCCAGAAGGCGTGCATAAGCCGCCTGAATGTCCTTCACCGTGGCGTTGAAGGAGATTTCCAACAGCTCATAGGCGTTGAGCTCGCCCAGGTGCCTGGGGCTCAGGTGCCCCTCCGCAGGCGCGGGCTCCTTCTCCTCCTTGAGGATCACGTTGGCCAAGCGCTCCACTGAGAGGCTGAAGGGGCACAGGGGCTGGGCCTTGGCGATGGGCTCGAGCGCCCGGTGGGCGGCGGCCGCCTGCGCGTCCCAGTCCACGGCACCCAAAAACCTCATGGGGCAGAGAAAATTCCGCCGAAGGAGGGCCTCGAGCTGGACCCCGTTGCGCTGGTCCTTCTCGCTGCTCAGGCCCGTCTGGACGAAGGTGAACCGGTGGGCCTGGATGGCGTGCTCCACGGCGGCCAAATCTTCTTCCCGGGTCTCGGGCATGTCCCACAGGCCGGAGAG
This sequence comes from Acidobacteriota bacterium, assembly GCA_037445535.1. Taxonomy (GTDB): domain Bacteria; phylum Acidobacteriota; class UBA4820; order UBA4820; family DSQY01; genus JAKAJA01. Next base: position 5,052 of record JBBIKI010000091.1, on the reverse strand, counting down.
GGGCGAGCGCGGGTTGAGGCCGGGGGCGAGGGACTGGTACCGCTTCTTGTTGAGGCCGTCCATGAGGAGCCTGTGGAGGGTCGCCCGGAAGAAACGGTAGAAGGGCTCCAGCCCCACGGCCGTGGCCTGAAGGACGGCGATGGCGTAGTTGCCCATGAGAAAGAAGTCCAGCGTGTCAGCGCCCGTGCCCGCCCCCGCGTCCACCAGGATGTAGTCGAAATCCAGCTCCCGAAGGTCGCTCAGGAGCTTCTGCTTGCTCATGTAAGCCAGGTTGGCCACCTCGGAGGAGTCGGGGTGCCCCGCCAGGAGGGTGAGGTTGTTCACGGATGTCGCCACCAGGGCGTCTTTCAGCGCCCCGACCTCCTTCTGAACCACCAGGCCCAGGTGCCGCTCCGGTTTAAGCATACCCAGAGCGAGGTGGCAGGAGGCCTCCGTGAGGGCCAGGTCCGCCACGAGCACGCTTCGGCCCTTCTTGGCCAGTTGGATGCCCAGGTTCGTCGCCAGAAGGGTCGTCCCCAGCCCCCCCGTGGGCGCGGCGAAGGAAAGGATTACTGGCCGTGAGGAAGGTTCATTCGCAAAGAGGGTCTCGGGCGTCATGGGCTCTCCGAAGTTTTAAGAGCATACCTTACGCCGGATAGGGTGGCAAGGCAGGAGGACGGGCACGTGGAGCGGAGCGCCAAGAGCGGGGCTGATTTTCCCTCAACTGGGGGGGGGAAAAGGGTGCGCCCGGCGGGACTCGAACCCCCGACCTCCGGCTTCGCAGGAGCCAACTGGCTGATTATGAGGGTCTTAAGCGAACTTTAAGGGAGCCAAAAAGAGTCATATTCTGGAACGCCGAACCGAGCAGGGCCACTTTAAGCGAGTTTAAGGGAGTTTAAGGGACAGCTCGTTTGAAAGTTGCATTTAAGTTGCAGCTATCCGGACCGAGGAAAGGCCCGGAAGGTCGCAAAGGAATTCAACCAAAGTCGGCGCCCGGGGTGACTCCGGGCGCCGATCTATACGCGGCTCCAGTGACCCGATGAGGGGGGGTATAATGCCTATTTAGGCAGTGATTTGGAGAACGCCCAGTGGGAAGGAACCTTTCTGTAAAGACGACTTGGCTTGAAGGTGTTCCTCGCCGGGAGGCGGGTTCCTACGGCAATGAATCCATAGACTCTCCAGCTGCCGACGCCTTGGACTGTGCTGATCGCAATCGTCAAGCTGTAGCCGGGTTACTCAACCCCAAGACGCGCTCGGCCCTCGGGCAGTTCATGACGCCCGGCCCGGTGGCCGCCTTCATGGCATCCCTCTTTGGCGAGGCCGCGAAGGATGAGGTCCGGCTCCTCGATGCCGGAGCGGGGGTCGGCTCCCTCACCGCTGCCTTCGTTGTGGAGACCTGCCGCCGGGAGCACCGGCCCAAGACGATCACGGCCACGCTCTACGAGCCCGAGCCCGTGCTGGTGGACTGCCTGCGTGCCACCCTTGATGAATGCCGCCGGGAGTGCGCACAGGCTGGGATTGAGTTCGCGGTGGACCTGAAACAAGAGGACTTCATCGTGGCGGCGGTGAACCTGCTCCGGGGCGGCCTGTTCCAGGTCCAAAGCCCCGCTGTCTTCACCCACGCCATCCTCAACCCGCCGTACAAGAAGATTCAGAGCGCCTCCGAGCATCGGAAGCTCCTCAGCGCCGCCGGCGTGGAGACCAGCAACCTGTACACGGCCTTTCTCTCCCTCGCCCTCATGCTCCTGGAACCGGACGGCGAGATGGTCTCCATAACCCCCCGGAGCTTCTGCAACGGGCCGTATTTCAGGCCGTTCAGGGAGCTGCTCTTCTCCTCCATGCACCTGCGCCGCGTGCACGTCTTCGAGGCAAGGGACCGGGCGTTTCAGGATGACTCCGTGCTGCAGGAGAACATCATCCTCCACGCCGTCAAGGGCGGCAGTCCCTCGCCCGTCCTCGTCTCGTCAAGCCTCGATCACTCCTTTGAGGGAATGACCCTCCGCAAGGCCCCGCTCGCCCTGCTCGTCAACCCCGACGACCCGCAGTCGATCCTGCACATCACCACCAGCGGCATGGACGAGCACGTGCTCTCCCGCCTGCGCACGTTCCGCCACACCCTCAAGGACCTGGGCGTGGAGGTCTCCACCGGGCCGGTGGTGGATTTCCGGTTGAGGGACCACCTCCGGGACGAGCCGGGGCCGGGCACCGTCCCCCTCATCTACCCCCTGCACTTCGAGGGGCAGCGGGTCGCGTGGCCCAAGGCGGGCGCCCGCAAGCCCAACGCCATTGATGCTTCGGGCGAGGCCCTGAGGTGGCTCATGCCCAACGGCCATTACGCCGTGGTGCGCCGCCTCTCCTCGAAGGAGGAGCGCCGCCGGATCGTGGCCGCCCTGCACGACCCCGCGCGGGTTCCGGGCGAGCGGATCGGATTCGAGAACCACCTGAACGTCTTCCATTCGGGCCAGGCGGGCCTCGCGCCCGAGCTGGCGCGGGGCCTCACGGCCTATCTCAACTCCTCGCTCGTGGACGCCTATTTCCGGCAGTTCAACGGCCACACCCAGGTCAACGCTACGGATCTTCGGGTGCTCCCGTACCCCAGCCGCGAAGAGCTTTTGGCCCTGGGGGCGTGCATGGCCGACGGGCAGACGCCCACGCAGGAGAGCATTGACGCGATGTTGGAGGGGAGGTTGCAGCAAATGGCGAAGATCACGAGCCCAGACCCGGTGCGCGCCCAACAGAGGATCGAGGAGGCCCTTACCGTCCTCAAGGTCCTGGACTTCCCCAGAGCCCAGCAAAACGTGCGCTCTGCGCTGACGCTCCTTGCGCTCTTGGACCTCAAGCCCGAAACGGCCTGGGCCGAAGCCTCCGCGCCCCTCATGGGGATTACACCCATCATGGACTTCGCCCGAGACCGGTACGGCAAGGAGTACGCGCCCAACAGCCGCGAAACATTCCGGCGGTTCACCATGCACCAGTTCGTCCAAGCGGGCATGGCCGTGCCCAACCCGGACCAGCCCGAGAGGCCCACCAACAGCCCGAACTGGTGCTATCAGGTAGACGCAAAGGCGCTGGAAGCCCTGCGGGCCTTCGGCGGCCCCGAGTAGGAAGGCGCGCTCGACAGGTACTTGCAGATCAAGGGCACCCTTAGCCGCCGCTACGGGCGGGAGCGGGACATGCGCAAGATCCCCGTGCGCATCTCCGAAGACCAGGAGATCCAGCTGACGCCCGGCAAGCACAGCGAGCTGATCAAGGCAATTCTCGAAGAATTCGCCCCCCGCTTTGCCCCCGGCGCCGTCGTGGTCTACGCCGGGGACACGGGTGACAAGTGGGGCTTCTTCAACGAGCCTCTCCTCAAGGAGCTGGGCGTGGCCGTGGACACCCACGGCAAAATGCCCGATGCCGTGCTCTATTTCCCGGATGAGAATTGGCTCCTCCTCATCGAGGCCGTCACGAGCCACGGTCCGGTGGACCCCAAGCGCCGCATCGAGCTGAAGGCCCTCTTCGAAACCGCCGAGCCGGGACTGGTCTATGTGACCGCATTCCCCACCCGTGCCGAGATGGCTCGCTACCTCCCCGAGATTTCCTGGGAGACCGAAGTCTGGGTGGCCGAGGCCCCAACCCACCTCATCCACTTCAACGGGGAGCGGTTCTTAGGGCCTTATGAGGAATAGCCCGCGAAATAGCCCACCCATGATCTAAGGAGACAGGCGATGAATAGGCGGCCGACCACTCAAGATGTCTCTTGGTTCTTGGACCTTCACCGCAATGGCCAATTGGATCTCGATCCGAGCTACCAACGACGAAGCGTTTGGAGCCCAAAGGACCGACGCTTTTTCTTGGACACGATCTTTAGAGGCTATCCAAGCCCAGCAGTGTTCGTTCACAAGACCATTGAGTCCAGCGATCGATCGACATACCACGTGGTAGATGGGAAGCAACGCCTAATGACCATCATCATGTTCTTTCAAGACAAGCTGAGAATCTCAAAGGAGTTTGGGGACGTTCGTATTGATGGAAAAACATGGTCGGATCTGCAGGAAGAAAGGGAATTGAGAAGAAGGTTCCTTGACTATCCGATACCAGTAGAGCAACTGGATACGGATGAGATTGGGGTGCTGAATGAAGTTTTCGACCGACTGAACCGGAACTCCAAGCGATTGACTCGGCAGGAGCTCAGGCACGCGCGGTATTCAGGCTGGCTCGCTTCCTTCGTAGAAAAGGAAGTCGACACAGAAGAGTGGAAGACCCTGGGAATTGTTACCACGGCAAGATCGAGGAGGATGGCCGATAGCCAAGCCCTGGCAGAGCTCTTCCTGGTCTGCGTCGCGAACCGCATCACCGGCTTTGATCAAGACGAGATCGATGCCGCATACGCTAGTTATGACCTAGAGCCAGACAATGCAGAAGAGCCGTGGGAAACTGACATCGCCACGGCGCTCGAGGATGCGCAACGGGCGTTCGAAGGCGGGAAAAGGGGCTTGCTGGGGATGCAGGCCCACAATGGATGCATCGGGGAATTGGCTAAGCAGCTCATGCATCTTTACTCCCTTTGGAGCGTGTTGGTTCTAAATGGGAAACTCCTTCCAGAAATGCCTACCGTGGCTGAGCGGTACACGAGTTTTATGGCGAAAGTGAACGATCTCAGAGACCCGGACCAGAGCCGGCAGTTACTGGCTGAGGATAAGGATGGCTCATACCGCGCGCCCTGGGAGTATTGGCAAAATTGCCGTGGGCCAAACACTGACCTTGGACCACGCACGATCAGGCATGACGCGCTACTTAGAGCATTAAGAAGCTAGGATGAAAGTCCCTGCTTCTATCCGCGTTTTGCACGAGAGTCAATGCGAACGCTCCTCGGCCATGAAGGAAGCTGTGGACAGTTACTTTCGAGCCCAGAAACGCCCTGCATGGCATTATGAGAGTCGCCTTAAGGAACTGGAGAGCTACGCACTGAAGCTTGAGACGGGGCGATTCATGCCTGGTGAGCTCGAAGACTTCTTGGCTTGTTGCATTGTGGTCGCGAACAAGTCGGAAGTTGGTCAGGCGACGAATCTCGTGGTGACGGCATTCGAT
>JBBIKI010000090.1:0-11652 GCA_037445535.1 Acidobacteriota bacterium | reverse complement strand
GAGGCGGCGGCGCAGGAGACCCAGCAGCTCTTCATGGACTCCATCCGCGCCATCGCCAACGCCCTGGACGCCAAGGACCCCTATACCCGGGGCCACAGCGAGCGCGTCTCCGCCTACGCCATGATCGTGGGACAGGAGTACGGCTTGGACGAGCGCATGATGCGTGTCATGGAAATCTCCTCGCTCCTCCACGACGTGGGCAAGATCGGCATCGAGGACCGCATCCTGCGCAAGCCGGGGGCCCTCACGGCGGAGGAGTTCGAGGTCATGAAAACTCATCCTCCCAAGGGAGCGGCCATCCTCGGAGGCATTCCCCAGATGCGCGACATCATCCCGGGCATTCGCCACCACCACGAGCGATGGCAGGGAGGGGGCTATCCCGATGGCCTCAAGGGAGAGGACATCCCCATCCAGGCGCGCATCATCGGCGTGGCCGACGCCTTCGACGCCATGACCACGAACCGTCCCTACCAGAAGGGCATGACCTTCGAAAAGGCCTCGGCCCGCCTCAACGAACTGACCCCGGCCGTCTATGACACAGCCGTCATGGAGGCCTTCAACCGCGCTTACCGCTCCGGGGCGTTCCTGCTCCACCAGAAGACGGTCGAGACGGCCAAGCTGGCTTGACCGGCAACCCTGGGAACACCTCGTGCTAAACTTTACGTTTTGTAGTGGCTTGGACTTGGCCGCTTCGGGCCCCGTCCGTGGCGAGAGGGAGACGAACCATGCAGGACGGCGTTGGCGGATGGCCCATGGAGGACCTCTTCGAGAGGCACCCTGAGAATCCCGTGCTTACGGCCATGGACCTGGGGTACCCGGCGAACGCCGTGCTCAACGCGGCGGCGGCCCAGGTGGACGGCGAGACGGTGCTTCTGGCGAGGGTCGAGGACCGCCGCGGGCTCTCCCACCTCACGGTTTGCAGAAGCAAGGACGGCGTCTCGAACTGGAGGGTGGACAACCCCCCGACTCTCGCGCCGCGGGGAAAAGACTTCCCCGAGGAGCAGTGGGGGCTGGAAGATCCAAGGACCACCTACCTCGAAGAGCTGGGGGTATGGGGCGTGGTGTACACGGTTTACTCCCGCCAGGGGCCCCAGGTGAGGCTGGCCACCACGCGGGACTTCAGGTCCTTCGACATCGGGGGAGTCATCTGCCCTCCGGAGGACAAGAACGCCGCCCTCTTTCCCCGCAAGTTCAACGGCCGCTGGGCGCTCCTTCACCGTCCCGTGTCCTCGGGGCGCGACGCGAACATCTGGATCTCCTTCTCCCCCGACCTCACCCAGTGGGGCGAGCACCACCTCCTCATGGAAACGCGCCGCGGCAACTGGTGGGACGCCCACCGCATCGGCACCTGTCCTCCCCCGCTCGAGACGCCCGAGGGATGGCTGCTGGGCTATCACGGGGTCCGCAACACGGTGGCTGGCGCCATCTACCGCTTCGGGCTGGCGCTCCTGGATCTTGAGAACCCCCAGCGCGTCCTGCGCCGGAGCGACGATTGGGTTTTCGGGCCCCGGGCGCCCTATGAGCGGGCGGGCGACGTGGGGAACGTGGTCTTCCCCTGCGGTTGGATTCTGGACAAGCCCAGCGGTACACTGAGGATGTACTATGGCGCGGCGGACACGTGCATCGGCCTGGCCACGGCTAAGCTGAGCGACGTGATGGCCTATGTCATGTCCTGCCCCTTGGTCTCCTGAGCGCCGAGATCCACCGGAACCGGGTTCTCGGGCGGGAAGCGCGGAAGCCCCTCGCGGCGCGCCACGGGCCGCCGCGTTCCACGCCGGAGCCGTCAGAGGAGGGCGCCACCGTGAAGCCACCATCCGTCGCCTTCATCGCCACCTATGTGCCCCGCCTGTGCGGCATCGCCACCTTCACGCACGACAACGCCCTCGCCGTGAGCGGCTCCATGGGCAAAATCTTGGGGCAGACGAGCAAGGTGCAGGTCGTGGCCCTCCACCGCCCCGCCGATGCCTTCCGCTACGGGCCCGAGGTGGGCTTTCTCCTCCGCCAGCCCCAGCGCATGGATTACCAGGAGGCGGCGGAGTTCCTGAACATCTCCTCCATCGACGTGGTGTGCCTCCAACACGAATTCGGCATCTTCGGCGGCGACGACGGGAAATACATCCTGGATCTGCTGGCGGCTCTCAGGAAGCCCGTGGTCACCACCCTTCACACGATCCTCACCCACCCCAGCGAGGGCCAGCGCACGGCCCTGGCCCGGATCTGCGACGTCTCCAACGAGGTGGTGGTGATCGCCGAGAAAGCCCGGGGCGTCCTCACGGAGGTGTACGGCGTCCCGAGCGAGAAAATTCTGCACATCCCCCACGGCGTGCCCGACGTGCCCTTCATGGACCCAGGCTACTACAAGGACCAGTACCACCTGGAGGGCAAGAAGGTCCTCCTCACCTTCGGCCTCATCGGGCCGGGCAAGGGCATCGAACACGCCATCGACGCCGTGGCCCTCCTCGTGAAGGAGTTCCCCAACCTCACCTACGTGGTTCTGGGGGCCACCCATCCCGAGGTGAAGCGGCAGTTCGGCGAGGCCTACCGCACGAGCTTGGAACAGCGGGCGGAGGCGAAGGGCATCAAGCAGAACGTCCTCTTCTTCGACCGGTTCGTCTCCGATGAGCAGCTCCACGAGTTTCTTCTCATGGCGGACCTCTACGTGACCCCCTACCTGGCCAAGGAGCAGATCTCCTCGGGAGCCCTCTCCTTCGCCATGGGGTGCGGCAAAGCCATCGTCTCCACGCCCTACTGGTACGCCGAGGAGATGCTTGCCGGCGGCCGGGGACTGCTGTGCGACTTCGCCAATCCGGAAGCCATGGCCGCCCAGCTCAGGCGCCTCCTCTCGGACGAGGTGGAATGCAACCAGATCCGCAAGCGGGCCTACCAGTACACCCGCTCCATGGTGTGGGACAAGGTGGGGCGCAACTACCTGGAGGCCTTCAACCGTGCCGCCGAGGCTGGGGTCCCCGCGGCGGTAACGCGGCGCTCCCTCCCCACGGGCCTTCCCGAGATCCGCCTGGACCACCTGCGCATCATGACCGACGGCACGGGCCTCATCCAGCACGCCATCTTCGCCACCCCCGACCGCACGCAGGGGTACTGCACGGACGACAACGCGCGGGCCCTGAGGTTCATCGTGCGCTACTGGGACCTCTTCAAGGACGAGTCCGTCCTCCCCCTGGCCCAGACCTACCTGGCCTTCCTCCTCTACGCGTTCAACGACCAGACCCACCGGTTCCGCAACTTCATGTCCTACGACCACCGGTGGATGGAGGAGAGCGGCTCCGATGACTGCCAGGGCCGGACCCTCGGCGCCCTGGCCGACACCCTCCTCTACGCGCCCAACGATTCCGTCGCCGGCATCGCCAAGCGCCTCTTCGAGCAGGCCCTGCCCTCCACGCGAACCCTCGTCTCCCCCCGCGCCTGGGCCTGGACCATCCTTGCCTGCGACACCTTCGTCAAGCGCTTCGGCGGAGCGCGGGAAGTCCGCGATGTGCGGGAGGACCTCTCCGCCCGCCTCATCGGGGCCTTCCAGGCCAACGCCACGGATGAGTGGCCTTGGTGCGAGAACGAGGTCACCTACGACAACGGCCGCATCTGCAAGGCCCTCATGGTGGCGGAGGCCATCAGCGACCCGCCAGGGCGCACGGACTTCGGCCTGCGCTCCCTGGAGTGGCTCATGAAGACGCAGACGGATCCCAAGGGCGGCCACCTCAGCATCATCGGCAACGCCGGCTGGCTCAAACGGGAGGGCTTCCGGGCCCAGTTCGACCAGCAGCCCATCGACGCCGCCGCCCTCCTCTCCGCCTGCCACGACGCCTACCGGCGAACGCGCGACGACCGCTGGAAGGTGGAGATGAAGAAGTGCTTCAACTGGTTCCTGGGGGCCAACGACCTGAACATGCCCCTCTACGATTTTCAGACCCACGGCTGTCACGACGGGGTCCACGACCACGGTGTCAGCCGCCACCAGGGCGCCGAGTCCACCCTCTCGTGGCTCATGTCCGCCCTGCGCATGCACCAGGAGGGCTGGTTCTAGCGGGCTCGCAAGCGCCGGGCAAGAGGCTCCTCCCGGCTGTCGGTAAGGGCCCCGGCCGCGCATGGGACCGGGTGAAGTCTCAATCCACCACGTCATGGAGAGAAGAAGATGAGCCTTCGCGTCGCGATCAACGGGTTCGGCCGCATCGGCCGCTTGGTTTTCCGCCAGGCCATCAAGGACCCCAACCTGGACATCATCGCCCTCAACGACCTGACCGACGCGGCCACCCTCGGCCACCTGCTCCAGTTCGATTCGATCTACGGGCGCTTCGACATGCCCGTGAAGGCCGTGGGGGACCACCTGGAAGTGGGCGGCAAGCGCATCAAGGTCTACGCCCAGCCCAACCCCGAGGGAACCCTCTGGAAAGACCTGGACGTCCACCTGGTTTTCGAATCCACGGGCCGCTTCGCCAACGGCGCCAAAGCCAAGTGCCACCTGGACGCGGGGGCGGACTGGGTCATGATCACGGCGCCCGCCAAGAACGTGGACCTGACCGTGGTCTACGGCGTGAACCACGGGGACCTGGACCCCAAGAAGCACCGCATCATTTCCAACGGGTCCTGCACCACCAACTGCCTCGCGCCCATGGCCAAGGTCATCCTCGAAAATTTCGGCATCGAGCGGGGCCTCATGACTACGGTGCACGCCATCACCAACGACCAGCGCCTCCTGGACCTGACCCACTCGGACCTGCGCCGGGCCCGCGCCGCCTTCGTCTCCATGATCCCCACCACGACGGGCGCCGCTAAAGCCGTGACGGAGGTCCTCCCCGAGCTCAAGGGCAAGGTGGACGGCCTCGCCGTGCGCGTCCCCACCACCAGCGTCTCCCTCGTGGACTTCACCTTCACGACCGAGAACCCCGTGAGCGTGAAGGGCCTCCTGCGCGCCTTCAAGGCCGCCGAGGCGGGGCCGCTCAAGGGCGTGATGGAGGTTTGCGACCTGCCCCTCGTGAGCGTGGATTTCAAAGGCAGCACGGCCACGTGCATCGTGGATGCCCAGAGCACCATGGTCCTCCAGGAGAAGATGGGCAAGGTCCTGGCCTGGTACGACAACGAGTACGCCTACGCCGCGCGCTGCGTGGACGTGGCCAAGCTGTTCCTGGACTGACGGGCTGACTCGAACCCATGGACCGGCGGGAGAGGATCGAGCGCCTCCGCGGCCGTCTGTGGGCCCGCGACTGGGCCGCCGTGGCCGCGTTTCCGGCGCCGGCCGGATGGCTCCTCCGCCGCCTCCTGAGCTTCCTGCAAGACCCGTCCCCAGGGCTGCGCTGGCGCGCCGTGCTGGCCCTGGGCCGCGTGGCTGAAACGCTTCAGGGGGACGAGGCGGCCCTGCGGGAATTCGTCCGGTCGCTCTTCTGGTCCATGAACGACGAGTCGGGGAACCTCTGCCGAATGGCTCCGGAAGCCCTCGGCGAGATCCTACGGGTGCGTCCGGACCTCCGCCCGGCCTACGCCCCTCTTCTGTCCCAGTACCTCGTGGAAGAGCCCTTCGAAACAGGCGCCCTCTGGGCCCTGTGCCGCCTGGCCGATGCGGGCTGGACCCCCGGCGGTCTCACCGGCCACCTCCTCCGCCCTTCCCTCCGGAGCCCCGACCCCCGCCGCCGGGGCCTCGCCCGAAGGCTCCAGCGCGCCCTCTGACGGCGAAACGAAGAGGCAGGGCATTCACCACGGAGGCACGGAGGACACGGAGGAAGGATGGCTTGGAGAAGGCCGGGTGGACCCGAGCCGCGAAGCGGTGAGCGTCCACCGAGTAAGGGGACCAAAATAAACAAACGGTGAACTATTAGCTTGACCGCACTTATTTCGGCATCTTCTCAAAAGGTAGGGGTCCAGCCAGTATGTCCTCCATGAAGCCCTGATTCCTATGTCAGGGCTTCAATGTGTCTTGAGTTGCCAGAGGACACGGACCTGCCCGCCATCGGGATTGACGATCCGGAAAGGGAAGGGGTCCTTCCGCTTGACGCGGGCCTTAAGCTTGTCTCCGCCCTTGATAGTAAATTGCGTTGGGCTCATGACCGCAACATGCGCGTAAGGAGCTTCGTCCTGATCCAGGAACACCTGGAAGCCAGGCTGGAGGCCCCATCCCGTGGCCTCGATCCGGAAAGGTGAGGTCCGCTTCCTCATCGAACTCAGGCCGGGAGGTCGCGGTCGCGGTGACCCTTCGAGGGCAACGATGTGGTGCTCGCCAGTGGAGAAGCTCTGGGTGAGTGGCAGCTGCAGTTGCATCACGGGTGGCGAGGAAGTGCCACAGAAGCCTCCACCTAAAAGCCACAGGCTCCCATCCTCCATTTGTACCAAGGTGCGCTCCGCGCTTCTGCCCGCGCCGAGGGCTGTCGCGCTTCCAATGCCGGAGAGCCTTAAAGGGAGCAAATTCTGGGCCGGTGGTCCCGCGCCGAGCTGACCCACGATGTTGGTCCCCCATCCCCAAACCGTGCCGTCGGATCGTAGCGCCAGGGAATGGGCAGAACCCGCGGCGATGCCCACCACTTGGGTCATGTCACGAACGTAGGCAGGGTCCGAGGCGCCCACTGCGACCCCGTTCCCGAGCTGCCCTAAGTTTCCCTGTCCCCAGGCTTTGATCGTGCCATCGGACAGGAGGCACAGTGTATGGTCTGCCCCGGCTGCTATGGCCATGGCGCAGGTCACGTGCACCACCTGCAGTGGCACGCAACTGGAAGTGTAATTGGCCCCACCTTGTCCCAAAATACCGAAGAGGCCCAACCCCCAACACCAAACGGTCCCGTCTGCTTTGAGCGCCACGCCGTGTTGGATACCGGCGTCAATGGCGATGACGTCCGAAATGCCCTGGACTTGCACCGCTTGCACGACAGGGATCGTTGATAGCGGGCATATGCCGCACTCGTAGGTTTGATTGTCTCCCCAGGCCCACACCGTGCCGTCTTTCTTCAGGGCAAGGGAGAAGACCCCTCCCGCCGCGATGGCCTTCACGTCCTGGATGCCCACTACTTGAACGGGGCAAGAACGCTGGTCTGTTGTACCATCGCCCAATTGGCCGTAGGAGTTTCCACCCCACGCCCAGACCGTGCCATCGGCTCTCAGCGCGAGAGTGTGGAACCAGCCAGCGTCTATGGCTAGGAAATCGTCAAAGCCGCTCACGTCGGCAGGGGCGTCGCTGCAGGTCCGAGTGCAATCGCCCACCTGTCCCCAATGGTTGTCCCCCCAAGCCCAGGCGACGCCAGCCGTGTTCGTAGTATTGGTGGATGCACTGGCCGGATGAGCAAGCCCCAAGAGCAGAACTGCGGCGATGGCGACGAGTAAAAGGGTTCTTCTCATTGCCTTCCCCCACCTGATTTCGCCAAAAGGGCTTCTGTTCGCTGAGGCAACGACCGGGCCACCCATCCCTCCACACGCGCTGCCAGGGGAGCCAATATGAGCCAACTGGGACCATAGCTCAGAAGTGGTGGCCGCCACAAGCCCCTGCAAGAGCCTCGCGAAGAGAGCTGCGAGATGGCTCCCCTAGCCGGGACGAAGATAGACAGGTACTAGAATCAGAAACTTGATCCTTCTGTTCTGAACGGTCAGTCCGGCAGATGCTTCAAGGCATAGAGCCCACACCTTAACTTAGGTACCCTCCCTCTTTATTTCTCCGTTCGGTCTCACCGCTTTCATGATGCCACAAGACCTCTTCGTCCCTCGCTCGCCCCGGCCCGCATGCACTCGGTGGGTAAAAGCCGCTTCGCGGCTTTTACCCACCCTACAACGGCTTCAAAGGCAGGCCCCGATCCTCATCTCCCCATCTCCTCATCCCGTCCTCTCCCCATCTCCTCATCTCGGCTTTTCTCCGCGTCCTCCCGTCCTCACTGTCGATTCTTCCTTTTCTCCTCGGAAAAAGCCCCCCGGAGGTGATGGGCACCGCCGGGGGTATGAGGAGGGGTGGCTAACATGCTGTTAATGGGCTTCGGCGAGTTGGGGGGCTTTCCTGGCTTTCCTCGTGGCGGCGGCTTTGTCGGGGGCCTTGCGCTGGGCGGGGGTTTTGCCGGTGCGCCTGAGGATGCCGAGCTTTTCGAGGAGCTGGGGCTGGTCGCGGAGGGCCACCTTGGCGATGCGGACGAAGGCGCTCATCCAGGCGTCGAGGGTCTCCAGGGCCTTGTTCTGCTCGTAAGTGGCCTGCTGGGCGGCGCCGGAGGCCGATTCCTGGGCCTGCATGGCGGCGGAGAGCTCGACGATTTTGCCGCGCTCCTTGGCGAGCTTGTCGGCGGTGAAGCCGTGCTGGGCCAGGACCTGGGCCACTTCGGCCTTGTGGGAGGCGTTGTCGAAGAGGGCCGTGGCCATGGTGAGGAAGAGCGGGAGGGGCACGGGCATGGGGCCCGTGAGGCCGAGGATGGCGAGGCTGGCCTTGTCCTTCGCGAAGGCGGCGCGGGCCACCTGGGCCAGGTTCTGATAGGCCGTGCGCGCGGCCTTGTCGGCGGCAGCCTCGCGCGCCGTGGCGGCCTTCTTGTCGCCCACCTTCGCCACCTGCACCTTGATGGCCCCGTCCGCGGCCTCGTAGAGGGCCTTGCCCTCGCTGAGCTTGGGCGTCTGATACCCAAACTCGCCCAGGTACTTCCCGATCTGCGCATCGGAAAGGGCATTGGAGATCGCCACGTTCGCCGCGTTCAACCGCTCCGTAATCGCCTGTTTCGGCTTCACCATGACACGCTCCTCTTCGTCGTATGGCCTTTGAGATTCGACCGTCACCCTTCGCCCTGTCAGAGCCCACGTCTCTCGTTCCACCTTCTCCGCCGTGTTCCTCTCCCTTCGCCCCTCCTTTCTGTGCGCGCTAAGACTCTCTTTGGGATTCCCGCTCGCTTCGGCGATGCTCCTACCTGGCCGTTCCGGGCGCCTACCTGGCTTGCATAGGCTTCCGCCAGCCCCGGCTCCGCTCCTACTGGATGATTCAGCATCCCTACCGGGTACTCCGGCCTCCCTACGCCCATCGCCCGCGTTCCTGCCTGTCTCGTCCACGTTCCTACCGCCCTTTCTCTCGTTCCTACCGTGGTAGGACACACGACATGGGCCGTAGGAGCCCTTGAAGGTGTGGTAGGAACGGCAGAATGCGCCGTAGGAATGACAGAATGCCTCGTAGGAATCATGGCAAGGCACGCAGGAATCACAGAAAGGGTGGTAGGAATGTCAGATAGAGCCGTAGGAGCCATGGAAAGGACCGTAGGAATGGCGCAGTGGCCCGTAGGACCTTCGGCAAGACTCTCCTTGAAGCCCGGCAGGCGTTCCCCGCACCCGCCGGCCCCCCGCCCGCGCTCCAAGAAGGGGCCCGAACCGGGTCCCGGGCCGATCATGACGGAACACGCCGAAACCGGAATCCCCCCGAGGATGACCACATCGCCCCCCGACGATCGAGGTTCCCTGCAACGCCTGCCCTTGCCGGGCCTGTAGCTGAGACGGGTCCAGGATACTACCAAGCCGGAGCCATGAAAAGAGGGGATCGAAACCAGCGTGAAGGCAGACCGACACGCCGTCGGGTATAATCACGAGCGGAGGGCAACCCCACATGGCGGCTGACACGGGCTGGAAGAACAAACTCTATTGGGGGGACACCTTGGTAATCCTGCCCCAAATCACGGCGACTTCGCAGCCGGGCGGGCTGGATTCTGGAGTACGCCCTGCTTGATCAGACCGATTCGCAGGAGAGCCAATGATCGACAACGCCTCGCTGTACCAAGAGCTAGAATCACACCTCGCGGAGGCCATCAGGCATTTCTGGATGACACGCGAGCAGCAGGCCCGCAAACAAGGCGCTTCGGGACAAAGGGACCAGGGCGCTCGGAGCGCGGTAACAGGCGGAGCCCAAATGGATGGGTTCATTGCTCTTCTGACGGGCATCATCTTATCGGCGGGGATGGAGGAACGTCACATCCACCACAGAAGGGCACTGGAGTTGCCGGGCTTCTTCCGGCCCACAAAAGAATGGGACCTTCTGGTGGTGAAGGATGGCCAGCTCATCGCGGCCATCGAGGCCAAGTCTCAGGTCGGGCCCTCGTTCGGGAACAATTTCAACAACCGAACTGAAGAGGCCATGGGCAGTGCGATGGATCTGTGGACAGCGTACCGGGAAGGCGCGTTCAACACGACCATCAGGCCTTGGCTTGGATATCTCTTCTTGCTGGAAGACTGCGCCGGCTCTCGCCGCCCAGTCGCAGTCAAGGAACCCCATTTCAAGGTATTTCCAGAGTTCGAAGGTGCCTCCTATGCGCGGAGGTATGAACTCTTCTGCCGAAAGCTTGTCAGAGAGCGCCAGTACAACGCCGCCGCCTTTATGTTATCGGACCCGGAGCGCGGCCGGGCGGGCAATTTCGCCTTGCCCGCCCAAGACCTTGCCTTTGATGTGTTCGTCCGCTCGCTTGGGGCGCACATTGCCGCGTACGCGGCGGCGTAAGGATAGCCTTGATGCCTGACAATGTTCTGGGTTCATCGAATCACCAGCTCGTTCTCGGCGATGCGCGCGCCATGCCCTATATCCCGGATGAGTCGGTCCATCTCGTGGTCACCTCGCCGCCTTATTGGACGCTGAAACGATATAATGAGGTCGAAGGCCAGCTTGGGCACGTGACCGACTACGAACTGTTTCTCGAAGACCTGGGCAAGGTGTGGAGAGAGGTCTTTCGAGTCCTAGTGCCTGGCGGACGGCTGGTCTGCGTCGTGGGAGATGTCTGCCTTTCAAGGAAGGCCTTCGGGCGGCATGTCGTGGTGCCTCTCCATGCAGACATCGCCGTAATTTGCCGAAGAATTGGCTTCGACAACCTCAATCCGATCATCTGGCATAAGATCGCGAACGCGCATTATGAAGTGAGCAACGGAAGCACCTTCCTGGGGAAGCCTTACGAGCCAAATGCCATTATCAAGAATGACATCGAATTCATTCTGATGCAGCGAAAACCAGGAGGCTACCGCAAACCTACTGAAGAGCAGAGACGCCTGAGCCGCCTGAGCAAAGAGGAACACGCCGAGTGGTTCCGGCAATTTTGGACCTTGACCGGAGCGTCAACCAAGCAGCACCCGGCTCCTTATCCACTCGAGCTTGCCTATCGCCTGGTCCGAATGTTCTCGTTTCACGGAGATGTGGTCCTGGATCCATTCAGCGGCACGGGAACGACGGTCCTTGCTGCCATGAAGACGGGGCGCCACGGAATCGGGATCGACATCGACATCGACTACCTGCGTATCACGTGGCGCAGACTCCATCACGAGATGAGCGGCCTCTTCGATCACGCCGATATTGCCTTTTTCCGATCCTCGCCTGAGCAGGCCACCCAGGCTGTGCGAGAGGACTTTCCCCCTGCCTATCGCTCACGGCCAAGCGAGAAGCTGAAACGAAAACACAGCACCCGGTAGGAGCACGACCGTACACGGCATCCTCCGTTCGTTGGGTGCATGTCATTCCCTTCGATGGACGCCAGGGCAGCCCTCCGATCTGACCATTGTCCCCGGGTCCGCCGCGGCCCTTCTTCGGGCAAGTGTCCTGCGCCCTCATACAACAATGCCCGGGGACATTCGCCCCCGGGCCCTCTTTCACCCGGTCACCGGATCCCTCGATCACCCCGCCCCCGATCATCTTCTCCTAGTGCGCCAGCACTTCGCCGCCGGCGCCCCGGCCTT
>JBBIKI010000089.1:0-11787 GCA_037445535.1 Acidobacteriota bacterium | reverse complement strand
TCGGTGAAGGCCTGGGCGCCGATGTCCGAGCGGGACAGGAACTCCCAGCCTTTCGGACCAGGCGACTGCGCGGCGAAGGCGAGGACGGCCAGGCCCAGGGTGGCGGCAAACAGGACGGCACGCTTCATTGTTTCCTCCAGCAAAAATGGGTCAAACACTCATTCACCACGGAGACACGGAGGACACGGAGAAAAAACGAATCAGGTGTGATCAGCGCGAGGGAAACGCTCCAGACAAGCGGCCGTGCTGATCGCGGGGGCCAGCCGCAGAGCCCGAAAGGATCGCCTCCCATTGTCTTCCCCCTTGCTTTCCGTGTCTCAGTGGTGAACGGCTTTTCGCTAACTCACTCCAGGGTCTTGAGCATCTCCCTTCGGAAGGGGATCACCTCTTGGTAGCGGCCCTCGCGGATCTTTCTGGGAAGCTCTGGGTCGCCGATGAGGGCCCGCCCGATGGCGATGAGGCTGTAGTCGCCGCGCTCCATCTGGGCGATCACGCCGTCCAGGGGCCTCAGGTCGAACTCCTCCCCGCGGAAGGAGGAGGTGAACTCGCCCGTGAGGGCCACTTTGCCCACGCTGATAGCCGGAAGGCCCGTGAGCTTCTCGGTCCATCCCGCCAAGTTCAAGTGCGAAGGAGGGAAGGACTCCTCCTCGTGGTCCCGCTGGCTGGCGTGGAAGGCGTCCACCCCCGCCGCCTTGAGGCCGCCCAGGATGTGGCCCATCTCCTGCGGCGTTTCAGCGATGCGGGCGTGGTAGTCGTCGGCCTTCCACTGAGAGAAACGGAAGAGGACGGGATAGTCGGGCCCTACGGCCTTTCTCACCTCCGCAACCAGCTCCACGGCGAAGCGCAGGCGGTTGTCAAGGCCGCCGCCGTAGTCGTCGGTGCGATGGTTGGCCTCCGCCCAGAGGAACTGGTCCACCAGGTAGCCGTGGGCCCCGTGAATCTCCACCGCGTCGAAACCCGCCTCCCTCGCCATGGCAGCGGACCGGGCAAAGGCGAGCTGGGTTTCCGCGATCTCGCCGAGGGTCATGGCCCTGGGTTTGGCCATGGGCGTCCCCGAGGCGGAGGGGGCGTGCGACCGGAGGTCACTCGAGCTGAGGGTTGGGGCCTCGGGGAAGGGGGCCTTCTTCAGCGTGCGCTGCCGTCCCACGTGCCAAAGCTGGGCGGCGATCTTGCCCCCTTCGCCGTGAACCGCCTCGTTGACGCGGCGCCAGCCTTGGGCTTGCGCGGCGGTGGACAGGGAAGGCACGTTGCGGTCGTAGCTGGCGGAAGGGTGGTCCACGGTGACCCCTTCCGAAACGATGAGGCCCACTTCGCCCGCGGCCCGCCTGCGGTAGTACTCGGCCATGGCCGCCGTGGGCACGCTGTCATCGCTCGCGAAAACCCGCGTCATGGGAGCCATCACGATGCGGTTGCGCAGGGACATGCCGCGAATCGTCAAAGGGCGGAAGAGGACATCGGGATTCATCGGGAACCTCCTCGTGCTAAGGCTTCATTGTAGCCGAAGAGCCAGGCTGGACGCGAGGGGCGCAGGGCGGGTGAGCTGTGGGCGGGGGACGCCCATGAAAGAAGGGCATCTCACCACGGAGACACGGAGGACACGGAGGAAGAATGGGCGCTTATGATGACGGCAAGGTCAAAATCAAAGGCATTTCACCACGGAGACACGGAGGACACGGAGAAAAGATTGAGAAGATAAAATCAGGCTTAAATAAAGATTCGCGGGGAAGAAGGGGAGCCGGGAGGCGGGAGCCGGGAGCGGGGAGTGGTGAGCGGAAGAACCGCTGTGGGAGCGGTCGCCGACTGGGAACCTTCCGAAGGCCTTCATTCAGGCCTGTGTCCCTTCAACATTCGCCATTCAACATTGCTTTCTTCCCCCAATCTCAAATCCTCAATCCGCCTCAGCCTCCTTGACTCTTCTCGTCCAAAGGCATAGCCTTCCACCTGTTGCAGGGGGTGCGGTTTGATCCGCTGAGAGTCTCGTGCGCCGGGACATCCCCTTGAACCTGATCCAGGTCATGCTGGCGGAGGGATGCAACGGTCCTCGATCCCCGTTCAGCAGGGCCTCGCCGCCGAAGGCCTAGAACAGGCCGCTCGGGCCCAGGACGGAGGAGCACCATGTCGGACGTCGTCCACGCCGCGCCCTCGCGCGGAGTGCCCTTTCCAGGAAGCAGAAGGGTGTACGAGGCGGGCTCGCGGCCCGGCCTCCGGGTGCCCTTCCGGGAGATTCCACTAACCCCCACGGGGGGCCGCTTCAAAGCGGAGGCAAATCCTTCTCTCCGCGTCTACGACCCTTCGGGACCCTACACCGATCCAGAGGCGGTCACCGACATCCGCCGGGGACTCCCTTCCCTCAGGCAGCCGTGGATCATGGAGCGGGACGACGTGGAAGCTTACGAGGGCCGCGAGGTCCTGCCCATGGACGACGGGGGGGACGATCCCAGAGGCAACCGGGAGGTGTTTCCGGGCCTCAAACAAAGGCCCCTCAAGGCCAAGGCCGGGCGCCCCGTCACGCAGATGCACTACGCGCGCCGGGGCATCGTCACTCCGGAGATGGAGTTCGCCGCCATCCGGGAAGGCATGAGCTCGGAGGTGGTGAGAAGGGAGATCGCCGAGGGCCGGGCCATCCTCCCCGCCAACGTCAACCACCCCGAGTCGGAGCCCATGCTCATCGGACGCGAGTTCCTGGTGAAAATCAACGCCAACATCGGCAACTCCGCCGTGGCCTCCTGCATCGAGGACGAAGTGGAGAAGATGGCCTGGGCCATCCGGTGGGGGAGCGACACGGTGATGGACCTCTCCACGGGGCGCAACATCCACACCACCCGCGAATGGATCTTGCGCAACTCCCCCGTGCCCATCGGCACGGTGCCCATCTATCAAGCGCTGGAGAAAGTGGGCGGCAGGCCCGAAGCGCTCACCTGGGAGGTCTACCGTGACACCCTCATCGAGCAGTGCGAGCAGGGGGTGGACTACTTCACCATCCACGCCGGCGTGCGCCTGCGCTACGTCCCCCTCACGGCGCGGCGCGTCACGGGCATCGTCTCGCGCGGCGGGTCCATCCTCGCCGCGTGGTGCCTGGCCCACCACCAGGAGAACTTCCTCTACACCCATTTTGAGGACATCTGCGAGATCCTCGCGGCCTACGACGTGGCCTTCTCCCTCGGCGACGGACTGCGGCCGGGGTCCACGGCCGACGCCAACGATGAGGCCCAGTTCGCCGAGCTGGACACCTTGGGAGAACTCACGCGGGTCGCCTGGACGCACGACGTGCAGGTCATGATCGAAGGCCCGGGCCACGTGCCCATGCACAAGATCAAGGAGAACATGGACCGCCAGCTCGCCGTGTGCGCGCAGGCGCCGTTCTATACCCTGGGCCCGCTCACCACGGACATCGCGCCCGGCTACGACCACATCACCTCGGCCATCGGCGCCGCCATGATCGGCTGGATGGGGACGGCCATGCTGTGCTACGTCACCCCCAAGGAGCACCTGGGCCTGCCGGACAGGGACGACGTGAAGCAGGGCGTGATCGCCTACAAGATCGCCGCCCACGCCGCGGACCTGGCCAAGGGGCATCCCATGGCCCGCGCCTGGGACGACGCCATGTCCAAGGCGAGGTTCGAGTTCCGCTGGGAGGACCAGTTCAACCTCGCCCTCGATCCCGAAACGGCGAGGGCCTTTCACGACGAAACCCTCCCCGCCGAGGGCGCCAAGACGGCCCTCTTCTGCTCCATGTGCGGCCCGAAGTTCTGCGCCATGAAGATCACGCAGGACGTGAGGGAGTACGCCGAGACCCACGGCATGAACCCCGGCGAGGCCCTGGCCGCGGGTATGGCGGAGAAGGCTAGGGAGTTCGTGGAGGCAGGAGCCAAGGTGTACCGGGAGGAGTGAGCGGTGAGCCGTGAGCGATGAGCGGTGAGCCGTAACCAGTGAACCTAGGCGTGCTCGAAGCGGCATGTCATTCCTGAATCCCCAATCCAGAATCTAGTCCCAGCTCTCCTTCGTGCCCTGGTGGTGAGACCGGCTTTCCGCCGGTCAGAGCCCCCTGGCGGCGGCCTCGTCAAGGAGCCACAGAAGGCGCCCCGTGGGCCTGACCCTCGCCGCGGGGTACCGGGCCGCGGCCGAACCGTGGTCTCGGAGAATGTCCGTCACTACGGCCGCCTTTTCAGAACCCGTCACCAGGAACATAGCCTGCATGGCCGCGTTGAGGGCGGGCAGGGTGAGGGTCAGGCGCCGGACGGGCTCGACCCCTTCGGGCGCCCGCGAGGGCAGGGCCCAGCGGAAGGGCTCGTTCAAGGCTTCCGAACCTGGAAAGAGGGACGCCGTGTGGCCGTCGGGCCCCAGCCCGAGGAGTACCAGGTCGAAGGCGGAGGGCCCGCCGAAAAAGGCCCGGAGGCCCGCCTCGTAAGAGGCCGCGGCCCGGGCGGGGGCGTCCTCGGCCCGCATCCTGTGCACGTGGTCCGGCGGGATGGGAACGTGGTCCAAAAGAGTCCACCGTGCCATGCCGTAGTTGCTGTCGGGGTCCTCGGGAGGCACGCAGCGTTCATCGCCCCAGAACACGTGAACCTTGGACCAGTCCACGGTCCCGCCCCGTCCCTCGGCCAGGAACTGATAGAGGCGCTGCGGCGTGCGCCCTCCCGAGAGGGCCAGAGCGAAGCGCCCGCGCGCATCCACCGCCGCCCGTGCCGCCTCGCCCACGCGCTCCGCGGCTCCCAGGGCCAGCGATTCAGCGTTGGGGAAGAGGGCCGCTTCGGGTCTCATGAGGCGAACCAGCCGCCCGGTTCTTCGGCGAGCCAGCCTCCCGCGTTGGCGGGGCCCCACGTACCGCACGGATAGGGTGCCAGGGGCACGTCCATGGAAAAGAGGGGACTGTAGAGGCGCCAGGCGGCCTCCACTTCGTCCGCGTGCACGAAAAGGGTCTGGTCCCCTTTGAGCACGTCCATGAGAAGGGTCTCGTAGGCGTTCGGGAGCGGTTTGAAGGCTTCCGAGTATCTGAAGTGAAGGGCGTGGCGCTGGAGGATGACACCATGGCCGGGCGCTTTGACCTCGAAGTGAAGGTCGAACCCTTCGTCGGGCTGGATCGTCATCACCAAGACGTTGGGATGGACGGCGCAGGCGTCGTAGGGCTGAAAGATGGAGACGGGCGGGCAGCGGAAGGACACCACGATCTGGGACACCCGTTTGGGCAGGCGCTTTCCCGTCCTCAGATAGAAGGGAACCCCGTGCCACCGCCAGTTGGCGACGTGAAGGCGGAGGGCGGCGAAGGTGGGCGTGCGGGAATCGCGCGGGATACCCGGTTCCTGGAGATACCCAGGGAGACCGCCCGCGTCCGGCCCGCCTTCCGCGTACTGTCCCAGCACCACGTCCTCGGGCTGAAGGGGCAGGATGCTTCGCAGCACCTTGGCCTTCTCCTGGCGGATGTCGCCGGCGCTGAACGCCCCGGGCACTTCCATGGCCGCGAGGGTGAGGAGCTGGGTCAAGTGGTTCTGGACCATGTCGCGGAGGACGCCCGCCCTGTCGTAGTAGCCCGCCCGGCCCTCGACGCCCAGCGTTTCCGCCACGGTGATCTGGACGCTCTGGATGCGGTCCCTGTTCCAAAGGGGTTCGAAGAGGGCGTTGGCGAACCGGAAGACCAGGAGGTTCTGCACCGTCTCTTTCCCCAGGTAGTGGTCGATGCGGTAGATCTGGCTCTCATCGAAGGATCGGTGCACGAGGGTGTTGAGTTCGAGGGCCGAATCCAGGTCTCGTCCAAAGGGTTTTTCGATGACCAGGCGCGTCCATCCCGGGCTCCGGTTCAGTCCCGCCTCCCCCAGGCCCTCGATGGCTTCGGGGAAGGCCGTGGGGGGCAGAGCCAGATAAAAAACGCGGTTTCCGCGAAGGGAGACGTCCTTCTCAAGGGTCTGGATGCGAACCGCGAGATCTGGGTAGCGCCGCTCCGAATCGTCCGGGAGGGGTTGGTAGAAGAGGCGGCCGTACCAGCCTTCCCCCGGCGAGGGCACCCCCGAGTCCGCCACGGCCTCCATGACGAGGCGGCGAAAGGCGCCGTCGTCGTGGCTCGTGTCGCGGCCCAGTCCCAGGATCACCGAGTGATCGTGCCACTGCCCCTGGTTCACCAAGCTCGCGATGGCGGGCAGGAGTTTGCGGCGGGCAAGGTCGCCGCGGCCGCCGTGGATGACGAAGAGGCAGGGCTCTGCCGTCGTACCCGTCATGGGCTATCTCTTTCGCATCAAGGCCTCGGCTCGCTCCGCCACGTGCTCGGCGGTGAACCCGAGATGGGCCATGACTTCTTTTCCGGGGGCCGAGGCGCCGAATCGGTTTACGCCCAGGATGTCGCCCGAGTCGCCCACGAACTCCCTCCAACCCATGGGCGAGGCGGCTTCCACGGCGAGCTTGGGCACCTCCGCGGGAAGGACCGAGCGCCTGTAGGCCTCGGTCTGCTGGGCGAAGAGGTCCCAGGAGGGCATGGAGACGACCCGCGCGCGAAGGCCCTTCGCGGCGAGAAGTGCTTCCGCCTGGAGGACGAGGGCCACCTCCGATCCCGTCGCCAGCAGGATCACTTGGGCAGGCCCGCCCGCCGCCTCCTTCAGGATGTATGCGCCTTTGGGAACGCCCTGGCGTATGGGATAGAGTTCCGGATCGAGGACCGGAAGGCCCTGCCTGGTAAGGGCCAGAGCCGTAGGCCCGCGGCGGTTCAGTGCGACCCACCAGGCGGCGGCGGTCTCGTTGGCGTCGGCGGGCCGCAGCACGGTGAGGCCGGGGATGGACCGGAGGCTCGCGAGCTGGCTCACGGGCTGGTGGGTGGGGCCGTCCTCCCCGAGGCCGATGCTGTCGTGGGTGAAGACGAAGATGGAGCGGGTCTGCATGAGGGCCGCGAGCCTGAGGGCCGGGCGGGCGTAATCGCTGAAGACGAGGAAGGTGCCGGCGTAGGGCACGAGGCCGCCGTGGAGAGCCATGCCGTTCACGATGGCCGCCATGGCGTGCTCCCTGACCCCGAAGTGCATGTTGCGTCCCGCCCGGTCCTGGGCGGAGAAGCCGGCGTAGCCCTTCAGGTGCGTGCTGTTAGAGGGAGCGAGATCGGCGGAGCCGCCCATGAGGCCCTCCAGGTGCGGCGCCAGGGCGTTGAGCGTTTTGCCCGAGGCGGACCGGGTGGCCACGGATCCGTCCTGGGGGCTGAAAGACGGGAGGCGGGCATCCAACCCCGGGGGGATGTTTCCGAGCATGGCCGCCTCGAAGGCCGCCGCCAGCTCGGGGTGAGCTTCGCGGTACGCGTCAAAGCCGCTGTTCCACAGGGTCTCGAAAGCCCGTCCCGCGGCCGTCACGTCGCCGGCGTGGCGGGTCACTTCCTCCGGCACGTAGAACGTCTTGTCCTCGGGCCAGCCCAGGGCCGCTTTCGTGGCCCTGGCGGCCTCGGGCCCCAGGGGCTCGCCGTGAGCCGAGGCCGTGTCCTGCTTGGGACTGCCGTAGCCGATGTGGGTGCGGACCATGATCAGCGAGGGCCGCTCCGTTTCGGCCTGAGCCTTGGTGATGGCCTCCCCGATGGCCGCAAGGTCGTTGCCGCCGGACACCTTTTGAACGTGCCAGCCGAAGGCCTGGAACTTCATGCCCACGTCCTCGGTAAAGGCGATGGCCGTGCTGCCCTCGATGGAGATCTTGTTGTCGTCGTAGAGGTAGATGAGCTTGCCCAATTTCAGGTGGCCCGCGAGGGAGGCCGCCTCGGAGCTGATACCCTCCATGAGGTCGCCGTCGGAGACGAGGGCATAGGTGAAGTGGTCCACCACCTCGTGCCCCGGCCTGTTGAACGCCGCGCCCAAGTGGGCCTCCGCGATGGCCATGCCCACGCCCATGGCGAATCCCTGGCCCAGGGGCCCCGTGGTGGCCTCCACGCCGGGCACGTGGCCGTGCTCGGGATGGCCGGGGGTCTTGGAGCCCCACTGGCGGAAGTGCTTGAGGTCGTCCAGGGAGAGGCCGAAGCCGTAGACGTGAAGCAGCGCGTACAGGAGGGCCGAGCCGTGGCCCGCGGAGAGGATGAAGCGGTCCCGGTTAGCCCAGGCTGGGTTGGCGGGGTTCTGCTTCAGGAACCGGTCCCAGAGCACATAGGCCATGGGCGCGGCGCCCAAGGGAAGCCCAGGGTGGCCGGACTTGGCCGCCTCCACCTGATCCACGGCCAGGAACCTCAGGGTGTTGACAACCAGTTCGTCGAGTCTCTCCATGCTCGTCCTCCAGCGTCCGAGGCGTCGCAAGCGCACGCGGCGTAATGTAGCCCGGCCTCATTCCAACCGCCTCTGTTTGGTGTAACGCGTCATGCTTTCCGGCGCTTCCATGCACCGGCCCCGCCCTATTATGCCGCACTCTCGTCCCGCCTGCTTGGCCGGGTGGCGCGCCAGGGTGTATACAGGGGCCTTCACGGGAGCATGCCCGAACGAGGGGAGGTGAGCTTGAGGCCCAGAACGGTGCTGATCCAGCCCAACGGGGAGAACTGGGTGGCGGGCAAGGAGGACGTGACCCGCCTCGCCAACATCATGCCTCCCCACGGCCTCATGATGCTCGCCGCGTGTTTGGAGCGGCGCGGCTTTCCATGCACCATCGTGGATACCTTCGCCCATCCGGCCACCCCCGCCGAGACGGTCCGCGAGGCCCTCGCCGGCAACCCGGCCCTCGCGGGTTTCACCGCCACCACCGCGAGCTTTCTGGCGGGCGTGGAGCTTGCCGGGGCCATCAAGGCCCAGCGGCCCGGCGTCAAGATCCTCTTCGGCGGCGTCCACGCGACCTCGCTCTGGCCCCGGCTCCTGGCGGACTACCCCGCCATAGACTTCATCGCCGTGGGGGAGGGCGAAGGGACCCTGCTGGACCTGGTGGAGGCGGGACTGGAGCCCGCGCGCATTCCCGGGCTGGCCTTCCGCACCCCGGAAGGGGAGGTGTGCTACGGTGGCCCGCGGCCGCTCATGACCGATCTGGACGCCTTGCCGTTCCCCTCCTACGACAAGCTGAAGGGCTTTCCCAAGGCCTACCCGCTGCCCCTCTTCAGCTATCCCAGGGCTCCCGCCACGACCCTCATCACCAGCCGAGGCTGCCCCTTCACGTGCAGCTACTGCGACCGGTCCGTCTTCGGCAGCAGCTTCCGGGCCCACAGCCCCGAGTACCTCCTGGACCACCTCCAATTCCTAAGGACGCGCTACGGCATCCGCCACGTGAGCATCTACGACGACAACTTCACCCTCAAGCGCGAGCGGGTGGAGGCCTTCTGCGAGGGCCTGCTCTCC
The DNA here is from genome assembly GCA_037445535.1 of Acidobacteriota bacterium. Taxonomy (GTDB): domain Bacteria; phylum Acidobacteriota; class UBA4820; order UBA4820; family DSQY01; genus JAKAJA01. The sequence goes on along the minus strand of JBBIKI010000089.1, from coordinate 2,527 downwards.
AGCGGCCTGCGCATGACCTTCAACTGCATCGGCCGGGCCAAGAGCCTGGACGCACCCACCCTCAAGCTCATGAAGCGGGCCGGCTGCTGGATGATCAACCTGGGCGTGGAATCGGGCGACGAGGAGGTGCTGGCACGGCACCGCTCGGGCTCGGACGGCGTGGCGTTGGAGCGTGCCATCCGCGACGCCAAGGCCGCGGGCATCCGCGTGAAGGGGCTCTTCATGATGGGGTTCCCCGGAGAGACCGAGGAGAGCATCCGCAAGACCATCGATTTCTGCATGGCCAAGAACTTCGACGAGGTGAACCTCACGAAGTTCACGCCCTTCCCCGGCGCGCCCGTTTATGAATCCGCCCAAGCTTCGGGGCGATTCGAGGAGGACTGGGCCAAGATGAACTGCGTCAACTTCGTCTATGTCCCCGAAGGCTTCACGCGGGAGCGGCTGGACTATTGGTACGCTCAGTTCTACCGGACCTATTACCGGCGGCCCCAGACCCTCTGGCGCTTCGCCTCCATGACGTGGAAGACGCCCGACAGCTTCCTCCGCTTCCTCCGCCACCTCCCCAAGCTCATGGCCGTTCGCTCCATGATGGACCAGGCCGTGGGAGACGATGGCTAGCAGGGCGCGGGGCAACCCGAACACCTCCTCCGAAAACCGCACCGAAACGCCACGCGGAGATTGACCTTCGGCGCTCTCCGCGCTAGACTGTCCGTGTTCCGATGACGCACCGGTCAAAACCAGGGTCAGGGGGGTGGCCATGGCAGACATCCGTACTTCGGAGAAGCCCCGCCTGCTGGAGGCTGTGAGGCAGGCCATGCGCGTGCGGCACTACAGCTACCGCACGGAGCAGACGTACGTGGACTGGGTGCGGCGCTTCATCCATTTCCATGGCGCGCGCCATCCCAAGGACATGGGCGCGGGCGAGATCAACACGTTCCTGTCCCACCTGGCCGTGGCGGGGCACGTCTCTGCTTCCACGCAGAACCAGGCTCTCGCCGCCCTCCTCTTCCTCTACCGCGACGTCTTGAAGATGGATGTGCCCTGGATGGACGGCGTCGTCAGGGCCAAGCGGCCCCAGCGCCTGCCGGTGGTTCTCTCCAAGGAGGAGGTGCTCCGCCTCCTGGCCGCCTTGCCCGAGCGCAAGCGCCTCATCGCCTCACTCCTCTACGGCTCCGGCCTGCGCCTGAACGAGTGCCTGGAACTGAGGGTGAAGGACGTGGACCTGGGCCGCGGCGAGATCACCGTGAGGCAGGGCAAGGGCGGGAAGGACCGCCGGACCATGGTCCCCCGGAGCCTCGTCGCTCCGCTCCGAGACCATCTCGCGGCTCTCAAGACATGGCTGGAGAAGGACGACGCGGAGCGCGGCGAACGGGTGGGCGTCTCCCTGCCCGACGCCCTCCACCGCAAGTATCCGAACGCGCCCACCGACTGGGGCTGGCAGTTCCTCTTCCCCGCGCCCAAGCCCTCGCGCGACCCGCGCAGCGGCCTGATCAAGAGGCACCACCTAAATGAGGGCATCCTCCAGTCGGCCATCCCCCGCGCCGCCAGGGAAGCGGGCATCGCCAAGCACGTGACCTGCCACACCCTCCGGCACTCGTTCGCGACGCATCTTTTGGAAGGCGGCCACGACATCCGCACCGTGCAGGAGCTGCTCGGCCACCGTGACGTGTCCACGACCATGATCTACACCCACGTCCTGAACCGGGGCGGCCTCGGAGTGGCGAGCCCTCTGGACGGGCGCGGAGACAATTGAAGGAACCGGGCTGATGATTCTCCGGTCCACCTAGCGCGTGAGCCCACCTCACGAGAAGGGCGGAGCCTCCATGCCGGGAAACACTGAAAACGGGAATTCGTTCAGGCCTTGGCCAGACCACCCGCTCTTTGCCGCCGAGTCCGGGGTGACGTACCAACCAGGCTCCGCGAAGAAACCGGATCCGAAGAAAAACCGCCGAACCGTGAGCGTCCGCCGCCCAGGAGAAAAGGGGACCCTGGACGCCCTCCGCGAATACGGCGACCGCCTCGTCTGCGTGCGATACCTCAAGGACGGCATCCGTGGCAAGCGCTACAAGACCATCGAGATCATCGTCCATGAAGCCGACTGGACCCCCTCCGCCAAATCGCGCAAGAAGGCACTCCCCAATGCACCCGCAGCGCTTCTCGACCCCCACCGGATCGTGATTATCCGCATTTCATCCGCCGATGCAAAACTGCGCGCAGATCTCCGAGCCGCCGGAGGACAATGGGACCCTGCCGCCAAGTTGTGGCGCATTCCCTACGGCGCCGCTTGTCAACTAGCCCTGGATGGTCGTATCCTCACCCCCGAGGAAGACTTTCGATGACCCGAAATGGCGCTTCACCAAAACCGATACAGTTCCTACCCCTAGCACCTCCCCAGTTCCTACTCGTAGCCCCCTCATGGCTCCTACCTATAGCCCCCCCATCCTACCCGCAGCAACTTATTCCTACCCCCAGCAACCGCCACAACCACCTAATTGGCGTTGGGCCTCCCCGCTACGCGGGAGAATAG